>CAYXVY010000210.1:0-21117 GCA_964468745.1 uncultured Planctomycetales bacterium | reverse complement strand
TGCGGGCGCGAACGCGCCAGGAAGCGGCCCATCGTCGAGCAGCTATCGAGAGAGGCCGCGCACGAACTGTCCGCCGCCGTCGCAGCCGGAAGCGCGTTTGACGAGGACGTCGAACGGGAACTCGCCGCCGCCATGGCGGCGTACGCGGCGGATGCAAACGACGATCTCCTCCGGCTCGCCACGGCGGGCGCCGCGAAATTCCGCGACCGGGCCGGCGAGGAGGACTTCCACTGGCTTCTCGCCGTCAGCGGGCGCGACTTGCGCGAATCCCTCGCCGCGATGGATCGCGCCGTGCGCCTCCGGCCCAGATCCCGCCTCTATCTGTTCTCGCGCGGCGTCCTGAAACGCGCCTCGGGCGACCTCGCGGGTGCGCTCGCCGACTATGACGCGACGGAACGGATGCTCTCGCCCTTCGCGGACCTCTATATCAATCGCGGCAACATCCACTTCGACATGTCGGATCTCGCCGCCGCGATCCGCGACTACGACCGCGCGATCGAGCTCGATCCCACCATCGCGGAGGCCTGGACCAATCGCGCGATTTCACGCTACGCGATGCGGGACTACGACGGCTCGCTGCGCGACAGCGAAGAGGCGATCCGCCGCGATCCCGAACACCTCGACTCGTGGGTCGTGCGCGGAAACTCACGCAGCAAGAAGGGGGACGCACGCGGGGCGATCGAGGACTTCACGGAGGCGTTGCGATTGGACGCAACCAACGCCATCGCCTGGTTCAATCGCGGCAACTCCAAGCTGGATCTCGACGATGTCGACGGCGCAATCGCGGACTACGACGAAGCGCTGCGTCTGAATCCCCGCTACGTAGACGCGACCGCGAATCGCGGCGGCGCGAAGCAGGCCAAGGGGGACGTCAGCGGCGCAGTCGAGGACTACGAGCGGACACTTGCGATCGCCCCCGCGAACTGGCGCCACAGGGCGGTCGTCGAACAGCGGCTCCGCGAGCTGAAGCGCTGACTCAGTGTCAAGACAAGCCATTGCATGGCAGGGTTCCGGCATTCCATCCGCCGTTTTCCTCTCGCATCTGCTTATAAAAAGGAAAACGTTTTCCTAAATGCAAGCGGTCAACCGGTGAGCCTTCGATGGGCGTGAGGCTTCCCCCCAATGTCCTCTCGGTTGCCTCGGCTTACTCGGCGTTAATCCGCGTCTGGTCTGGATGGACAGTCATCCGCCGCTCTTCCTGAGCTCCCCTTGGCCGGCTTGGCGTTCTCGGCGGCCCATTCCGACGGTGCATTGTGGGGTTGCGACGCCGCCTACTGCTTCAGCTTCTTGCGATCGATCTTGCCGCGGTCCGTCTTCGGCAGCGCGTCGATGAACTGGACCACGCGCGGGTATTTATACGGCGCGAGCCGCTCCTTCACATGCGCTTGTAGATCCTCCGCTGTCGCTCGCGCGCCAGGCTTCAGCACGACGAACGCCTTCGGTTTCTCAAGTCCCGCCTCGTCCTTCCATCCGATAACCGCCGCCTCGGCGACAGCGGAATGCTTGAGCAGGCAGTTCTCGACCTCGATCGGTGAGACGAAGATCCCGCCAACTTTTAACAGGTCGTCTACGCGCCCCTCGTACCAGTAGTACCCCTGCGCATCGACATGCAGGAGATCCGCCGTGAAGCACCAGTCGCCGGCGAATGTCTCCTTCGACTTCTCGTGCTGATCGAAGTACATCAGGCCCGCGCTGTCCCCCTTGATGTGCAGCCTCCCCACCTCGCCCACCGCGCATTCCGCCCCCGTCTCCGGATTGACGATCTTCGCTTCGTACCCGGGGACGATCCTGCCCAGGCTCCCCTGCTTGACGTCTCCGATGCCGTTCGAAATGTAGATGTGGAACATCTCCGCGGAACCGATCCCGTCGAGGACCTCCGCCTTGAACGTCTCCTTCCACTGCTGATAAAGCGCGGGCGGCAGATACTCCCCCGCCGACAGCACGACGCGTAGACACGACAGATCCTGCTTCGCCGCGTCGGGATGATTCACCATCTTGCCGATCATCGTCGGCACGTTCGTGAGCACCGTCGGCCGGAACTGCCGGATCTTCTCGAAGAGCGTCTCCGGCGTCGGCTGCTCGTCGAAGAGCGCCGTCGTTCCACCGACCGCGAACGGAAACCACAGGTTCGTCCCCGTCGCGTACCCGAAATACAGTTTCGCGACCGACAGCGTCACGTCGCTTTCGCGGTACTGCACGACCTGCTTCGCGTAGTGCTCCGTGTTGTACGGGAAGTCGTGATGACAGTGCACGACCCCTTTCGACCGCCCCGTTGTGCCGCCGCTGAAGAGCCAGCACGCGACGTCGTCACGCGTCGTGTCGGCGATCTCAACCGTGTCCTTCGCTTTCGAGACGAGCTGTTCATAGTTCTCGCCGACGACAAGCAGCGCCTTGCAATACCTGGACTTGATCGCGCGGAAGTGCTCGACGCACGAGCTGTGCACGATCGCGACTTTCGCGCGCGTGTAGTCGAGATAGTACTCGTAGTCCTCGCGCGGAAGGCGCGGGTTGCCCATCGTCAAGACGGCGCCGACCTTCAGGATCCCGAAGAGCGACGCCGCAAACTCCGGGATGTCGGGGAGACAGAGATAGACCCTGTCCTCCATCCCGACGCCGAGATCGCGCAGCACGTTCGCTACGCGATTCGAATCGCGCACAACATCACGGTACGTGAAGGACTTGTCGCGCCAACGGATCGCGACCTTCTCGCCGCGCCCTTCCGTGAGGCGATCGTCCAGAAAGTACGTCGCCATGTTGAAGCGGTGCGGCAGATCCACGGTCGGCGATTATAGTCGTCGAATATTCGATCTGCTATCATCGCCGCTTCATGCCAACGCCTCCGTCGGATCTCACCTACGGCGGATACCTGCAGCTCGACAAGGTGTTGTCGGCGCAGAAGCCGCTGTCGCAACCTGAATCGCACGACGAGCTCCAGTTCATCATCGTGCACCAGACGTTTGAGCTCTGGTTCAAGCAGATGATCCACGAGGTGGACGCGATCTTCGCGCACCTCGCCGCCGACCGCACGCTCGAAGCGAGCCGCCTCGTCCATCGCCTGCGCGCGATCACGAGCTGCTTCCTGCCGGCGCTCAAAGTCATCGAGACGATGGTGCCGTCGCACTTCCTGCAGTTCCGCGACCTGCTCATGCCCGCGAGCGGCTTCCAGTCGTGGCAGTTCCGTGAACTCGAATACGCATGCGGCCTTCGCGACGAGCGATACATCAAGATGTTCGAAGCGAATCCCGCGGTCCAGAAGACCCTGCGCGAACGCGCCGCCAAGCCATCGCTGTGGGACGCCGTGGTGGCGCACCTCGGACGTTCCGGCCTCAAGGTCGCGACGGACGCCGAGCAGCGCACGGCGATCGTCGGCATCTACAAGGACGATACGAAGAATGATCTTCGCGCGTTGTGCGAGGCGCTGATCGAGTACGACGAGGAGTTTTCCCTCTATCGCGAGCACCACGTCCGCATGGCGGAACGCATGATCGGACGGAAGGCCGGCACCGGCGAGAAGGTCGCCGTCCAGACGCTCGGATATGGCGGCCCGATGGGCTCGCACGGCGTCGAATACCTGCGTTCCACTCTCGACAAGAGGTTCTTCCCCACGCTCTGGGCCGCAAGAACAGAAATGTGACCTCGCCTGCACGAGTCCAAGGATGAAGACGAAACAAAAGCCCAAGGCGACCGCGAAAGCCACCCCGAAGCCCGACGGCGAGGAGGACTTCCTCAAGCTGAGGAAGGACTTCCCCACTCTCTCGAAGGCGACTCACTTCATCAGCCACTCGCTCGGCGCCATGCCGCGCGCGGCGTTCGATCGACTGCACGAATTCACGGACATGTGGATCGAGAAGTCGATCGAGGCCTGGTGGGACTGGCTCCCCATGGTGAGCCAGGCCGCCGACGAGGTCGGCCGCATCATCAACGCCCCCGCCGGCACCGTCGCGATGCACCAGAACGTCTCCACGTGGATGGGCATCATCGCGTCGTGCCTCCGCTACACGCCGCAGCGCAACAAGATCGTCTACACCGACATGAACTTCCCGAGCGTGCACTACGTCTGGAAGGAGCAGGAGCGGCTCGGCGCGAAAGTTGAGATCGTGAAGACCGACGACGGCATCTCGATCGACACGGAGAAGTTCATCCGCGCGATCGACGACCAGACGACCGCCGTCGTCATCGAACTCGTCCTCTTCCGCAGCGGCTTCATCCAGGACGCGAAAGCGATCTCCAAAGCCGCGCATGCGAAGGGCGCGCTCGTGATCATCGACGCGTATCAGGCGGTCGGCACCGTCCCCGCCGACGTGCTCGACATCGACTGCGACTTCTTCACCGGCGGCTCCGTCAAATGGCTGTGCGGCGGCCCGGGCGCCGCGTACTGCTACGTCAAGAAGCCGCTCATCACGACGATGGAGCCGTACCTCTGCGGATGGTTCTCGCACGAGAAGCCGTTCAGCTTCGCCTTCGACCGCATCGCCTACCGCAACGACATCATGCGCTTCATGGGCGGCACGCCGTCGATCCCGTCGATCTATTCGTCGGGCGCGGGGCGCAAGTACATCCTCGACCTCGGCGTCGACCGCATCCGCGCGAAGTCGATGCGTCAGACGGCGAAGATCGTGGCGATGGCGGACGAGCTCGGCCTGAGCGTCCACTCGCCGCGCGACCCGAAGCGCCGCGGCGGCATGGTGTGCGTCGACTTCTCCAACGCCGAGACGGCGCACCACGACCTGCTGAAGAAGCACTTCCTGATCGACTACCGTCCGCGTTGCGGCATCCGCATGTCGCCGCACTTCTACACGTCGGACGAGGAGATCGACGCGATCCTCGGCGAAATCGCGCGGCTTCGCAAATAACGGGAGGCTCCATGCGCGCACTCCTCTGCGCGGCGCTGCTGCTGATGCAACAGCAGCCGGAACCCACGACAACCGCCATCGTCGGCGCCCGCATCGTCATCGATCCCGCAACCACGATCGAGAAGGGGACGATCGTCCTTCGCGACGGACTGATCTCGGCGGTCGGCGCCGACGTGAAGCCGCCGCCCGACGCCGAAGTCATCGACGGCACGGGCCTTACGGTCTACGCCGGCTTCATCGACGCGCACACGAATCTCGGCATGGCGGGCGCCCGACGCACGGACGAGCAACGCAAACAGGCGGAGGACGACGCGGTCGACTTCACCAAGGGCGCGCTCGCCGGAATGGAATCCGCGAATCGCAAGGGGCTCCGCCCCGAGCTGATGGCCGCCGACGCCTTCGTGATGCAGGACGGCGACATCAGGAAGTGGCAGCGCGGCGGATTCACCGCGGCGTCCATCGCGGCGCCGGAAGAGTACATCGCCGGCCGCGGCGCCACCCTCAGCCTCACCGGCTCCGCACGTCGTCGCTCGCTCTTCCAGGATCGCCCGCGCATGTACGGCGCGTTCAAGAGCTACAGCGAGGGATATCCGAACACGGCGTTCGGCGTGCTTGCGCACGTGCGGCAGTTCTTCCTCGACGCGCGCCACTATCGCGCGCTGCACGACCAGGGGTCCGCAAAGCCCGAGGGCAAGCGCCCCCCGACCGACGCATCCCTCGACGCCCTCTGGAGCGCCATGAACGCGCGCATTCCCTTCTTCTGGGAGGCGCATACCTGGACGGAGATCTCCCGCGCTGTCGCGCTTTCGGAGGACCTCGCCTTCCCGATCGTCATCGTCGGCGGCGAACAGGCGTACAAGGTCGTCGAGATGCTCAAGGCGAAGAAGATCGCGGTCATCCTCTCGCTCAAGTGGCCCAAGGAGCCCGAAGACAAGAAGGACGAGGGCGATGAACCCGTCGAGCAGAAACCCCAGAAGTTGAAGGACCACGAGAAGGCCGAGTGGGAGGACCGCGTCCGCTGCGCGATCAAGCTCCACGAGGCGGGCGTGCCCTTCGCATTCTCGACGCAGGGGATCGAGCCGGGCGACGTCCTCGGAAACGTAGAGAAGCTGACGAGCCGCGGCCTGCCGGGCGCCGCCGCGCTCAACGCACTGACCACGTCGTCCGCCGCGCTGCTTGGCCTCGAGACGCAGCTCGGCCGCATCGCCGCGGGCCGTTCGGCGCACCTCACCGTCCTCGCGGGCAAGCTCGGCGACAAGGACGCGAAGGTGAAGTACGTGTTCGTCGACGGCGTGAAGGTCGACTTCGACAAGGAGAAGCCCGAGATCGACGTCAACGGGACGTGGACCATCACGTCGAAGGGCTTCACCGGAACGTTCACGCTCAAGCAGTCCGGCGCCAAGTTGAGCGGAACCGTGAAGTCCGGCGACGCGGAAGCCGACGTCACCGGCAAAGCCCAGGGACGCGGCATCGAGCTCGAGTTCACGCTCACGGGCAAGAAGTACGCCTTCAAGGCCGAGATGAAACGAAAGAAGTTGTCGGGGACGTTCAAAGGCCCGGACGGCGCCGATATCGAGTGGTCGGCCGCAAAGCCGGACTAGACAACACCGAGAAAGCAGAGGTAGCCGAGGAATGACGGAAAACGCAGCGGTATCGCAGAGTCGTTCGGGGCACAGTGAGCGCCCTTTGGGGACGCCGCGCCGCGCGCAGCGCGGCAGCGGTCAAGACCGCACGGCGGCGTCTCTCGGTTCTCTCGGCTCTCTCGGTGTTACTCCGGAATCGTAGACATGAGAACACTCACGCTGGCACTGATCATCGCCGGTCTCTCCTTCGCCCAGGACGTGAAGGACGAGGACATCGAGCTCGACGCCGACCGCATCCCGAAGACCAGGACCGGCGGCAACGCGCTCATCAGGGGCGCGACGATCATCACGCTCGGCCCTTCCGGCACGATCGAGAACGGCTGCATCCTGATCAAAGACGGCAAGATCGCGGCCGTCGGACGCAACATCGCGACTCCCGTGGGTGTCGCGGAGATTGACGCGACGGGACTCACGATCATTCCCGGAATCATCGACTGCCACTCGCACATGGCGTGCGAGGGCGGGCTCAACGAAGGATCGCAGTCGATCACGCCCGAAGTGCGCGTTCGCGACGTCGTCAAGCCGGACGACGTGGCGCTCTACCGCGCGGCCGCGGGAGGGGTCACCGCCGCAAACATCCTCCACGGAAGCGCGAACGCGATCGGCGGAGAGAACGCCGTCATCAAACTGCGTTGGGGAAAGACGAGCCTTCTGATGGAAGGCGCGCCGCGCGGCGTGAAGTTCGCCCTCGGCGAGAACCCCAAGCAGTCGAACTTCGATCGTGCCCGCGGCAAACGATTCCCCGTCACACGCATGGGCGTCGAGGCGACCTACCGTCGCGCCTTCACCGAAGCGCAGGAGTATCGCGCGCAGTGGGACGCGTGGGAACGCACCAAGCAGGGCGCGCCCCCGCGCCGCGACCAGCGCCTCGACGCGCTCGTCGGCATCCTCAAGGGGGAGATCCTCGTCCACTGCCACTGCTACCGCGCGGACGAGATCTTGATGATCCTCGGCGTCGCGAAGGACTTCGGCTTCCGCATCGCGACGCTCCAGCACGTCCTCGAAGGGTACAAGGTCGCCCAGGAGATCGCCGCCGCGGGCACCGGCGCGTCCACCTTCTCCGACTGGTGGGCCTTCAAGATCGAGTCGTACGACGCCACCCCCTACAACGCCGCGATCATGCAGGAGGCGGGTGTCAACGTCACGCTCAACTCCGACAGCGACGAATTGACGCGCCACCTTTACCAGGAGGCCGCGAAAGCCGTCAAGTACGGCGGCGTCACGGAGACGGAAGCGCTCAAAATGATCTCGCTCAACGCCGCGATCCAGCTCGGGATCGACAAGCGCACGGGCAGCATCGAGGTCGGCAAGGACGCGGATCTCGCGATCTTCCACGGCCACCCCCTCTCCACCTACTCGCGCTGCTCGATGACACTCGTCGACGGCGAGGTGACGTTCGAGCAGACGCCGTTCAACGCGAGCTCCGTAGCCAACTTCGTGGTCGCCGCCCGGGTGCGTCGCGCCCCCGGCGCGCTCCCGAAGGAGGGACTGATCGCGATCCGTAACGCGACGATCTATCCCGTCACTGCAGTTCCCCTGCGCGGCACGATCATCATCAGAGACGGCAAGATCGAGGCGCTCGGCGCTGAAGTCAGCGTGCCGTCCGGCGCGCGCGAGATCGACGCAACGGGACTGAGCGTCTACCCGGGCCTGATCGATGCTTCTACGACGCTCGGGATCACCGAGATCGGCAGCGTGCACGGCACGCGCGACGACGCGGAGATCGGCGGCATTCAACCCGACCTGCTCGTCGCCACTGCGCTCAATCCGCACAGCGAACTCGTCCCCGTCGCCCGCGCGAACGGCGTCCTGACGGTGCTCACGCAGCCGACCGGCGGACTCGTCGCCGGCCAGAGCGTGCTCACGCGTCTTTCCGGCTGGGTGCCGGAGGAGATGACGGTGCGCTCGCCGCTGGCGCTGCACGTCAACGTCCCCGGCCAGCGCAAACCCGACGAGCCGGATCCGAACGCGAAGGAAGACACGCGGCCGAAGGATCTCAAGGAGTTCTTCGCCGCGGCGCGCCGCTTCGCCAAGGCGACCGACGCGTGGAAGGCGGGCACGGGACCGCGTCCCGATCGCGACCTGCCGCTGGAGGCGATGCTTCCCTACATGCGCGGCGAGCGACCCGTTGTCTTCCACGCGGATGACGTGCTCGACATCCAGTGGGCGGTGAAATTCGCGGAAGAGAATGGCGTCAAGCCGATCATCACGGGTGGGCGCGAGGCGTGGAAGTGCGCGACGCTCCTCGCGACGAAGAAGGTGCCGGTCATCGTGGCGCCGGTCATGTCGATCCCGATGCGCCGTCACGACCCCTACACCGCGGCCTATCGCAACGCGGCGCGGCTCCAGGCGGCGGGCGTGCCATACGCGATCGCCTCCACGCACAACTGGAACGTGCGCAACCTGCCGTACGAGGCGGCGATGGCGTCGGCCTACGGGCTTTCGCGCGAGGAGGCGCTCAAGGCGGTCACGATCCACCCGGCGCAGATCCTCGGCGTGGCGGACCGGCTGGGCTCGCTCGAGCCCGGCAAGTCCGCGACCCTGATCGTGACGACGGGAGATCCGCTCGAGGTGGCGACGGACATCGTCTGGGCGTTCATCGACGGCGTCCCACAGTCGCTCGAGACCAAGCACACGCGGCTCTACGAGAAATTCAAGGCCCGCCCGCGTCGTAAGTAGGGCCTAATGATGCCCGGCGTCGTAAAAATTGCTAAGGTGTCGCCCTCGGAGGTACTTATGCGCTTCGCACTTATTGCCGCCCTGACCCTGAGCGTCGCCCTCGGCGGCGCATCCGCGCAGTCGCAGGAATTCGATCCCAAGGGATGGACGACCGTGGACTCCTACGCTGCCATCGGCGATCCCAACGCGAAGCGCGTCGCGGGAAGCCGTATCACGGTTCCGTGGGAGACCTGGCCCCCGACGATGCGCACGGACGGACCGAACTCGAATCTCACGATGACGACGATCATCCACAACGCGATGTACGAGTCGCTCGTCCAGCTCCACCCGGAAACCAAGGAGTACATCCCGTACCTCGCCACGCACTGGAAGATCGAAACCGCGGACGATAAGAAGACGCAGACATTCTCGTTCCACATCAATCCGAAGGCGAAGTGGGCGGACGGCTCGCCCGTCACCGCCGAGGATGTCAAGGCGAGCTGGCTGCATCGCACGCGCGAGGACCGCAGCGACCCCTCGAATCGCATGACGTTTCTCGAGGGATACCAGGAGCCCCAAGTCATCGACAAGCTGACGATCAAGGTCACCACGAAGGAGCTGAACTGGCGCCTCTTCCTCTACTTCGGCGGCATGGCGATCTTCCCGGCGAAGGAGGTCGGCGTCGACGGCAAGACGTACCTCGACGACTGGAACTGGAAACTGTGGATGCCCTCCGGCCCGTACTCGCTCAAGGAGGAGGACGTCAAGAAGGGCGACTCCGTCATCCTCAACCGTCGCAACGACTGGTGGGGCGAGCAGGAGCTCTGGGGACGCAACTGCTTTAACTGGGACCAGATCAAGTTCCTCGTCGTGCGCGACCAGGAACTCCAGTACGAGATGTTCAAGAAGGGCGACCTCGACTGGTACAACGTGAACCGCGCCAAGCGCTGGGTCGACGAGATGCCCAAAGAGGAGATCTTCAACAAGGGCTGGGCGCAGCGCCGCAAGATCTACAACGACCGCTCGCGCGGCTTCGGCGGTCTCGCGTTCAACATGCGCGAGGAACCCTTCAAGGACAAGCGCGTCCGCCTCGCGATCGCCCACCTGTTCAACCGCGAGAAGCTCTTCAAGGAGGTCTTCTACAACGAGTACGAGTACCTGAGCACGTACTTCCCCGGCGGCGGCTGGGGCGCCGACAACGAGCGCATCAAGTTCGATCCCGACAAGGCGGAAGAGCTGCTCGAAGAGGCCGGATACAAGAAGCGGGACGACGACGGCTACCTCATCGGCCCCGACGGCAAGCGCTTCGAGCTCAACCTCGATCTCAGCGCGCCCATCTGGGAGACGATCTTCAAGGTCATCCAGCCGGACTTCAAGGCGGCCGGCATCCAGCTCAATCTCAAGGTGATCGACTGGAGCACCATCGTCCGCAAGATTTCCGACCGCCAGTTCAGGATCCACATGCAGAGCTGGGGCGGCATCGCCTTCCCGAATCCGGAGACCTCCTGGAGATCCTCGCTCGCGGACCAGTCGAACAACAACAACATCACCGGATTCAAGAACGAGAAGGTCGACCAGCTTTGCAAGGACTACAACGTGGCCTTCGAGCGCGCCGAGCAGAGAAAGATCGTCCAGGAGATCGATCGTCTCATCTATGCGGAGCATCCGTTCGCGCTCGGGTGGTACGGACCCTACGAGCGCGTCGCGTTCTGGGACAAGTTCGGATACCCGCAAAACTACCTCTCGCGGTACGGCATCGGCAATGAACTGTCCGAGGAGATGATCGCGCGCTGGTGGTACGACCCCGTGCGCGAGAAGGCGATGCTGGCCGCGCGGGAAAAGGGCGAGTCGCTGCCGCAGGGGCCTCTCGTCGTAAAGCCGTGGGCCGAAAAATAGCGCCGTAGCGCGACGCGGGCATATCCATGCACGGGATGGTCAGCTACTTCGTCCGGCGGCTGCTCCTCGTCCCGCTGACGTTCGTCTGCATCACGTTCATGGTCTACGGGATCATGCGCCTCTCCCCCGGCGGCCCCATCGAGCAGGCGAAGGCGATGCTCCTCGCGGGCGATGAGGGGGGCGGCAAGGCGCGCATCGGCTCGCACGGCGAACTGGAACTGCCGAAGGAGGCGATGGAACAGCTCCAGCGCTACTACAAGCTCGACCGGAACTACGTCGTCGGCTACCTCATCTGGCTCGGCGCCTGGCCGGACCGCGACAAGAGGGGAAGCTTCAGCGGCATCCTCCAGGGCGACTTCGGCCGCTCCTACCGCTTCTCCGATCCGGTGCTCGGCATCATCATCGCGAAGTTCCCCGTCTCGATCTGGTTCGGTCTCGCCGGTTTCTTCGCGACCTGGCTCGTCTGCATCCCCCTGGGCGTGGTGAAGGCGGTCCAGCATCGCGGCGCCTTCGACACAGCCACGTCCCTCGTCGTGTTCGTCGGTTACGCCATCCCCGGGTTCGTGGCCGCGCTTGTGCTTCTGCTCATGTTTGCGACCGATCTCGGATGGAACATCCTGCCGCTCGGGCGCTTTCGGTCGGAGGCCTGGGACGACTGGTGGAAAGCAGGGCAGTACTGGCGCTGCGTCGTCGACCAGGCGAAGCACATGTTCATTCCGCTCATGGGATACCTCGTCGGCGGGTTCGCGGCGATGACGATCCTCATGAAGAACTCCCTCCTCGACAACTTCGGCTCCGACTACGTGCGCACCGCGTTCGCGAAGGGGCTGCCCGAGTGGCGCGTAGTCTTCGTGCACGCCTTGCGCAATTCGATGATCCCGATCGCGATCAGCTCCGGCCACGTCCTCGCCGGTCTCTTCGCCGGATCGTTCCTCATCGAGAAGACCTGCAATATCGACGGCATGGGCCTGCTCGGGTTCGAGTCGCTCGTCTCGCGCGACTATCCCGTCCAGATGGGCATCCTCGTCTTCCTCGTCCTCATCCAGCTCGGCGGGAACATCCTGTCCGACGTCCTCGTCGCGCTCGTCGATCCCCGGGTGAGGTTCCAGTGAGCACCCTCTGGATGGTCATCAAAGTGGCGATCGTGTTCGTCATTGCCTACGCGATGGCCATGCATGCCGTTCCGCGGATGTTCGTGGGCATCGGCCGGCTGCTCGGGTTCGCCATGAAGCTGACGCCGACGACGGCGAGGCGCGTCGCGCGCTTCCGGAGGATCCGCCGCGGCTATTTCGCATACGTCGCCGTCTGCACGCTGCTCGTGCTCGCGTGCTTCCTCGAATTCATCATCAACGACAAGCCGCTCGCGATCTACTACGACGGGAAGCTCGCCTTCCCTGCCGTGAAAGAGTGGGTGAGCCGGCCGCTCTTCTTCATGCCGATCTCCTCGTTCTACAAGAAGGACGACTTCGGGCAGGTGGGCAAGAGCGAGGTGGACTACCGCGAATTCGCGCGCGCCGTGACCGATCCGACGGCGTACTTCGTCGAACAGCGCAAGACCATGGCCGAGGAGGTCGCGACGTACAAGAAGGAGAATCCGCCCCCCGCGGAGGACGCCACCGATCGCACCAAGCAGCGATGGGAGCGCGGCTTCTCGAAGATACGCAAGAAACAGGAGGATCTCGAGCAAAGGATCGGGCGGAACGAAACGATCCTCCGCAAGAGTGCGTGGATCCTCCAGACGATCTATCCGTATGGACCGCAGGAGAGCAGGCTCGAATTTGAGGAGCCTCCCCCCAACAAGCCGTCCCTGTCGATGGGCGTCCCCCTCGGCACCGAGATGTCGGGGCGCGACATCCTCGTGCAGCTCGCTTACGGCTTCCGCATCTCGATGGCGTTCGCCCTCATCATAACGATCATCGGCACGATCGTCGGCGTGGCCGTGGGCGCCTTCCAGGGCTATTACGGAGGGTGGATCGACATCATCAGCCAGCGCGTCGTCGAGATCTGGGCGGCGATCCCGTTCCTCTACGTGATCATGATCATATCCGCCGCGGTGTCCGCCGGCTTCTGGGTCCTCGTCGGCCTGATGGTGTTCCTCGTGAGCTGGCTGCGCATCACGTACTTCGTGCGCGGCGAGTTCTACCGCGAGAAGTCGAAGGACTACGTGCAGGCGGCGATCGGCATGGGCGTGAGCGACTGGAAGGTGATGCTGAAGCACATCCTCCCCAACTCGATGGTCCCGATCGTCACGTTCACGCCGTTCGCCATCGTCGGGTACATCTCGGCGCTCGTCTCGCTCGACTACATCGGCTACGGTTTGCCGACCGGCACGCCAAGCTGGGGCACGCTCCTGCGCGAGGGGATGGAGAACGTGAAGTTCCACCCTCACCTGATCATCATCCCGACGATCTCGCTCTCCATCACGCTCTACCTCATCGTCCTCATCGGCGAGGCCGTGCGCGAGGCGTTCGATCCCAAAGTCTTCTCGAGGCTGCGATGAGAGATCCAATCCTCTCGCTTGCGGTGAGCGAGCCCGAAGGGCGAGTCGAACCGAGGCTGCGATGAGCGACCTCAAACCGCTGCTTGAGGTGCGCGGGCTGCGCACGGTCTTCGACATCGAAGGTCAGACCGCGAAGGCCGTCGATGGTGTCGACTTCACCATCTACGAGAACGAAGTCTTCGGGCTGGTGGGCGAGTCGGGCAGCGGCAAGTCGGTCACCGCGCTGTCCATATTGCGGCTCATCCCGAACCCGCCCGGCAATATCGCCGCGGGCGAAATCATCTTCCAGGGGCGCGACCTTCTCAAGCTGTCGTACCCCGAGATGCGCAAGATCCGCGGACGCGAGATATCCATGATCTTCCAGGAGCCGATGACGGCGCTCAATCCCGTCTTCACGATCGGCTTCCAGCTCCGCGAGGCGATCACGCATCACGAGAAGATGTCCAAGCAGGCGGCGACAGCGCTCGCGGCCGACATGCTTCGCAAAGTCGGACTTCCCGATGCCGAGCAGCGGCTCAAAACGTATCCCCACCAGCTCTCGGGCGGCATGCGGCAGCGCGTGATGATCGCGATGGCGCTCGCGCTCAAGCCGAAGCTGCTCATCGCCGACGAGCCTACGACCGCGCTCGATGTGACGATCCAGGCGCAGATCCTCGAGCTCATGATGGAGCTTCGCAAGGAGGTCGGCGCGGCGATCCTTCTCATCACGCACGATCTCGCCGTCGTGGCCGAGACGTGCAAGCGCGTCGCCGTCATGTACGGCGGCAAGATCCAGGAGATTGCCGAGGCGAGGTCGCTCTTCAAGGACGCGCAGCATCCCTACACGCGCGGGCTGCTCAAGTCGCTGCCGCGCCCGGATCGCGAGCGCAAGGAACGCCTGGAAGCCATTCCCGGCACCGTGCCGTCGATCCTCACGTTCCCGGCCGGATGCAAATTCTGGACGCGCTGCGGCGAGAAGCTGAAGGAGTGCGAAACGATCGAGCCGGAGCTGATCGAGATCGGGGCGAATCGCGCGTGCCGCTGTCACCTCGTCAAGCCCGGGGGGCGCGCATGAAGGGAGCGCCGATCCTCGACGTCCGCGACCTCAAGGTGTACTACCCCGTGCACGCGGGCGTGTTGCTCCGCCACATCGGCGACGTCAAGGCCGTCGACGGCGTGTCGTTCGTCCTGCACGAGGGTGAAACGCTGGGATTCGTCGGCGAATCCGGCTGCGGCAAGACGACCGTCGGCAAGGCGATCATGCGTCTCGTGGACATCACGAGCGGTCGCGTGGTGCTGACGCGCAAGGACGGCTCGTCCTCCGACCTCGCGAAGCTGTCGCGCGGCGAGATGCGCCCGCTGCGGGCCGACGTCCAGATGATCTACCAGGATCCCTACTCATCGCTCAATCCGCGGTGGACGGTAGGCGACATCGTCGCGGAGCCGCTCACCGTGCACATGCCGAAGCTCACGCTCGCGGAGCGCCTGGAGCGCGTGGCGTGGCTTCTCCAGAAGGTCGGCTTGACGCCGGACCAGGCGTCGCGCTATCCGCACGAGTTCAGCGGAGGCCAGCGACAGCGGATCGGGATCGCGCGCGCGCTGGCGACGTCGCCGCGTCTCGTGATTGCCGACGAGCCCGTTTCGGCGCTCGACGTATCGGTCCGCGCGCAGGTCATCAACCTGATGCAGGACCTTCAACAAGACCTCGGGCTGACCCATCTCTTCATCGCGCACGACTTGTCCGTCGTCGAGCACATCTCGCACCGGATTGCGGTGATGTACCTCGGCAACTTGTGCGAGCTGGGTCCCGCGCGAGACGTGTACATGAAGCCGCTGCACCCGTACACACAGGCGCTGCTGTCGGCGGTGCCTCTGCCCGATCCCGACATGACGCGACCGGAGCGCATCAAGCTCCAGGGCGAGGTGCCGAGTCCCCTCAACAAGCCGAGCGGCTGCCCTTTCCGCACCCGGTGCCCCAAGGCGGAGCCTGCATGCGCCGAGACTGTGCCACCGCTCAGCGAGGTCCGGCCAGGACGCTTCGTCGCCTGTCCGGTGGTGGTTCGCGAACTCAACGCGAGCCCCTCTGCAACCTAGAACGCGTGTAACTGTATAGCGCGCCCCACGCCGCGGAGCGTCGCCAGGGGCGCACACGTCGAGATGCAACATATCCTATCCTCATGAAACGCTCGGACTTTAGCGCCACATAGTTGCGTTCCACCTTGACCCGCCACGCCTGTCGGCTATACTACAACGTAGTAGTCCCACCATGTGGTATGTGTCGAACGGAGGTGCCCATGTCCGCGAGAGACCTCGAATGCTGGCTGCGCAAGAAGAAGAAGCTGATCCGCCGCTGGGCGGTGCGGCCGATCTTCACCCTACCTTGGGAGCTCAAGCCGGGGCAGTACCTTCCGGCACCGCCTCCGGCTTGGACGGGCCGCGAGATCGCGGCGCTGCGCCAGCGGGAGGGATTGACGCAGAACGAGCTCGCAGCTTTCCTCAACGTGTCGATCAAGGCGGTCCAAGCCTGGGAGCAGGACCTGCGCACCCCGGAGGGACCGGTCGACCGGATCTTTCAAATCCTGGACGAGGTCGGGAAGATCTTCTTCCACGGCCTCTGCGACTCCAAGGGAGAGCGGGGCGCGCGTTAGCTCGACGCTAAGCCGTTGGATCTTCGCATAAGCTGCATGCCAGACCAGGAGCGCATCCTCCGTCTCAAGCGGGAAAATGGCCTCGATTGCCTGACAAAGCGATGGATACACTCTCCCAGGCCCACAAACCAGCTGCGGTCTGCCCGCCTGAACCCAAAATGTCATGGCTTGGTCCTCAAGCTAAGTTGTGGCATTCGTCACGCGTGCACTCTACCGCTCGTTTGCCGGATCGACTCTCAAGCATCTCGCCATCTCCATCTCCCGCTGGTCGGGGACATTTGATTAACGTAAGTCATCGCCTGTCATAGAATCCTTGCCCATGAAAGCCTCGCGCTTCCACGGCCACGGCGGCCCCGAGAATCTCCGGTACGACGACGTCCCGGATCCGACCATCAAGGACGGACAAGTCCTCCTCCAGGTCAAAGCCGCGGGCATCAATCATCTCGACATCTGGGTCCGCAAGGGGATCCCGGGGCTCACCGTGAAGCTCCCCCGCATCCTCGGCGCCGATGCCGCGGGCGTGATCAAGGAAGTCGCGCCCGGAGTGACGAACGTGAAGCCCGGGCAGCGCGTCCTCCTCAACCCGCACACGAGCTGCGGGACGTGCGACGCGTGCACGTCGGGCAACATGAGCATGTGCCTCCAGTACGTCATCTGGGGCGAGCATGCCGACGGGACGCACTGCGAGCTGATGGCGATCCCCGCCACCTCCGCCATACCGATCCCCGATTCCCTCTCGTTCGAAGAGGCTGCCGCGGCGCCGCTTGTCGCCGTCACGTCGTGGCGCATGCTGATTGTTCGCGGACGGCTGCGGGCGGGCGAGGACGTCCTCATCCACGCCGCGGGCGCGGGGGTCGGCATCATGTGCATCCAGATGGCGAAACTCGCCGGGGCGCGCGTCATCGCGACCGCCTCGACGGACGACAAGTGCGCGAAAGCGAAAGCCCTCGGCGCCGACTTCGTCCTCAACTCGACGAAGGAAGACGTCGCCAAGCGCGTGCGCGAGATCACCGCCAAGCGCGGCGTCGACGTCGTCGTCGATTACATCGGCAAGGCCACATGGGGTCAGAGCATCCTGTGCGCGAAGCGCGGCGGTCGCATCGTCACCTGCGGCGCAACCAGCGGATACGACCCCGTCGAGGACCTCCGCCACGTCTACTACCGCCAGCTCGACATTCTCGGGTCGACGATGGGCAGCAACGACGACCTCCTCGCTGCCCTGCGCGGCGTGTTCCAGGGTCGCATCAAAGCGGTCGTCGACAGCGTCTTCCCTCTGAAAGACGAGGCCGACGCGCACCGCAAGATCGAGGCTCGACAGGTCTTCGGAAAGGTCGTTTTGACGCCGTAGACCCGCTCCCCGACTCCCCATGGCGTATAATCATGGGCGGAGAGAGAGTCGGGGGGCGCGATATGATGAGTTTCGAATCCAGTGCTGTTTTGAAGTACTTCGAGCCGCTGGACACCTTCGTAAAGATCCGGCGGTTTACGGATGCGGAAGCGGCATCGCTGTTGCGCGACGTCCGCGTCACCAGCCGGCGCAGCTACGTCGAGCTCGTCATCAACGCGTGCGTCATCGACTACGCGGGCAGCGTCTTCGCCCGCCTCGGCAGCGACCGCGGGACCGCCGAGGAGGCGCTCTACCTCCTCTGCGTCGAGGTGAGCCCCGCGCTCGACATCCGCCGCATTTCGATCCCCATCGCCGAGCCCGGTCGCAGCGAGATCCACCTGCTGGAGCGGACCGCCGCGACGCCGCACCACAAGTCGTTCGAGAACCTGCGCGACATGGAAGACCGGCTCGCGCGACGCGTCATCGGCCAGCCGCATGCGATCGCCAGCGTCTCGCACGCCGTAAAGAAGGCGATGACCGGCCTGCGCGACCCGCAGCGCCCGATCGCGACGTTCTTCTTCGTCGGCCAGACGGGGGTCGGCAAGACGGAGCTCGCCAAGGCGCTCACGGAGACGCTTTACAGCGATCCGGCCAAGATGGTGCGCGTGGACTGCAGCGAGTACGCGCTTCCCCACGAGGTCGCTAAACTCGTGGGGTCGCCCCCTGGATACGTCGGCCACGAGCAGTCGGGGCTGCTGTCGGAGGCCCTCGGGGCGCTCGGCGACGCCGTCGTTCTCTTCGACGAGATCGAGAAGTCGGACATGCGCGTGCACGACCTGCTGCTGCAGATGATGGACGAGGGATTCATCACCGACAACAAGGGAAAGCGCGTGCCGTTCGGCGGCTGCGTGCTGATCCTGACGTCCAACGTCGGCGCGCAGGAAGTCGAAGAGCTGCGCCGTCGGATGGGGTTCGACGCGGGACATCGTGCGGTCGCGCGCGATCAGATCCTCGAGGAGACGTTGTCGTCCCTCAAGACGCGCTTCAAGCCCGAGTTCGTCAACCGGATCAGCGAGGTCGTCCTCTTCAACCCGATCGGCCTCAAGGAATGCGTCAGCATCGTCTCCCTCATGCTGGAGGACGTCAAACTGCACGCGGCGTCGGTCCCGCTGACGCTCAACATCTCTCACGCGGTGCCGCATTACCTCGCGGAGAAGGGTTTCAAGCCCGAATACGGCGCGCGGGAGCTGCGCCGCACCGTCGAGAGCGAGGTTGAGGGGAGATTGAGCGACCTGCTCGTCGCCGGACGCGTCAGTCAGGGCGATTCGGTCGAGATCCGAGTCTCCCACGACCGGCTCGTGTTCCACCGCAACTAGCGCACGGTCCCGATTTCGAGGGAGTGTGCCGGCGCAGTGCGCATCGGGCGTCCCTGCGTGACGGTTCCAGCCAGTTTTCACGCTGAAGTGGAACGGCCAAGATCAGGCTTCGGGGCGAACGACGATTACGGCGATGGCGAGACACTTGTAACGCGGATGATCGTAGCGCTGTGCTTAAACCTGAATCACTGTCTGATTCAGTACTACGTCCACCGCCACCACTGTTGCCATCGTTCGTACCACATCGCATTCTGCTGCGTTCGCCGCATATAGTTTGCGGATACGCACGATCTTGACTGCTTAAACATATTCACACGTCTGCATTCGGACAGAGTAACCAGTCACCACATTCAATTGTGTCGGCTCCCAGACAAGCATGTTCGCAATCGCATGCAGCTGCGTACGCCAACGGACGCATCTATCGGACTCTTGACGAAGGCATTCTGGAAGCTACATATGTCTCCATGTTCATACCCCAGGCGCGCCGCTCCAGCCGGATCCTCCTGGACTACTACGGTGAGTACGCTTTGGTGCGGCTCATAGGCCAACCCGAGACAGCTGCGCTGGCGTTGCAGTTCGACAAGGCTCAAGACGCGCTCGCAGGAGCGCACAAGGCGCTGAAGAAGGCGCGAAACGAACTGTCGAACGCCATCGTGGCGCGCCGAGTCGCCGAAGCCGACCTCCATACGGCATTCTCCGCGTTCGACCTGGCGATTCTCATGGTCGTTGGACGCAGGCGTAGAGACGCCAACTACCGCCGCTTCCTCCCATGCCCCATCCGCACATTCGCACTCCTGCCGCTCGAGATGCGGATTGAAAAGGTGAAGATCGCCGAAATCCGCCTGAAGCGCGCAGACACGCCCCCCGCCCTGGCCCAATGGCTGCCGCGCCTCACCGCTGCACGCGAATCGCTCCAAAGAGCCGTCGCCGCCTATGCGGACGCGCTGGTTGCAAAGATGTTAGCCCGCGGGACGGAACGGACCGAACGCCGCAACTGGCTGGCCGGGTACCGAATCATGCACGCCGACGTCATCCGCCACTTCGCACACACCCCGAAGCGAGTCGCGAAGTTCTTCCGCGCAGGCCCGCGGCGCAAGAAGAAGCGCCCGGTGCAGGCGACAGCCGGCGCGTAACCTGGGCGGAGCGGCGCACGTCCGCCCCCTTGCCCCCTCACTCGACCGTTGGAGCTTCTCCCAACGGGAAGAAGGACTCAGAGTCGGGGCTCACCCCGGTTCATTCCGCTTGACTCGCGTTTCCAAAGGCCATCTCATGGACGCGCTCGTTTGCCTTCCGGGATGCCGGCATTAGGGAGTGGCGGGAAATGCTGAGTCGAATGCGTCGGCGGTACGAAGAAACCGTCGCCGCACTGCCCACGTTGAAGTTCCGTCCCATGGCCGCGCTGCGCGAGGCGCTGGCCGGGGGCTACACCTCGCGTGATTTCCGTTCCGATCTCATGGCCGGACTCGTGGTCGGCATCGTCGCGCTTCCCCTTTCGATGGCCCTCGCGATCGCGAGCGGCGTCCCGCCGCAGCACGGGCTTTACACGGCCATCGTGGCGGGTGGGCTGATCGCCCTTCTGGGCGGATCGCGGACGCAGGTCTCCGGCCCCACCGCGGCCTTCGTGGTCATCCTTGCGCCGATTTCGGCGACGTTCGGCGTCGGCGGACTCGTCCTGGCATCCCTCATGGCGGGCGTCATCCTGATGCTCATGGGGCTGATGCGCATGGGGAAGATCGTCGAGTTCATTCCAACCCCAGTGACCATCGGCTTCACCGCCGGAATCGCCGTCGTGATCGCGACGCTGCAGCTGAAGGACTTGCTGGGCCTCACCCTCCCGAAGATGCCGGAGCACTACGTCGACAAGGTCGACGCGATCATCCACGCGATCCCGTCCGCGCGATGGGAGGACATCCTCCTCGGAGCCGTGACGCTTTTCATTCTGCTCCTGTGGCCCAGGATCACGAAGAAACTGCCGGCGCCGCTGATCGGGCTGCTCGTGGCGGTCGTGGTGGCGCTGGTGCTGAGCAAGGTCATCGCCGGATTTGACTACGCGACGATTGGGAATCGATTCCACTACGCGACATCGTCCGGCGTCGTGAAGGGCGGGATTCCCCAGTTGCCGCCGATGCCCGTGCTCCCGTGGCTGCTGCCCGGGCCGAACGGGGCGCCCCTCGATCTGACCTTCGACACGTTCCGACGGCTCCTGCCCTCGTCCTTCGCGATCGCGATGCTGGGTG
>CAYXVY010000209.1:0-9465 GCA_964468745.1 uncultured Planctomycetales bacterium | reverse complement strand
CCGCCGACGCCGCGGATGGCCTTGCGCCCCTGGCTCATGTACGGGAAGTTGAGGCCGGACTCCTGGAGCGCGGTCGACTTGCCGGACCCCGGCGGCCCGATGATCATGTACCAGGGGAGCGCGTGGAGCGCGCTGGTGCCGAGGCGCGACGTCTTGAGCGCCGCGATCGCTTCCGCGAGCTGGCGTTCGAGCGCCTCGACTTCCGGTTTCTTGTCGGGGCGCACGCTCGCCATCTGTTCCTGGGCCTGCGACCGGAGGCGCTGCTCGATGAGCATCGCGCTTCGCGCGGCCATCACGCGCTGGAGCATGTAGATCGCGAACCAGATCGCGAGGACCGCGATCGAGACGCCGATGCGGATCGTCTTGCTCGGGTCGAATTGTTTCGTCTGTTCGAAGTACGCGCCGCCGAGCCAGACGATGCCGAGTAGAACGATCAGCGCGACGATGCTGATGTTGCCTTCTTTCAACATTCCCATGTGCGTTTACTTGATTGTCTTCAGGACGTCGGCGGTCGTTCCGCCGAGGAACCACGCGAGGACCGTGTACAGGACGAGCAGCCAGCCGAGCCCCGCGACGGCGAGGATCCACGCGGGGAATTCGGCGACGATGCGCGGCGGGTCGCCGACAGGCTGCCACGCCGGGGACAGGCCCGCGCCCTGCGCCTTCCCCTTGCGGATCTCCTTCGACGCGCTTTCCATGATGGTCTTCAGCTTCTCCATCCCCTGGAGGTCGCTGTAGCGCCCCTTGAACCCGAGGGCGAGCGCGGTGTAGTAGACCTCGAGCACTTCGATCTTGCGCGCGTCGTCGGTGTTCCGCAGCGTGTCGAGCTTGACGTAGAACTCCTCGCCCGCGGAGAAGTCGTTGAAGTACTCGAGCTGGAGCGGCCGGCCCGACCACGAGTCCTTCAGCGGCCAGCTCGAGAGGAGGATGATCTCGTCGATGAGTGCGACCATCGCGTACTTCGCGAGCTGTACGTTGGCGTCGTTCGGGTCGACCTGCTTCGCGCGCGTCTCGAACGCGCGGAAGAGCTCGTCGACCTTGAGACGGAATGCCTCGGCTTCGCCCGGGTCGGGAGTTTTCTTGAGCTGTGCGGCAAACGTGAACAGATCCGCACAGACGTCCGAGAGGCCGAGAACAATCGGATTGCCAACCGTTTTCATTCTTTGACCGCCATGAGCTCGATCTTGAGGTTCACAAACTCAGGCGGCACGAAGATGGACAGGTTCCGCGCGCCCTTGACGGCGTCCCAGTGCTCGCCGCCTTTCTGGACGTGGAAATACTGGCGGCCGGGCTGGACCGGGATCTCGGCGGGGGGCGTCGGCAGGTGCTTGAGGCCCACGCCGCGGAGCGCCTGGGCGATGAGCTTGTCGACCTTGTCGAGCGAGCTGATCTTCGCCTTGAGCGGGAACTCGCGCAGGATCTTCTCGTCGGGGACGCCTGCCATCACGGCGAGATAGAACTGCGACTTCTCGAGCATCTGCTCGTCCGGCACGCGGCCCGTGAACAGCGTGTCGCGCGTCTTCTCGAGCGGGATGGGCATGCAGCGCGACGCGATCACCGTCTCGAGCAGCATGCGCAGACGCTCCTCGAGCGCCCCGAACGTTCCGCCGAGATCGTCGTGCACGTACAGCGGCACGTCCTTCGGGTGACCCTCGCTCGCGAACGTGTAGAGCTCGCCCGCGAGCCGCGCCAGTTCGAGGTACACCTTCTCGGGGTGCACCTGTGGCCGGTTGTAGAAATTCACGAGCGACGGGATGAACCCGTTCGCCGTGTGCAGCAGCCAGAAATTCGCCGCCTCGGACATCGTGAACTCGACGAGCCCCTGCGCGCGCTGGCGGCGCGACTTCGAGAGATCCGCGCTCTTGGTCGAGAGCACCTCGACGATCCTGCGCAGCAGCGTTTGAAGTTGGGTCGAGGCCGACAGGTACAGGCACGGCGGCACGTACTGCTCGCGCAGCGAGAACGAGCCCGTCGCGGTGCGCCCGATCTCGGCGATCTTGATCGTCGAGAAGT
The DNA here is from genome assembly GCA_964468745.1 of uncultured Planctomycetales bacterium. Classification (GTDB taxonomy): domain Bacteria; phylum Planctomycetota; class MHYJ01; order MHYJ01; family JACPRB01; genus JACPRB01. Next base: position 7,452 of record CAYXVY010000209.1, on the reverse strand, counting down.
CCTCCAGTGGCTCGCCCTCGAAGAGGATGTGCATGCCCTTGGACGCGGCGGCGATCTGTCTCTCGTTGCTCCCGCTCGTCTCGTCATTGACGGTTACGATCTTCTGGCGGTAGCGCGCGAGCTTCGTGTCGGACGCGAGGGCGGTCCCGCCCGGCTTCACGAGCGGCGCGGCCAGGTAAACACCGAGCGACTCCTTCTTCGGATCGAAGAGGGTGCCGATGGCTCGCGACTTCGGCGCCTCGTCCAGGTCCGGCACGTCGACGGCGAGGCCGTCCGGCATGATGGCCGTGCACTTCGCGAGGATGAATTCGCCGTTGGCGAGCGCGTCCTCGTTGATGCGGATCTCGCACAGGCCCCAGCCGAGCGCCTCGATCGCGCGCAGCCGCTGCTGGAGCGTGTGGTCGTGATGCCGGTCCCACTGCTGGAGGTGGTGTGGCGTGAGAAACATCCCCTCAGACCACAGCACCCGCTGGAAATAGTCCAATCGAGGTCTCCCTAGGGCTTGAATTTCACTTTGTATTCGGTGAATTCGAAGACGTAGTCGTCCGCCTGGTCGCGCGCAACCGCGATGTGGCGCTGCTCCCCCTTGCCCTTGCTGTAGAGCGCCATGATGCCGATGTAGCGCACTTCGGGCGGGAGCACGCCGAGCTGCTCGACGCGCGCCTGGGCGTCCGCCTTGCCCGGATTGATCGTGATCTGCTTCGGCTCGCCGATCATGTTGTCGCCGAGGACCTCCTTGTCCTTCGTCCAGAGGTCTTCGAAGAGCGCCTTCTCGAACTTCGCGTTGTCCTTGAGCGTGTAGATGCGGACGTCGATCGGGGTCGACTCGCCCTTCTCGTTGACGTTCAGCGGCTCCACGCCGCGGACGCGGATATCGAGGGGGCCGCCGCCGCAGCCGATGGCCACGACTCCAACGGCCGCGAAGAACACCAACGTCATCGCACGGTTGAGCACGATTTCCTCCTATGAAGTCTTTGGTGGGACGTCCGGCTCGGCCGGAGCGTGCGAAGCAAGATACCCTTTCCGGATGTTCGGATAAATGACCTCGTTGAACAGCTTGCTGTTCTCTTCGAACATCTCGCGGTGCTTGACGACATAGATTTCCCACGCGCGTTTCGTGGCGTTCATCTTCGCGAACATGCCGCCGCCGGCCGCTTCCGCCTCGATCATCTTCGGATCAAGGCGTCCAAGCGCCGCCTTCAGCGCGTCCTGCACGCCCGCGAGGAGTCCGAGCTGGTGCATCGTGAGATCCTTGAACGCCGCTTCGAGCGACCCCTTGATCTCGTCAGTCGTCCGCTGTCCGCGCCAGTCGAGCAGGAAGCGGCCCATCTCCGAGGCCGCGGCCGCGGCCTTGAGCGGGTTGCCCTCCCTGGAGAACACCATGGTCAGGTCGGCGCTGAACTGGTTCTCGAACTCGCGGCGTCCCTTGAGCGAATTGCCGAGCCAGTCGAACGTGATGTTGAGCGCCTGCTCGATGAGCGTCGAGAAGCGCGCCATCTGCTCGGGCGTCGTGAAGCCCGCCTCGCCGAGGAAGCGCTCGGAGAGCTCGTTCACCATCCGCGCTCCGGCCTGGTACATCTCTTCCTGCTTTTTGATCGCGGCGTCGCGTTTGCGCACCATCGTGCCGCGCTCGCCGCCGGGCACCTTCTCGGCGCCGCCCTCGAAGCGCGCGCGCACCTGCTGGCTGACCGCCCGAAGCGATTCTTTCGGTGTTCCCTGGAAATTCGTCCGGAGGACGTCCTTCACCGCCTGCAACCGTTCTTCGGGAGTCGAATTCGCGTGGCGCGCGTAGACGAGGGACGCCGCGTCCGCGATCTTCGCCGCCTGGCGCGACGGATCCACATGCACGATCGTCTGGTCGCTCGGCTCCTCGACGGCCTGCATGAAGCGCAATACGAATACGCCGAGCGTGATGTGGTCGCCCGTCTTCAGGGGCACCGGCTGGTTCGCCTCGATCTTCTTCTCGTTGATGATGGTCCCGTTCGTGCTGCCGAGGTCGATCATCACCCAGGCGTTCGGCCGCCGCTCGATGCGCGCGTGCCGGCTCGAGACGCGCTTCTCCACGTCCGGAAGGCACACGTCGTTGCCCGTCGTGCGCCCGATTGTCACCACGTCCTTGTCGAACTCCTGCTCCGAGAGCATCGTTCCGTCGCTCGACAGCGTGACGACGATGGTGAATCCCGTCATGGCAACGCTCCGAACTCCGCGTCGGCGCCCATCAGCTCCGCCGTCACGTCGTCGCACGCGCGCGCGACGGTGCGATCGCGCTCTTCCCGCCCGAAGAGTTCGATGTCGAGGCGCGAGCTGAGCAGGGCGAGATCCGTGAGCACCTCGTCCATGACGGCCTCCGGCGTCTCGACGGGGTAGTCCCCGTGGTGTTGCGAGAAGCTGAAGCCCGGGATGCTCGAGAGCAGGCGGAATCCGAAGAGAAGCAGGTCGCTCCAGAGCCGTTGCGGGACCGACGCAGCGCCGCGTTCACGGTCGGCTTTTGCGTAGAGCACCGACTTGCGGTCGAAGACGTCGCGCTCGGCATCGATCTGCCACTGGACCTGCTGCGTCGCGCGCCTGGTGTCCACGGGTCCGCCGCCCCCTTCGATCGCGACGGTCGCCTTCTGGAGCACGCGCTGGACCACGTCGTCGAGCGCGAAGATGTCGTGCGCGTCGTTCGCGAGAATGGCGCGGAAGAGCATCATGCCGAGCGCGTATAGATCGCACGGGACATGGAAGCGGCGGTAGAGCGCGACGCTCGCCTCCATCGTCATCGGGAGTTTCAGCGCGGCGAGTCCCTTGTGCGCGTTCGGCAGCACCGCGCGGACGCGGAAGCCCTTGTCGGTCGTTTCCGTGATGACGCCGCAGAGCTGGGCGTTCTCGAGCCAGCTGAGCTGCGTCGCCGGGACGAGCCGTGCGACGTCGCGCGGCCGGTACTCGCGCAGGCGCGATCGCGTGGTGACAGTCTCGATGTCGAATCGGGCGACGCCCCCGTCCATCTTGATCTCGCGGATCGTGATCCGCTCCGACTCCTCCTGTCCGCTCGCCGCGCCGCGCACGATGGGCGAGAGATACGCCTTCGGGACGTCCGGAGTCGGTACGAGGAGGTCCGTCTGCACGTCCGCGGCCCCGGCGCCGACGCGCAGCGTGCGCGGGCTCGCGAGGTCGAGGAGCTTCACGCGGAATCCCGATCGGGGGAACGGCATGTCCGCCATCACGCTCGGCGGATTGATGTCCAGGTGCGGGCGCTTGGAGGAACCGTGATAGGCGCGGACGGCGCGGGCCAGCTGGGCGAAGGCGGCGAGCTTGAGCCGCAGCGCCTCGAGAGGGAATCGCGTGTCGTTGCGGAAGGTGAACTGCATGGGCGCCGCGAACCCGCTGTCGAGTGTGTCCAGCAGGCGGGCGCGACCCGCCGTGCCCGCGATCTCGCCGGCGCGCTGCTTGATCTCGGACCACTCGGCGCCGCCGAGCAGGTCGACAAGCTCGTCGTAGTGCAGCGGCAGCGCCTCGAGCGGTAGGATGTGGCAGTCGTAGTAGGAGACGGCGGCGATGGCGCGGTCGATTGCGTCGGGGGCGTGATCGCACTCCACGCAGGGGAACATGCGCGCGATGCGGGCGCGCAGCTCGTCGCTCTTGGCCCCCTTGGCCGCCGCGAGGAGATCGCGGTAGAGGTCGGCGCGGCGCTTGATCGTCGCGCTGCCCTTGCCCTGCTCCTCCGGCTTGGTCGCCCACGTGTAGTACGGGCCGGACGGGCACAGGGGGCAGTGCAGGTAGCGGACGGTCGTCGTGCTGTACGGCTGAAGGCCGGCGTCGCGCAGCTTTGCATCGTCGCGACAGTCTTCGAGCAGTGTCAGGCACGAGCCGCAGAACGGGTGGAAGAACTTGCGCGACTTCTTGCAGAAGAGAATCGGCCGGCTGCGGGCCAGCCCCTCGCCGAGATCGAGCAGACTGACGATCCCGTCGCCGTTCGCCTTCACTATATAGGCACGCTCGGAGGCGCACTGCTCGTCGATGGAGGCGTTTGTGATGGCCACCTGTCCCGTCGAGCCGGAGACGGGACGATACGCGCTGCGCTGGATTTTCAGCGCGAAGTAGCGAAGCGTCGAGTCCTCGCCGATGGCGATGCGCGCCAGCAGCACGCGCGAGTACCGCCCGGCCTCACTGAGGGGTACGAACGGGTCGTCCAGTTGCTCGAGATCGCCTGGCGGCGTCACGAGTTCCAGACGCAGACCCGCTCGGGCTGTGCCGAGCACGGGCAGGGCGTCAGAAATGTCGGCAGAGGGACTCATCGGGTCGATTCGGACCGGCGATGATATGTCGCTCCCCGCGCCGTGTCAAAGACGGTCTACCCGCTCTCAGCGTCCTGCCAGCACGCCTTCGCGTTGCGGGCGAGACGGTACGTACGATAGCAGCGGCTTCACGTCCTCGGCCGCGCGCCATCCGCGGTAGAGCGCCTCCTCGAAGCTTGGCGTGCCCAGATTATTGCCCGCGAAGTACACCCGCCCGACCGGTCCCTTCAGCTTCGGCGCCCACTCGGTAAAGTACTTCGGCGGCACGATGTGGATCGAGGCGGGCCAGCGGTAGCACTCGACATCCAGAGTTGGCTCCTTCGCCAGTTCCGGAATCAAGGCGCCGAGTTCCGCGATCGCCGTGCACGCCAAGCTCGCGACGCTCTCGGGGTCGAGCGCCCGCACGCCGCGTGCCGGCTCCAGAGGCTGATAGATCGACAGCACCCCCGGCCCCGGCTTGCCCGGCTTCGTGAACCCTCGCGTCTCCATCCAGCGCGCCGTGATCACGTCCGTGAACGAGAGGTCGGCGAACCACGTGTCGTACGACTTGGTGAAGAGGTCCTTGCTCGTCAGCACCGTATGCACGAGGTAGTCCGCGTACGGCAGCTTGTCGACGAGCGCCTTGCGGTCGGCCGGATATCCCTCGACGATCCACGCGGCCACGCGCAGCGGCACGGTCACGATCGCGTACTTGGCGCGGGCGACGTGGTTCTTGCCGTCGGCGGACCACGTGACTTCGACGCCCCCGTCGACGTTCTTCACCTTGGTGACGTTCGCGCTGGTCTTCAACATGGCCGGGTTGTGCTTGTTGATCTTCTCGATGAGCAGCGTGCTGCCGCCGCCCGTTCCTCCGGGCCACGTGTACCGTGTCTCGATTTCCGCGAGGTAGAAGTTGCAGAACGCGAGCGCGTTGATGTAGTCGGTCTTCGCGCCGAGCGCCGATTGCGAGTAGCTGTCGAGGAATCCCTTCAGTTCGGGGCCGTAAGGCTTGATCCACTCGGCGGCGCTCATCGCGTCGAGCTTCAGATCCTTCGCCTCGTCGATCGGCTGCTCCGGCACGAGCCCGTCTTCGTCTACCTTCAGCAGGGCCGCTTTGAATTTCGCGAACCCGTCCGGCAGGCCTTTGAGCACGTGATCTTCCCAGACGTGCTCGTAGAGCTTGCCGTTGAAGTAGAAGCTGTCGATCGGTTCCGGGATGGTCGTTTCTTCGAGGGCAGGGAGTCCCAGGTGCTCGTAGATCTTCGCGACCTGCTTTCGCGGCTTCGAGTAGTACGCCGATCCGCGCGCGTAGATCGTCCCGTCCTGCGTCTGGCCGCGGAACGCCAGCCCGCCCGCCGTTTCCTTGCGCTCGAGGATGACCACCTTGCGATCGCGCAGGTACCAGCCCGCCGTCAGTCCGCTCATGCCGCCGCCGACGACGATCACGTCGTACGTTTCCGCTACCGGTGTCGGTGCGCCGGATGCGCCCGCGGACGTCGCGCTCTCGAACCCCATCACGCGCAGCGAGACGGTCGTAGTGCCGATCTTGCGCACGATGGCGCCGTCGGTCGGCTTGCTCTGCGACGTCGAGCTGCATCCGAGGATCAGCAGGGAGCCGAAGCACGACGCGAAGAGGGCGGTCGCGAAAGTTCTGAATTTCATGCCGCGATCATAATATGAGGGTGCGCACGTGACATACCTTGTTTACGATCCCCTGTACCTGAAGCACGAATCGCCGGGGCATCCCGAGTGCCCGGAGCGGCTGATCGCGATCGTCGAGCACCTGCGGTCGTGCGGGCTGTGGGACCAGGTGACTCATCTGCCGGCGCGCGACGCCACGGACAACGAGCTCAAGCTCATTCACACCGACCGTCACCTGCGGCTCGTCCGCAAGCTCGGCGAGATCGTGCCGACGTGGATCGACGCGGATACCTACATGGGGCGCGATTCGCTCGCGGCAGCGGTTCGCGCGGCGGGCGGGGTGCTTGCGGCGGTGGAGGCCGTCGCTGCAGGGAAGGAACGGACGGCGCTCTGCCTCGTTCGCCCTCCGGGCCATCACGCGACTCCCGATCAGGCGATGGGATTCTGCCTCTTCAACAACGTCGCGATCGCGGCGAAGTGGCTGCGACGGCGCGTCTTGATCGTCGATTGGGACGTGCATCACGGCAACGGAACGCAGGACGCGCTGGCGGGGGACGACAGCATCCTCTATATATCCACGCACCGCTGGCCGTTCTACCCCGGCAGCGGTGAATCGTCGGACGGGAACGCGATCAACATCCCCATGCCGGCGGGCACCTCGCGGACGCAATTTGTCGATGCGTTCCGCGCTGCCGTATCGAAGTGCGTCGCGTTCAAGCCCGAGTTTGTCCTGATCTCCTGCGGCTTCGACGCGTACGCGCGCGATCCGATCGGCGGTCTGGGCCTCGAGCCCGAGGACTACGGCACGCTGACGCGGATCGTGCGCGACGCCGCCCCCGCCGTCCCTGTCGTCTCGGCGCTTGAAGGTGGATATGCTTTGAACGCGCTCGGGGCGTGCGCGGAGGCGCATCTGAGAGCGCTCTTGATTTGAGCCGCCGGCATCGATACCATTCCGCGCTCGCATGGACCCATCAAAGATTCGCAACATAGGGATCATCGCGCACATCGACTCCGGCAAGACGTCGACGAGCGAACGCATCCTCTTTTTCACCGGCCGCACGCACAAGATCGGCGAGGTGAAGGACGGCGAGGCGACGCTCGACTGGATGGATCAGGAGCGCGAGCGCGGGATCACGATCACCGCCGCGGCTACGACCGTCGAGTGGCGCGACCACAAGATCAACCTCATCGACACGCCGGGACACGTCGATTTTACCGTCGAGGTCGAGCGCTCGCTGCGCGTCCTCGACGGGGCCGTCGCGCTCTTCTGCGGCGTTGGCGGCGTCGAGCCGCAGTCGGCGAGCGTGTGGCGGCAGGCGGAGAAGTACTCGGTTCCCGTCATCGCCTTCGTCAACAAGATGGACCGCGTGGGCGCGGACTTCCACCGCTGCGTGAAGATGATCCAGGACGAGCTCGGCGGCAACGCGGTGCCGGTCTTCCTGCCGGTCGGAGAGGTTGACCAGTTCAACGGGCTGATCGATCTCGTGCGCAACTGCCAGGTCGTCTTCGAGGAGCGCCAGGGCCAGATCCATTTCGAAGACAGGCCGATCCCGAC
>CAYXVY010000208.1:0-10860 GCA_964468745.1 uncultured Planctomycetales bacterium | reverse complement strand
TGTTCGACGACTTCATCGCGTGCGCCGAATGGCTGATCGCGAACCGCTGGACGCGGCGCGAGAAGCTGTCGATCGGCGGCGGTTCGAACGGCGGGCTCCTCGTCGGGGCGTGCATGACGCAGCGGCCGGATCTCTATGGCGCGTGCGTGCCTGCGGTCGGCGTGCTCGACATGCTGCGCTTCCACAAGTTCACGATCGGCTGGGCGTGGACGTCGGACTACGGGTCGCCCGACAACGCCGACGAGTTCAAGGCGCTGCTCGCGTACTCGCCGTATCACAATCTCAAGGCGGGGGTGCGCTACCCCCCGACGCTGGTCGTGACGGCGGATCACGACGATCGCGTCTTCCCCGGGCACAGCTTCAAGTTCGCGGCGCGGCTGCAGGAGTGCCAGGAGCCCGACGGCCCGCCGGTGCTGATTCGCATCGAGACGAAGGCGGGTCACGGCATGGGCAAGCCGACGTCGAAAATGATCGACGAGGCAGCGGATCGGTGGACTTTCTTAGCGCGAACCCTTGGCGTGAGCTAACTCGCGCCAGCGACTGCACGTGACGAGGTGGTCGTTCACCATCCCGACCGCCTGCATGTGGGCGTAGAGGATTGTTGAGCCAACGAATCCGAAACCGCGCTTCTTCATGTCTTTGCTCATGGCGTCCGATTCGGGCGACGTCGCGGGCAGCTGTGACAGCGACTTCCAGCGGTTGACCTTCGGCTTACCGTCGACGAACTGCCATTGGTATTTCGCAAAGGTGCCGAATTCTTTGCGCACGTCGAGGAACGCGCGCGCGTTCTTGATCGTCGCTTCGATTTTCTGTCGATTGCGGATGATCGACGCATCGCCCATGAGGCGACGGATGTCGCGGGCGCCGAAGCGGGCGACCTTTTCGAAATCGAATCGAGCGAATAAGCGACGGTAGCCGTCGCGCTTGTGGAGCACTGTTCGCCAGCTCAACCCGGCTTGCGCCCCTTCCAGCACGAGGAATTCGAAGAGTTTCCGATCGTCATGAAGCGGCACCCCCCACTCGCTGTCGTGGTAGACGATCATCTGCGGGTCGTCACCCGGCCAGGGGCAGCGTTTCTTGGGTGCCATGAGTCGACGATGCTACCTGTCGGTAACACTTTCGCGAAGCGACAGGTCGTCAAGCCAGCGGTCGAGTTCCACCAGACCCGCCGGGGAACCGGTGCGACCCTAGTGGCGTTCCACCAGACCTCCCGCGGAACCGCTGAGACCCCGGTAGCATTCCACCGGGCCTCCCGCGGAACCGTTGGCACCCCGGTAGCGTTCTACCGGACCTCCCGGGAAACCGCTGCGCCCCCGGTAGCGTTCCGCCAGACCCGCCCGCGTCAATCCTTCGGCGCTTCCTTGAACTGCGGGGACTCGAACAGGTCCGTGCGGCTCAGAAAAGTCGTCCGGAATCGCTCCTCGCCACGCGCCCATGCGACAGTCTTCGACGCCACGATGCTGCCCGCCTCATCCACGTAGAGGTTCCAGCGCGTCTGGTCACGAATGGCTTCGTACCGCCGCGTCTTGATCTTCCCCTTGGATCCGGCGAGATTCACGTCACCCATGTAGCCGATCTGAACCTCGGCCTCGAAGTGGGTGTTGAAACTGACGCAATACACGGGCATCCGCAGAATCTTGCCACGCTCAAGCTTCTTGAACCGATCAGTGGCGAAATGGGGCGCCCAGTACGCCGGGTCTGGCTCGCGCAACTCCAAGATGACCGCAACCGGCGCCCCCTTCAACTTGCGCGTATTCGGGGGATTTTCGCCGTACTTGTACCTCACCTCGCCGCCCACGAAGTCCACCTTCAGGGGATGCCCGCCGCGCCCCATATCGTAGTCGTCAGTCTCGACGGAGGTGACGGCGCCGCCGGTCAGCTTCGTCACGGAATTCGGGGCGTCCGACATCGACGCTCCGCCGCTGAACTTCAGGGTCGTCGTCGAGACAGACGATTCCTCTGCCGGAGTGGTCTTGCGTGCCGGCGCCAGGCTTTGAACCGAATACTCCCAAGTCTTCTCCTCGGGGCCGGCCTGGAGCAGGAGGAGGGCGGCCGCGAACGCAGTCGGCGTCACTGCGCCAATGATAACACGGCGCTCGACGTGGCGGGAATACGACGGAGCAACGACCCAGGGTCTTCGCTGAAGGCGCCCGCGAGACCGTTGACTATCGACCGTCGACTGTCGACACCCCGTGCTCGAACGGTTCTTCAGCCCGATAGCTCGACCGCACCAGAGGCCCGCTCTGCACATAACGGAAGCCGCGCTTCCGCGCCTCGGCCCCCAGCATGACAAACTCGTCGGGCGTGTAGAAGCGCCGCACCGGCAGATGCTCCCGCGTCGGCTGCAAGTACTGGCCAATCGCGAGGATGTCGACGCGAATCGACGCGAGATCGTCGAACATCGCCAGCAGTTCGTCCACCGTCTCGCCGTGCCCCGCCTGCACCGTGGTCTTCACGAGCATCGTCCCCTGCTTCTTCGACTCGTCGAGAAGCCACCGCGACCGCTCGTAGTTCGCAGCGCTCCGCACGCTGCGCTGCAGCCGCGGCACGACCTCGACGTTGTGGCCGTACACGTCGGGCCGCGCCGCCCACATCGTCTCCGCCGCCGCGCGCTTCCCCAGCCAGTCCGGCGTGAGCACCTCGACGCGCGTCCCCGGCGACACCCGACGGATCTCGCGCACGGTCTCCGCAAAGATCGCCGCGCCACCGTCCGGCATATCGTCGCGATTCACGCTCGTGATCACCGCGTGCAGGATGCCGAGTTTCTTGATCGCCTCCGCCGTGCGGCGGGGCTCGTCCGGATCGGACCATGTCGGCCGCCCGCTCTTCACCGCGCAGAAGCCGCACTGACGCGTGCAGACGTCGCCGAGAATCATGAACGTCGCGGTCTTGCGCCCCCAGCATTCGGCGATGTTCGGACACATCGCCTCCTCGCACACTGTGTGCAATTTCTCGGCGCGCGCCACGCGGAGCGTCTCCGTGTACCCGGCACCGGTCGGATACTTCACTTTCAGCCACGAGGGCTTCCGGACTACTTGATGGGCAGATTCCATTCGCTCAGTGTCTTCTTCACATGCGCCAGGAACTGGTCGGCAACCGCGCCGTCGACGATGCGATGGTCGTACGACATCGAGATGTAGCCCATCGACCGGATCGCGATGGCGTCGTTGATCACGACGGGGCGCTTCTCGATTCCGCCGATCCCCATGATCGCCACCTGCGGCTGGTTGATGATCGGGATGCCGAAGAGGCCGCCGTAGATGCCGGGGTTCGTGATCGTAAACGTGCCCCCCTGCACCTCATCGAGCTTCAACTTCTTGCTGCGGGCGCGCTCGGCGAGATCGTTGATCGCGCGGCCGAGGCTGAGGAAGCTGAGCTCGTCGGCGTGCTGCACAACCGGCACGATGAGTCCGTCGGGCAGCGCGACCGCGATGCCGAGATTCACGTCGCGCTTGTAGACGATGGTGTTGCCCTCAACCGACGCATTGACGATCGGGAACTCCTTCAGCGCGCGGATCGCGGCCGTCGCGTAGAACGGCGTGAACGTCAGCTTCACTCCGTGGACGCGCTCGTAGTCGTCCCTCTCCTTCTCGCGCAGCGCGACCACCTTCGACATGTCGGCCTCGAAGACGCTGGCGACGTGCGCCGACGTCCTCCGCGACGCGAGCATGTGCTCCGCGATCTTCAGCCGCATCGGCGACATCGGCTCGACCAGCGTGCGCTCGCCGGCGTTGAAGCGCGGAGTCGGGGGCGCCGTCGGCATCGGCACGCTCGTCGACCGGGCGGCGGGCTGAGCCTTGACCCCGCCTTTCCGCTGCTCGACGTACGCGGTGATGTCTTCCTTCGTGATGCGGCCTTGCGGGCCTGTCGCGCGGACCTGCGACAGATCGACGTTCTCGTCCTTCGCGATCTTGCGCACCAGCGGTGAGGCGAACTGACGATCCTCGCCCCGTTTCGGTGCCGCAGCAACCGCCACGGCCTGAGGGGCGGGCTCGGGCTGACGCCTCGTCGGCCGCGTGTCGTCCATCTTCTTGGTGACCGTGGTTTCGACGACGGGCGCGGCTTGCATCTTTGCGCCGTCGCCACCCTCTTCAACCTGCGCGACGACGGTATGGATCGGCACCTTCGTGCCGGTCCCGACGACGATCTTCAGCAACCTGCCGGCGACGGGGGACGGGATTTCGCTATCGACCTTGTCCGTGGACAGTTCGTAGAGGGCCTCGTCCTTCTTTACGAAGTCGCCCTCTTTCTTGAGCCACTTCGTGATGGTCCCCTCGTAGATCGACTCGCCCATCTGCGGCAGCTTCACGTCTGTCGGCATTCATCTCTCCGGATTTGGGATCTGGGATCAGTATCTAAGCATCTTGCGGCAGGCTTTCACAACATCGCCGACCTTGGGGAGGAAGTAATCCTCCATCGGCGGGCTGTAGGGCACAGGGGTGTCCGGAGCCGTGACGCGCATGACCGGCGCGTCGAGGAATTCGAACGCCTCCTCGCACAGCGTCATCGCGATCTCACCCGCGATTCCGCCGGTGCGCGTGTCCTCGTGGACGATGAGGCACCGGCTCGTCCGTTTGACGCTGTCGACTACCGCCGCGCGATCAAGCGGATAGAGCGAGCGCAGGTCGATCACCTCGATCGACTTCCCCTCTTTCGCGAGCTCCGCGGCCGCGTCGAGACAGATGTGACGCATCCATCCGTAGGTCACGACGGTGAGGTCCTCGCCCGCGCGCGCGACGTCGGCTTTGCCGATCGGCGTCACGATGTCGCCTTCGGGCAGGTCTTCCTTCACGCGCCGGTAGAGGTACTTGTGTTCGAGGAACAGCACCGGGTCCGGATCGCGGATCGCGCTCTTCAGGAGGCCGAGGGCGTCGCGTGCCGTGCCGGCGGCGACGACCTTGATCCCCGGCGAGTGCACGAACCACATCTCGATGTTGCGGGAGTGGTACATGTTGCCGCGCACGCCCCCGCCCCACGGACCGCGCAGCACGATCGGGCAGCCGTGCCCCCAGCGATAGCGGCTCGTCGCGGCGAAGTCGACGATCTGATCGAAGCCGCATGCGATGAAGTCGATGAACTGGAACTCGACGACGGGACGGAACCCCATGTACGACATGCCGATCGCGGCGCCGACGAGGCCGAGTTCGGCGAGCGGCGTATCCATGACGCGCCCGGGGCCGAACTGCTTCTGCAGACCATCCGTGGCCTTGAATGCGCCCCCGTACGTGCCGATGTCCTCTCCCATCAGCACGACATTCTCGTCGCGCTCCATCTCTTCACGCATCGCGCGGCGAATGGCGTCGATGTAGGTGATTTCACTCATCGAGCCACCACTTTTTGTGCGCGACGATCGAGTCGTCGGCGAAGACTCCCTTCATCGCCTCGGGGCCGTCCGGGAACGGCGCGGCGAGCGCGATCTTCTCCGCCTCGGCGACTTCCGCGTCGATTGTGGCGTTCGCGGCCTCGAGCTCCTGCCTTGTCATCACCTTGTTGGCGATCACGTACTTCTCGAAACGCTCGATCGGGTCCTTCTTCGCCCACTCCTCGAACTGCTTCTTCGGGACGTACTTCGCCTCGTCGTGCTGCGCGTGGCCGCGCATGCGCATCGTCTTCAGCTCGAGGACGCGCGGGCCGCCCCCCTTGCGCGCTTCATCGACGTACGTCTTTGTCAGGCGATAAACCTCCATCACGTCGTTCCCGTCGCCGACCATCCACGGGATGTCGTAGCTCTCCGCCTTCTTGCCGAGATCCTTGAGCGGCGTCTGCTTCTCGACGGGGGTCGAGTATGCCCAGCCGTTGTTCTCGATGATAAGGACGAACGGAACCTTGAAGACGGCGGCGAAGTTGAGCCCCTCGTGGAACTCGCCCGTCGACGTCGCGCCGTCGCCGACGTACGTCATCGTGACGACCGGCTGCTTTCGCAGCTTGCCGGCCAGCGCCATTCCTGCCATGACAGGGACAAGCGTGCCGAGCATGCTGATGCAAGCGACGACGCCCTTCCCCTCGACGTCGCCAAAGTGCGTCGAGCTGTCCTTGCCGCCGCTGGGGCTCGTCCCCTTCGCGAGGAAGTTCAGCAGCACCTCGGCTGGCGTATAGCCGCGCACGAGCACGGTGCCGAGATTGCGGATCATCGGGGCGACCTTGTCCTGGGGCTCGAGGGCGAGCGTCGTCCCGACGGAGATCGCCTCCTGGCCGCGTCCCGAGAAGTTGCCGCCGACGATGTGTCCACCGCGGTAGAGCGAGTAGGCCCGATCCTCGAGCGCGCGCGTCAGGCGCAGGAAACGGTGCATTCGAAGCAGGAGGTCGCGCGAGAGCTTCGGCGGTTTCGCGGTGCGCTTCATCGAGGGCGATGGATGGTATCGCCTTGTCCGGGACCCCGCAAGCAGCCAGAATATCCCGACTCACGCTGAGGAGGACCGCATGCTCGCGCTCGCGCTGTCGCTCATGCTTCACGTCCAGGACGCCGTTACGGTCACCGTCAACGGCAAGCCCGCCGACCGGTCGATCGTGCGCCTCGACGGGGGCTCTGGCCCCGCGCGTTCCGGCGACGTCCTCACCGACGTCTGGAACGTCAGCCTCGTGCTCGGCTCCGAGAAGACGCAGGCGTACAGGACGACCGACGACGGGCGCGTCCTGCTGAACGACGTGCTCGTGGGCGTCAGCGTCGCGACCGACTATCAGGACGGCAAGCGCGTCGTCAAGAACCCCCTGGCCGCCCTCTCGCCCGACCAGATCCGCACCCTGCGCGGCATCGCTCTTGGCGCTTGGGATGAGGCGATCGACGAGAAGCTGAAGAACATCGATCCGGAATGCGCATGCATCATCGTCCGGCATGACGCGAAGCTGTCGCTGCCGGAGAAGCTGCGGTACCTGCAGCTGGAAGGCCAGAGCGACGCACGGGATCTCGCGGAGCTTGGCCGCCTCAAGGCGCTGCGATACCTGACGCTCGAGGGGTCAAAGACCCGGCTCGACGCGACGCTTCTCCTGGGCTGCACGCAGCTGCGGCACCTCCGCGTTCACGGGCACAAGATCACGAATGCGTCGAAGTTGGAGTCGCTCACGGAGATGCGCTCGCTCAATCTCGCGTACACGGAGGGCGTCGCCGACGTCGGGTTCGCCCGAATGATGCCCCAGCTCCGGACGATCGATGTGCGCCTCTGCCAGATCCGCGATCTGTCCGGGCTCTCGCGACATGCGACAATCGCATCGATCATGGCGGACAGCGCGCCGATCGAAGCGCTTCCCGAAGGTCAGCTGCCCGCGCTCGCGACGCTGCGGATCATGTCCACGGCGCTCAAGGACGAGGCCGTCGCCGCCTTCGCGAAAGTCAACCCCGCCTGCCGGATTTTGCATCGATGGGAGAGCGCGTTCCACGCTGCCGCCGCGGGTGCAGACCGCATTCGCGTACGCAACGGGGGCACCTGCCGCCGGCGCGGCGAGGAGAAGACGCTTTTCGAGATCAAGGACGCCGCGAAGATCCGAGAGCTCATCGCGTCCGTCCGCCTCGACGAGGCGCGCAGCGGCTTTCACTGCATGTGCTGCGGCGAACCCTCCGTCGAGCTCTACAAGGGCGATGAGCTGGTCTTGACGCTGGCGGTGCACCACGGCCAGAGCCTCCGGTGGCCTGACGGATGGCCCGGCGACGCGCTGCTCTCGGACGCGAGCGCCGACGCCATTAACAAATGGCTCGCGGACAACGGCGTGCGCGGTCCGCTCGACGAGCACAACAAGGAGAAGAAACGCGACGCGGCCTGGACCCGACGTC
Source organism: uncultured Planctomycetales bacterium (assembly GCA_964468745.1). Taxonomy (GTDB): domain Bacteria; phylum Planctomycetota; class MHYJ01; order MHYJ01; family JACPRB01; genus JACPRB01. The sequence continues at coordinate 3,095 of CAYXVY010000208.1, read as the reverse complement.
TGGCCCAGTATCGCGACGCGGTCGGAGCCGCCGCGTACGACGGCATCCTCGCCGCGCTTCGCGACCGCAAGAACGACGATGCGGTTGCCGCATTGACCAAGGCCTTCGCCGCCGCGCCGGATCGCGCGGCGGCGGCGTTCGCACTGATCGGATGCCACGAAGGGTCGTGGAATCAGTCCGGCGCCATGGAAGAGTTCGCAAAGCGCGTAATCGGCAAGGCTTCACGCGAGGACTTGCGTGCCGCCGTCGCCAAGGCGGCCACCGATACGAGAGTCGCCCGAGGGGTCGCCCTGTGGATCTTCAATGACGACGTCGCCTCGCTCGACGAGGATCTCGCCGGCAAGCAGCTGGCAGACGTCGGCAAGCAGGCGCTGACTCATCCGCGCGACATCAATCGTCGTCGGACGCTACGGGCCTTGGGGACCGGAAAGGGGGACGCAGCGCTCGCGCTGCTCCGCGCCGCACTGGCCGGCGAGTTCAAGCCGCGCCCGCTGCCCGGGGAGGACGAGGAGGAGCCGGGCGGCATGGTGGAGTTCCGGCCCGGCGACAGCGAGCTCCCCGACGAGGCGACCGACGCGCATTGGGCGGCGCTCATCCTGGCACGGCGCGGCGACAAGGAAAGCCTGCCGGCGATCAGGAAACTCGCGGATGCCGCGCAGGGCGCGACGCGCGAGAAGCTCGCCGAGGCCGTTCAGGCGCTGGAGCGCTGAAGACGGCGCGGAACGCTTCGATCACCCGCCGCTGCGCCTCGTCGAAATCGACGTCACAGCCAAGGTGCGCGGCGATCGAGGTCACCCGCTTGTCGCGGATCCCGCACGGCACGATGCGATTGAAGTGCGTCAGATCGGTGTTCACGTTCAGCGCGAAGCCGTGCGACGCCACCCATCGCTGGACGCGCACGCCGACGGCGCCGATCTTCGCGTCGCCGACCCAGGCCCCCGACATGCCGGCCAGCCGCGCGGCCGCGATGCCGTAGCGGTCGCAGGTGCGGATCATGACCTCCTCGAGCCGTTCCACGTACCACTTCACGTCCTGCTTCGGCAGTCGCATGATCGGATACCCGACGATCTGCCCGGGGCCGTGATACGTCACATCGCCGCCGCGATCGGTCTCGATCACTTCAATGTCGTCGCCGATGACGTGCTCGCGTCGCGACATCTTTCCCATCGTGATGACGGCGGGATGCTCCACGACGAGCAGCGTGTCGCCGGCTTCGTCGGCGATTCGACGTCGCACCAGGTCTTTCTGCAGCGCGAGCGCCTCGCGGTAGCCGACGCGGCCGAGAATTCGAACGTCCACGGCCCCATGGTAATGAACCGCAGTCGAGGGCGCTACGCCAGCAGCGGCGCCGGACCTTCGAACGACAGGCCGCCGAGCCTCCATCGGTCGTTGCAGACGCCGCGCATCTCGCGCACGTGATCGCCGAAATACTCCGGACAGTAGAAATCGAGGATGCCGTCGAAGTGGCGCGACGCGATCCGCGGTTGCCCCGATTTGAGGGAGTAGTGCGCCGCAAGGTAGTTCAGGTAGAACGAGTGCCGCATGCGCGACGGAGACACGCGCCCCTGCAGAGCCGCGTGCGCCGCCCCCCAGCCGTGCACCGCCTCGATCGACATGATGTGCACCCCGGTGCCATGCATGCCGGGCTTGGCTTCGACCTGGTCGAGCACCGCGCGCCAGTCTTCGGGCCGCGCCACCGGCAGGCTTCGCACTCTCATGTACTCCGCCGCGATCACGAAGCCGTGCTGCCGGTCCGTCAATTGCGCGTGCAGTGAATCGCGTTCCCGCGTCATTTCGGCATCGGGCGGGCACCGGCGGAAGATGTAGCTGATGCACCACGCCATCGACGCCAGCACCATCGTTCGCGCCGCCACATCCGTCGCGAGGGCGCGAAGCAGCAGCTCACGCGGCATCGCGTAGACTTCGCGGGCCGTCCGCTCGCAGTGCGCCATCAGCTTCTCGCGGACGAGTCCCTGCGCCACGCGGACAAGGAGTTCCGCCGCCCGCGCGGACTGCGTCGCATCGCCCAGCGCCGTGCGTGCGCGGATCGCGTCGAATCGGCGATCCAGCGTCGACTTCGGCATCTCGGCGACGTACGCCAGGTACCGCACGGTGAAGTCGAAAAACGCGTGCAGCACGAAACACGCGAGGAGCTGGATGTCTTCTTCGGAGTTGCGCGACGCGACCTGCGCGCACAGCGTCGCGACAGTCTCGACGTCATCGGCGGCGACGACGCCCGGCGGCTCCCCGACCTCGGCCTCTGGCCGGCGCCTGCGGTTCTCCGCGAACGCGGTGAAGCGGATCGTGCGGCGCGCCCACGCGATGAACGCGCGCCGGTTCGGGAACGACACCTTCTGTTCCCACGCGATCAGGAGACTCTGCTGCACCAGATCGTCGCACCGTGACGCGTCCGCGCCGGACTCGAGCGCCGCCGCCCAGAGCGCGCCCCGATTCTCGACGAACAGCGAATCCAGCGTTGCCGCAACCACGCCCATATATACGTGGCTCGACACGCGGTTCATTAGCAACCGTGCAACTTTCTGGATTCCAACCGCTTGCGGATTTCTGGGACAGCCGCTCCCCTCACCGCATTCATGTGCAGATTCACGTATGGAGGATGCGATGCGTTTGAAGCTTGCTTGGCTTGGGTTGGTGGCGTTGTCCGTGTCCGGACTCGGCGCGACGCAAGAGGCGACGGCGGGACAGGTGGCGCTGCTGCTGGATGACTCCGGAGGCGCGGGGGGCGGCACCACGCAGTTTCGCTATGGAGGCGTGGACCACCTTGTCGACGGCTACTTCTCGATCGTCGAGGACAACTTCAACTTCGTGGTCGACGGTCATCGCGCTCCCATCGATTGGGCCGTCAGCACGCCGATCTCGGCGCCGACGCCCGGCCCGCTCGCGGACGAGCAGACGCTCGCCGCGTTCTTCGACCCGCAGTTCACGTCGTGGCGCGTCACACAGGAAACGTATGCGTTCACGGCGGCGCCGAATGACAAGTACGTCATCGTGCGGTATCGCATCCTGAATACCTGGGGCGGAGGAACCATCTCGCAGGTCTACCCGACGGTGTGGTTCGACTTCGACGCGAACGG
>CAYXVY010000207.1:0-8436 GCA_964468745.1 uncultured Planctomycetales bacterium | reverse complement strand
CCGCCATGCCGAGCGCGGCCGCGGCAACCGTCGTGCGGAACGTCTCCAGTACCGCCAGCGCCGTCTTGTACCCCTCGCCTTCGTCCCCGACCAGGCGGTTGATCGGGATCGAGCACTTCCCGAAGCGCAGCTCCGCGATGGGATGAAACGCGATCACCTCCTGCCGGCGCGCGACCGAATACCCCGGATCGCCCCGCTCGACCACGAACATGGACATCCCCTTGTTGCCCAGCGCCGGATCGGTGCGAGCGAGCACCGTGCAGAAGTCGGCGATCGGTCCGTTCGAGATGAAGACTTTCGTCCCGTCGACGATGTACTCGCGGCCGATCCGCTGCGCGCGCGTCGTCAATGCGGAGAGGTCGCTGCCCGCCTCAGGCTCCGTGATGGCGAACGCGGCGATCTTCTCCCCCTTCTGCGCCGCCTCCACGTACTTCGTCTGCAACTCCGGCGTGCCGACCAGCGTGATCGCGTACGTGCCGAGTCCCTGCATCGCAAACATGAGGTCCAGCAGTCCATGCTCGAACGCAAGACCCTCGCGGATCGCCACGAGCGACATCAACTTGAACGGCGAGCCCACGAACTGCAGGAGTCCGGCCGCCCCCATCAGCCGCACCAGCACGCGCGCGCTGTCGTCGGTCTCGAGCGAAGCCGTGCCGATGTGCTCCCGCCCGAATCCCCTCGCGCGTTCGTAAAGCGCGATCGCCTCCGCCGTCGCCAGCGGATTCTGCCGCACTCGCTCGTAGATGTAATCCGATCCCTTCAATCTAGTCGTCCTGATAGTAATTGAGGATCTTGATGGTGCCCGACTCGTTGATCAGCCACGCTACGAGTACCCAGCCGTCGCCTTCCCCCAATTCGTCCGAGCGGCTGAAGTTCAGGATCGCCTCGTCGAGGATTGCGCCGTGCAGATGCGCGGGCACGAGCGTCCGCACGAGCGGGTCGTTCTTCAGCTCCTTGGGATCGTCGCTGGACGCCTGAACGGTGAGCTTGAACACGCCGTGCGCGTCGTCCCTGTATCGCGAGATGGACTTGAGGAACTCCGCGTGCGACATCGACTGGCGGTACGCCGACGCCGTCATTGCGTACGCGGCTTCGTAGTCCCTGGCGAGAACCGCGTCGCCGAACTCCTGGGCGGCGGTCTGCAGTCGAGGCGCCAGGGTCCGCTTCGATGAGCGCGAGCTGCCGCTCCCACCGTCGACCTTGTCGCAAGCCGACAGCAGCGCCAGCAGGACGAGCACGCGCGTCATTTGAACTTCGGCTCCCGCTTCGCGGTGAAGGCGTCGTACGCCTCCTTGAAGTCCGAGTGGTGCATGCACAGCGCCTGGACGATCGCTTCCGCCTCGATGGCCTGCTCGAGATTCATCGACGCCTCGTCGTTGAGCTGCCGCTTCGTTACGGCGAGCCCGTACGCGGGCCCCTTCGCAAGTTTGCGCGCCGTCTCCGTCGCCTCCCACATGATGCGCGAGACAGGCACCACCTTCGTGACGAGTCCGATGCGCAGCGCTTCCGGGGCATCGAACGCCTCACCCTTCATGAGAATCTCCGTCGCGCGACCGAGTCCGACGACGCGCGGGAGCAGGAACGCCGCCCCCATATCCGCTCCGCTCAGCCCGACCTTCGTGAACAGATAGGCGAATTTCGCGCCCTCGGCCGCGATGCGGATGTCCGCCGCCAGTGCGATGACCGCCCCCGCACCGACGCACGTCCCGTTGATCCCCGCGACGATGGGCTTCGACAGGCGCCGCATGTTCACGATGACGGCGCCCGTCATCCGCGTGAACTCCAGCAGCTGTGCCTTGTCGCGCTTGAAGAGCTCGCCGATGATCTCGTTGACGTCGCCCCCGGAGCAGAATCCTCGCCCGGCCCCGGTGATCACCACCGCGCGCACATCGCTCTCGTTCTCGAGCGCGGCAAACGTGTCGCGCAGCTCCGCGTAGACGTCAAACGTCAGCGCGTTCAGCTTGTCCGGCCGGTTGAGCGTGATCGTCGCGACGTTTTCCGCGACGTTGTAAAGGAACGTCTTGGGCGAAAGCATTCGGCTAACCCTCGCAATACGTCCAGCCCAAGTCAAGCATCCCCCGGTCCCTCGCGAGACCGTTGACCTGCGACTGTCGACCGCTACGCGGGTACGACCGCAATCCCCTCGAGCTCAACCTTCGCGCGCTTCTCCCACAACCCCTTCACGACGAACATCGCGCAGGCCGGATAATGCAACCCGAGGCGCGACTTCCAGATCGCCCCGAGCTTCTTCCGCGACTTCGCGTAGTCCGCGTGACTCGTCACGTAAATGTTCAGCAAGCAAAGGTGGCGCGGCTCGCCCCCAACGGACGCGATCACCGCGAGCAACCTGTCGAGTGCACCCTCGAACTGCTTTGCGAAGTCGCTCGTCTTGGCGTACGCGCCGTTCTGCCCTCCAAGGAAGAGCATGCGCCCCTGCTGCGCCAGGATCCCGTGGCTGAATCCAACCGGCCTGCCGAGTTCGGCCGGATTCACGTAGATGTGCGGCATCATAGATCGATCGCCTCTCCATTCTTTGCGCAGTCGGTCGCCAGCAGCGGGATCACCGCTGCCGCAACCTCCTCCGGATTGATCAGCCGCTTCTGTGGATTCAGTTCGCCGAGGATCCGACGCGCCTCGGCCACGTCGCGACCCGTCCGCGCAACGATATTGGCAACGGACCGCGCCGTCATTTCCGTGTCGACATAGCCGGGGCACACCGCGTTGACGCGCACGCCCTTCGACGCGTACTCCGCCGCGAGCGCTCGCCCGAGGCCCAGCATCGCGTGCTTCGCCGCCGTGTACGCCGCGACGTACGCCGCCCCCTTCCGCGCCGCCTGCGACGCTACCATCACGATCCGTCCCTTGCTCTTCACGAGTTCGTCAATCAAGGCGCGCGTCACCAGGAACGCCGTCGTCGCGTTCGCCGTGATCATCCGCCGCCACAGTACGCGGTCCGTCTTGCCGAACGGCGCGCTTTCCGACGACCCCGCGTTGTTGACGAGCGCATCGACGCGGCCGAACTTCGCGACGATCTCCTTCCCCGCGCGCTCGACGTCCTCGTCCTGTGCGACGTCGGCGACCACAGGGAAGCCGCCGCTCTTCTCAAGAGCCTCGCGCGTGCGGCCGACGACCGCGACCTTCGCCCCCTCGCGAAGGCACGCTTGGGTGATCGCCAGCCCGATCCCTTTACCCCCGCCGGTGACGACGACGACCTGATCCTTCAGTTGCATGAAGCGGATTGTAGTGCGCTATTGCGGTTCCGCCCACTTTCGCAGCATCCCCTTCACGCGCGACCGCACATCCTCGTCGGCGGACTCCAGGCCACGCCGCACGATCGGAACCGCAGTCTTGCCGAGCTTCGTCAGCGCTTCCTCCGCCGCCTCGCGCAACGTCAACTCCTCCCCCTCGAGCTGCTCGAAGAGGCGCTTCGCACTCTTCTCCTCGTCCGCGCCCATCGGCGCTGGCTGCGCCTTGAGCAGGATCTCCACGAAAAAGTCCTCGCCCAGCTTCGCCGTGAGCTCCCGCTTCGCGTCCGCTGCGGTCACCTTCTTCACTCCGCGATCGTCCTCCGTTCCCAGCGCGACGACGAGCGCGTCGCCCCCCTCGCGAACGTCGCGGTTGTACCATCGCATCGCCGACTCCCAGTTCCCGCGCTTCTCCGCCATCCTGCCGAGCAGCACGAACGGCCGGAGACCCCAATCTTCCGCGCCGCCGACCAGTCGCTCCGCCTCATCCAGCGCCCCCGCCTCCGCCATTTCCTGCGCCAGCCAGACCGCAGAGGACGGCGACTCAACCGACGCCGGTGCAAGCCGTGCGAATTCAAGAGCAGCCTTCTCGTCACCCACCTGCCGCGCGACCCGCAACGCGATCCCCACATACGACTCGCGCGCCTTCGACGTCGCCGCAGGCAGGGCCTTCCGGAACAGCGCGATTGCCTCCGTCGGCGTCGTGACGCTCGCAAGATTGAGTGCCGCTTCGTGCGAACCCGCGTCGACCGCGGCGCGCAGGATCGAATTGCCGCCGCCATCCGGGGCATACCGCCCCAGTCCCCACAGCACCTTGATCCGCGTCGCGTCCTTCGGATTCTTCGCCGCGAAGTCGGTCGCCGCCTTCACGAAGCCATCCATGACCTTCGCCTCGACGAAACGAGGCGCAAGCACCCAGAGGTCACCGCCAAACTTGGCGTCATCAATTGGAGCAAGAGCGTTCACCAGCTCGACCACGTTCTGTCGCGCGGCAAAAGCCGTTGCCAGCGCCTTGTGGGGACTATCGATCCCCGCCCAGCGCTGAAAGTCGGTGCTCGTGTCGATCGCCCGGTGTTGAAAGAAGAGCCGGCATGCACGCAGCGTGAGCTCGTGGTCTCCCTCCTTGCCGAGCGCCGTCGCGATATCCGCGGCCAATTCAGTCCGCTCCGGACTCACCGGCAACTTCTCGATCAGCCGGAAAGCGTCCGCCGGCTTGCCCGCCAGACATGCACCGTAGGCCGTCCCGCCAAGCTTCGCCGCCAGCCCCTGCGCCTTGACGCGATACGCGCGCGCGGCCGCTTCCTCCCGCTGCTCCGCCGTCAACTCCCGATCCAGCGCCACCTCCAGCAACCGCGTGCAACGCGCGGGCTCGCCGACAAGTCGCTCCGACAGCGCCAACTGAGCCGACACCGGCCCGCTCGCCAGCGCCACCTTCTCCAGCGCCCCGACTTCATCGTCGCTCAGCAGCCTGAACGCGCCCAACCGATCCTTCGACAGAAGTGCGACCGCGTCCGCCACCTTCCCGCCTCGCACCAGCGCCGCCACTCGCACCGAGTGCGCGGCACTCTCGGTCACTCGATCCGTGGCCGCGAGGTGCGCGATCGCCTTGTCGAATCGACCCTCGCGCAATTCCTCCGCCGCGCGCGCAATCGCCATGTCGGATGACTCGATCCCGCCCGCGAGCAGTGTCGCCCGCTTGCCCTTGTCCGTCTCCAGCGCAAGCACGTTGAGGCACGCAAACGCATCCTTGGGGCAAAGCTCGGCAAGCGCGCTCAGCGGTTCCAGCGCCCTCTCGTCCGTCGAGAATTTCCCGCTCGAATCCAGGAGCGCCATGACCACCCGCTTCACCCAGATACGCGACGTAGCCAGGCTCGCCAGCGCCCGCGCGTCGTCCTTGTTCGACTCGAGCGCCTTCGTATACGTCGACGCGCCCTTGAGCAGCGCATCGGCGCACGGCTCATCCGGGTCGAATGCCGGAAAGTCGAACCCTTTATTCACCGCGTCGTACGCCACCACGCGCACGAACGGATCGCGCTCGTAGAAGGAGCCCTGCTGAATCGCGGTCTCACGAACCTCGATCTTCGTCGGCAGCCCCGCGTCGTTGCGCTCCAACACCGTCGAAACGTGAATCGTCCCCGCGGTACCGCGCGCGAGATCGAGCCGCACAACCATACGCTCGATGCGATGAGTCTTCGGATCGATGATGAAGCGACGATCGAGGTACCCCGACTGCAGCAGCGGCACCGCGAGCGCCTTGATCGGCTCCTTCAGCAGCACGCGCGACGCCAGGACGATTTGCGGCTCGACTCGCACCACCTTGAGATTCGGGACGAGCGCGAAGTACCGCTTCGGCGCAAGCTGGTAATAGAGGAGAGGTTCATCCATGAAGAGCCGGACCGGATATGCCGTCGGCAGCACGAGGAAGTCGGCATCCGCCATCGACTCGCGTGTCATCGGCATGCCCGCGCGCAGACGCAGCGGCATAGGCGTCCCCAGCGCAAAATCCTCCGGCGTCGGGCGCACCGTGAAGCGCGCCTCGGCGAGTCCCATCCTCGCTTCGATCGCGACCGTGCCGCGCACGATCTCCGAGTCGGTGCACGTCGTCGAGAGGATCGCTTCCCCCGTGCGGCGGATGCGGACCTGCACGCCGTCGGGCGTCTTCAACGGGAACCACCCGCCCCTGTCGTCCCCCTTGAAGGTGATCGACGCATCCTTGAAATCCCCCAGGGACGCATCAACCTTGTCGATGATCGCGGCAAGCTCGTCTTGCGGCGCCGCCAGGAGCAGCGGCAGCAGCAGCAGCAGACTCCTCATGGGCTTATGGCTTCAACGATGATGTCCGCGAGGACGTCATAGAATCTGTTTCCATCCTCGACCGACGCGCCGGCCGGATTTCCGAAATAGGCGTCCGGCCCGCCGCATGCGTTAAAGTCCTTGGCGCCCTCGCGTATCTTCTTCGCCAGGTCCACATCCACCTTAGGCAACCTGCGACGGACTTCCTCACGCACAAGTTCCGGCCGCGCCGCCATCACAAGCGACGTCTCGAAATACCCCGCGTGCGAACCGCCCCACCTGAACTCCTCCGGCAGGCGCAGCACCCACGGCTTCTGGCAGATGTCCGGGAACACGAACCGCATGTGAACTTCGTTCCTCACCGCGCCCTCCGCCGCGTGGAGCGCCTTTACGTTCGCGGGATCGACATGACTGTTGGCAATCGCGAGTGTGGTCACGCCGTGGTGCTGCAGCGAGCCCGCAACCCCACGGATCGTGTCGACGACGGCGCTCTCCGGTACGCTCAACGTCCCCGCAAATCCCCCCGCGTAGTGAGCGGGCGTGAATACGAGGGGCGGCACCAGCAGCACAGTCTGCTCATCGCCGGCAAGCTTCTCCGCCGCGCGCCGCGCCATCTCCTCGCTGATCACGACATCCGTCGAAAGCGGTAAATGCGGACCGTGCGCCTCGATGGCGCCGACCGGCCAGATCGCGATCGCCCCGCGCGCGTGCTCTCGCACCTCGGCCCACGTCATCTCGGCCAGTCGGTGGACGGTCATGACCCATGCAGCGTACATCGCGACACGTCCGGGCTACACATCTTCCACGTAACCGCCATGCCTCCTGTCCTTCTAGTTCAACCAAAGAAGATGCGCACCGTGATGCGGCACCCTGAGGACACGCCGTCGCCGCGGCTCAAGAAACACGGCGACCTCACCCCCGGTACGCGTCCCCCCTCCACAGGCGCGGACGCCACCATTAAATCGGATCATCCGCCTTACCGGCCGGCCAGCGTGCCCACTCTCCCCGCCGAAGTCGCAGCCGCGCCCCCGGCGCAGCGATTCGGCAAGTATGTGCGCACGACGAAACTCGGGGCGGGCGGAATGGGTGAGGTCTGGAAGGCATGGGACACGGCCTTGGCGCGCTGGGTCGCGGTCAAGTTCCTGCACAGCGCGAGCGAGCAGGAGGTGGGGCGATTCCAGCGCGAGGCGCAGATCGCGGGAAAACTCTCGCACCCCAACATCGCGGCAATCTATGAAGTGGGCGACGTCAACGGCCGGCCGTTCATCGCGATGCAGTACATCGACGGGGTCACGCTGAAGGCCTTCCCGAACAAGGACGAGCGGCTGCTGGCACGACTCATCCGCGATGGCGCTCGCGCGGTTCAGTACGCGCACGAGCAAGGCGTGGTTCATCGCGACATCAAGCCCGAGAACCTCATGGCCATCGACCGGGGCAAGACGCCCGGAGGCAAACGCGCGACCGAACACCTCGTTTACGTGATGGACTTTGGGCTCGCCCGCGCGATGGAAGGCCACTCCGATTTGTCGATGACCGGTGCCGTCGTCGGAACGCCCGGCTACATGAGTCCGGAGCAGGCGCGCGGCGAGCGCGTCGATGCGCACGCCGACGTCTACTCGCTGGGAGCGACTCTCTATTCGCTCCTCGCCGGGCGGGCGCCCTTCGAGGGTGCCGGCGTGCTCGAGATCCTCCAGCGGGTGCAGCGCGACGAGCCACGCCCCCTTCGGCGGTTCCGGCCCGCGATCTCAGCCGACCTCGAGACGATCGTCCACAAGTGCCTCGAAAAGGACGCGACGCGCCGCTACCCGACCGCCGGAGCGCTTGCCGAGGATCTCACCCGCTGGCTCAGCGGCGAAGCAATCAGCGCGCATCCCCCCTCGATGACGTACCGGCTCCGCAAGAACCTTGCCCGCCATCGCGTGGCGACGGCCGCCGTTGCGGGCGCACTTGTCCTCGCCGTCACCGCAATCGTCTGGACGCGCGCCGCAACCCGCCAGCGGGAAGAACTCGCCTCGCGTTCGCGCGGGCTAGACGCCGAGGCGCAGCGCCAGCGGACGCACGATGCGGCCGTCCGGCTGCTGGATCAAGCCCGCCCCGCCCTCGACCGCGCCGACCGGATGCTCGCCGATCCCGACACGGACGTGGCCGTCGTCGCCCGCAGCGTCGAAGCGGCGCACGCGCTCATCGAAAGGGCCGTCTCTCTCGCCCCTCGCCTCGCCGTCGCACATCATCTGCTCGGCCGCGCATGGGAGCAGCGCGGACAGCCCGAGCGCGCCGAAACCGCGTGGCGCCGTGCCATCGAGATCGAGCCGAACTTCGCCCCCGCACGCTACCGGCTGGGGCGCCTGCTGATGACGAAAGCCTTCATCGCGGGCACCCGCTGCAGCGAACGCGAACG
>CAYXVY010000206.1:0-13380 GCA_964468745.1 uncultured Planctomycetales bacterium | reverse complement strand
CCGCCCTTCCGGCGTGAAGCCGATGATGAAGCGGCCGGGCTGATTGGCGGGCGGCGGCGTCCCGCTGCCCGAAGTCTGCGTGCCCGTCGTCTGCGTTCCCAGGACGAATTTCGTTTCGTTCGGCAGCCAGTAGCGCTCGCGTGGAAGGACGATTCCCACGCGGAATGTGTCGATGATCCCGACGAAGCCGTCCTTTTTCGAGCCGATGACGAGACGCTCCGGCTTCTTCCATTCCGCCTGCCCCGAGCGGACGTCCACCTCCGCGTCGTTCAGATACAGCCGCCCCTCGAATCCGTTGAACACCGCCCGCACGCGCGTCCATCGGTCCAGCGGTACGGCCAGATCCCGCGAGTTCATCATGACGCCGGCGATCTTCGCGTGAATCCTGCCGCCGCCGTCGATTTTCACCTCGACTTGCTCGCCGATCGTGCAGATCGTCTGCATGCCGCGCGAACTCGACCGGTACATCCAGAAGTCGAACGACAGCCCCTGGTCGGGCGCGAGAATCGGCACCTCGGCGCACTCCACGATCCCCGCGTTGCGCAGGGCGCACGCCATTCCGTCGTGCCCCGGCACCGCGGTCGTGTTGCTCATCAAGCAGGTCTTCCCGAACGCGCCGGTCGCACTCTCAAAATTCCACGCCTGGACCGTCTCCTCGGTCAGCGTGTAGACGGTGTTCTCCTGCAGCTCAAGGACGAGCCACGCAGGGGTGTGCTTCATGCGCGCGTGCTCGCTCACGCCGCGAACCATCGCGATGCACTGGTTCGTCGCCGCCCGCACGCCGAGGTCGCGGTTCGAGTTCCGGAAGATCGCGACGGACATCGCGAGCAGCATCGAGAAGATGACGAGGACGATGGTGACCTCGAGCAGCGTCACGCCGCTGCGGGTCGACGGTCTACGGTCCGCGGCCCACAGTCGGTGCATCGTTCCTTCGCAATCTACAGGGCGGTCCGTCGACTGTCGACCGTTGACCCTCGACGGACTCACCACCCCTTGACGTCGTCGTCCGTCCCGAGCACGCCGTCCTTGCCCGCGGACCGGATCTGAAATTTGTCGGGGAATGCGTACGTACTCGTCGCCGTTGACCGTTCAGATTTCAGCGTCTGTTCCTCGCCCCCGTCGCTCAGCAAGTACCGGCAGACGTTCCCGCCCCCCTTCGCGTAGTCCTTGCTGTGCAGGTACGTAATCGGCCGGCGCCAGAGGTCGGCGATCTCCCGCAGGTCGTTGTCGCCGAAGAACCAGTTGTTCGGATTCTTCTCGAGCCGGTCGCCTTCGATGTTGATGTACGACTCGTCCGAAGCGGGAGCGTAGAGGCGTCCGCCGCCGTCCTCGCTGGACAGGCAGGCGCACAGGGCCTCGGCGCCGTTGTTCGTGTCGTTCGGAAGCTTCGCCTTCAATTCCGCGAGCGTCGAGACGGGATAGTCGCCCCACCGCACCCGATAATTCTCGCAGCACGAGACGAGCTGCTGTATCAGCTGCTCCGTGTTGCTGACCCGTGCCCCGTTGATCGCCGAAATCACCCCGACCAGCGTGAGCGCCGAAAGGATGCCGATGATGCAGATCACGACAAGAAGCTCGACGAGCGTGAAACCCTGCGAAGCCCGCAAGCCATTTCGCCTTCCGGCAGGTCGGCGAAGGAGGGTTAAGCCCGCATTCGATCGTTCATTCATCATTGGCCGCTGTGCTTCAACAGCACCCTCGTGTTGTCGACGGCCAGCGTGACGTCGTTTCCGATCGGCGCGCGCGTCCAGATCGCGATCCGGTAACTCTGATTCTGCGCGATCGTGTGCACGGGGATGGCCTTCATTCCCATCACCCACTCGGACGCGGCGGCCTTCCAGAAAAGCACGTCGAAAACGTGTCGTCCGCCCGGCTCGGAGCGCCGCACGACCTTGAGGCGGATCTCCTTCGGGTCCGGCAGCTCGAACTTCTGCAACTCGCTGCCGTTGTAGTCGAGCCGTCCGCCCGGGAACTCGCGCGAGGATGCCAGCTGGTATCTCCACCGCTTGTTCATGTCCTGACCGATGTGGAAGCCCATCCACGTCTGCGCGTCCTGCTGCGCGAAGTAAAGCGAGATGCCGAATTCGAATTTCTCGCTCCCCGGATAGAGCGTCGTTTCGAACGCGTCGAAGTCCGCCTTCGGGACGTCGCGATCCAGGACGGTCGGCCCCATGTCCTTGCCGATCTGCTTGCTCGACCAGCGCGCTCGGCCCTCCTCGATCCGGATCGTGACGCCGTTCACCTTGTCGCGCTGGATCCAGCCTCCGCCCACGTCGTCCGACTTCGGCCTCTCGAACCGGTCGTCGAAGAACACGCTCGTTTCCTGCCAGTCCTTGATCTTCGCGGCTGCCTCTCCGCATGAAGCGATCCACTGCTTGTCGATCGCGTCGGCGCCCGCCATCTGGGCCCCCTGCGAAAAAATGCCGCGCGCCTGCTGTATGCGCGCCTTCACGTCCCCGTCTCCCTGGCGGTACGCGATATAGCCGCGACCGTACGCGAGAAGCGGATCGGGCGCCTGCGTGATCTCGAGCGCCCGTTGGAACGCGAGATTCGCCTCGACCCCCCGGCCCTGCACCGCAAGGACGCAGCCCAGAGCGACGTGAGTCGACGAACGCAGCGCGTCGAAGTCGCGCGTCGTCGAGAGCAGCGTCTCCGCATTGACGCGGTACCGCTCGATTTTCAGCCTGTTCTCCTCCTGCTTCGCCGGATCCGACTCGGAAATTTTTTCGATCACCGCGGCCGACCCGAGGTAGGCCATCGCCGCACCCGAGTAGGCCGGCAGAAAATAGAATTCCCCCTGGAGCGCCGCCGAGAATCCCGCGACGGCCTCGTCGTGCGCGCCCTCCTGGAGCTTGAGATGCCCACGCACGTAGTGCGCGAAGGAGTGACGCGGCTCCATCTTGAGGACCGAATCGACCGTTGCGAGCGCATCCTTCGGCACTCCTTTGGCGATCTGCACCATCGCCAACCCGAGCATCGCCTCCGCGCTGCCCGGGTCGCGCTGCGCGGCCGCTGCGTAGAGCATCTCGGCCTCGGCCACCTTCCCCGCGCCGAGGGCCAGTCCCGCGAGATTCAGCCACGCGTCCGTCGCGTACTGGTTCGCCTTGATCGCGGCCACGAATTGTGCGCCGCCTTCTTTCAGGGCGCCCGTGATGACGTACACGGCGCCCAGCGCATTCAGCGCCTCGGCGTGCACAGGGTCCAGCTTCAGCACCTCGGTCAGCGTATCTTGCGCGCCGCGAGTGTCGGCTGTGCGCAACAGGGAGAGCCCCTTGCCGAGCAGCGCCTCCACGCGCTCCGCCGGCTTCACGGTGTCGGAGTACCGCGCGAACAGATCGGCCGCGGACTGCAGCGCATCCCGGTCGCGGCCCAGGTCGTAGAGCGTACGCACCGTCGACGCCCGCGATTTCGTGAACCGCGGCGACGCTTGAAGCGACGCGCCGTAGGCCTCGAGCGCACTCTCATGCAGCCCCAGCGAGCGGAGGTTGTCGCCCGCGCGCGCCGCGAATTCGGCATCGTAGTAGTCGGTCCATTTGCTCGCGTCGCGGTAGAGGGCAAGCGCACCGTCGAAGTCCCCGATCTCGCGCAGCAGGTCGCCCGTCTGGCAGACCAGCTCGTAGAACTCCTTCTTGTAGTCGCCGCGCTGGTGGTAGATCTCGACCGCCTCCGCCAGCTGCGTTCGCGCGTCCGGCAGCATCCCATTCTCGCGGCACCACGCGCCGAGTTCGACCCGGGCGGCCGCGTCTCCCGGCTTGATGAATCGGTTGACGATGTGCCGGTACTCCTCCTCGTACTTCCAGTTGTTCTCGACCCAGGGACGTCCCTTCTTGTCCTTCGCGATCTGGTCGAGCTTCATCGTGCCGCCGACGCCATCCTTCTTCGTGAAGCGGATGCTTCCATCCTGCATCCAGATGACCGCCTTAGCCTCGACGGGGTTCCCGTTCGGCAGGTGGATGATCGCGTACTCGCGCATGGCGAGGAACCGCTTGTCCGCAATGCCCGGCGCCTCCGGCTCCTTCAAGTCCTTGAGCGCGGCGAAGTCCGCATCCGCCGGCAGGTCCGTCGGCAGAACGCTCGGAGACGCGACGTTCAGCGACCGGTACTTGGTCGGCAGGCCGGACCGGTTCAGCGTGTCGAACGCGACCCCGGGGCGCAGCGGCAGAAGAACCAGAGCCTCCGCGCGCGGAGCCGGCAGTTTCAGCAGCGGCACCTCGAGCTTGTCGGTGACGACCGCGCTGAAAATGTCCCGCCCTTCCCAGTAGAGCGCGAACTTGTCCTGGACGAACTCGGCCGACCCCGAGGGCGGGCTCGCATACGCGCGCTCGCCGACCGCGGGAGGACGCGCCGTCTTCCGCGCGCCGCCCCCGGCCAGCGTGGCCACGAGGAAAAGCGCGAACAGGACGGACGAGCCGCACGCGAGCTGCTCCTTTGAAAAACCCTTCAGGAAGTTCATTCCTTGGCCTCCGCCACCGCCTTCGAGGGATCGATCTTGAGCCCGCTCACTTCCAGTTCGGCGCTGAAGATGTCCTCATGCGGACTGAGCTTCTCGGCCTTGAAGTCGTCTACAACCAACCCGTCCCCCTTCTTCTGCACGGCGTGCAGCCATTGGAAGACGGATTGCGACGGCCCCGTCACCTTCATGCGGACGGCGACCTTCTTGAGGAAAAGCGCCTTCTTCAGATCATCGGTCCCTTCGCCGGGACCCGCCGTCCCGACGATTGCGTTTACCGTGTCGATCTTCGACACGCCCGCGGCGGCGGCGGTCGTCGCGAGCCTCTCCACGATCGCGAGACGCTCGAGATACTCGATCGCGACGTCGTCCGCGAGACCCTGGAGATTCTGTGGGAAGCCAAGGGAATTGTCGGGCAGCAATACGCCGTGCTGCTGCGCCTTCTTGACCACGTCCTTGCGCACGTCCTCTTTCATGGCCGAGAAGAATTCCGGCGCGGACTTGCTCGACTTGTACGAGTCCGGCATGCGCAGGCTGAGATCGGCCTTGAGTTCTTCCACCAGCTTGTTCGTGCGCTCCAGATCGGCGCGCGCCCGCCGCACCGTGTCCTCCGACGGCTCCCCCCGCTGGATACGCCGCTGGTACTCCGTTTCCTTGTTTTCGCGCGCGATGCGGATCTTCTCGCCCCCCGCGCGGATCGCGCCGACGCCGAGCACGTACCACATCCCGAAGACGATTACGGCCAGCGCCACCGGGATGACGAACCCCCTGTTTTCCTTCCACCAGTATTCCATGGCTTACTCCGTGCGCAGGATGACGTGGAAAACGCGCCAGCCGGGCTTGTCGCGGGACGCATCCTGGTATGGAATCTCCGCCTTGATGCCGCGCGACGGATCCCTCAGCTGATCCTTGATCGCATCCAACGCGGGCCCCGCTCCGCCCTTGATGTTCTCATCGACTTCGCCTTCGATCTTGACGCCCTTCGCGGGCGCGATCCACCACCGCACCTCGTCGAGCTCGTTCGACTTGAATTCCTCACCGGTGGTCAGGACGAGATCGCCGTTGAGCGACTCCTTCGCGACGCCCGAGATGACGAGGCCGCGGCCCGGCGCGTGGAAAACCACGCGTTTCTTCGCCACGGGGTTTTGCGGGCGGTCCGTGAGGTCGATGAACTCGACCTTGCGGACATTCACGCCGTCGGGCAGCACTTTCCTCAGTTTTGCGATCACGTCGAGCGCGGCGCGCCCGGCGTCGGTCTGGCCCAGCAGGAGTTGCGACTTCGCAACCGCATCACGCTGCTGAGCCTCCAGCTTGTCGAGTTCCTCGATTCGCTTGCTGATCGCGTCCGTCTTCTGCGTGAACTCGTCGAGCCCTGCCTGGTGCATGGACTTCCGCACGACGGCGCTGACCGTCAAGACAAGCATCGCAATCGTGACGATGGCTGCGGAGGCCATCAGCCAGAACGAGCCCTGCATGAACGAGCGCCGCCGCCGGATCACGTCAGGCACGATGGAGATATGCGCGCCCTCGCGCACGGTCGAAAGCGACATCATGGCCAAGCCGACGCACACCGCCATATCGCTCGGCAGCTGCTTCAGGTCCTCAACGGAGTCAGCCGCCTTTGTATCGACCTTTTTGAAGGGATCGAGCGGCTCGACGGGGGTCTTCAGCGCGCTCGCGAGGTATTCGGGGAGCCCGCGCAATCTGGCCCCGCCGCCGGAGATGTAAATCTTGTCGACCGTCATCTCCTTGTCCTGCAGCTGCGTCTTGGCGAACTGGATGCTGGACTGAATGACGCCGTGCAGCTGACCGGCCGCGGTGCGCACCGCGGGACGAGCCTCTTCCTCGCGCGGATCGGCGTTCGGCCCCGGCGGGCCGAGGTTGCCGTACTGTATCTTGCGCACCTCGCCCTCATCGGGCGGGATCCCGGCCATGCTCCCGATGTTCGTATCGAAGATACGGGCGCCCGTGGACACGTTGCGCGCGAAGACCAGCCGCCCGCCTCGCACAAGGGCCATATCGACGTTGTCCGCGCCGATGTCGAGCAGCAGCTGTGCGCCGTCCTCGCGCGGATAATTTGCGCGATAGAGTTCGTAAATCGCCCACGCGTTCGGCACCGCGTCGCGAACCTCGATTCGCGCCGCGATCGCGGTCGAGAGCCGCTCGTCCACGTATTCGCGTTTGCCGACGGCGACCATCGCAAGATACTGCGGGAAGTACTGGTCGGGCTCACGCAGCGTGCACCAGTCGGCGTAGAGCCCGGCATCGCTCCCTTTTCGCTGCTCGATCTCGTACCGCATGAGCGTGCGGTAATTCAGCGCTGTCGTTTTCGGCTGCTGTACGACCTGCAGATTGATGTCGCGCCCGGTCAGGCCGACGACGCCCACGCGCGTGCCGTTCTGGCCCATCGCCTCGTTCAGCAGGCCGGCAATGACGGCGCGCGTGTCCTCGGGGGTGGCGATTCTCGGCACTCGCCGGCGCCCGGCGCCGACCAACTTGAAGCCTCCCATCGTACGCGCGAGCGCGACGACTTTCAGCGTGCTCGATCCGATATCAATGCCGTAGCCCATTCGTCCTCGCTATCCGATGCCCCAGGTCGGGGATTGGGGATTGGAGCTCCCGGGGATCATTGCCCCTGCAGGGACTTCAATATCTCCTGCGCTTCCTTCGCCGCCGGCGTCTGGCCGTAGCCGACCAGCAGCATCTCGCAGACTTCCGCCGCGAGGGTCCGCCGGCCCGACTGCGCATACGCCTTCGCCCGCTCCAGGAGCCGCTTCGCGCGCTCCGCATCCCGCTCGCCTGCCGCCTCGGTCGAGAGGCGCTCCAACTCCTCGCGCACGGGCTGCACCTTACCGAGGTAGGGATCGCCGCTCCATTTGCGCTGATAGCCCGAGACGCGAGACATCGCCATCTCGATCTGCTCCGCCCTGCGCGAGATCTGCGCCCGAAAGCCCGCCGCCTGCACGTCCATCCAGTCGGTGCGCTCCTCGTCCTCGAGCTTCCGGATCTCGTCCGCCATTTTCTTTCGCTTGTCGGGCTCGCGGACGCGCCCGATGTACTGCTTCAGAAGGGACAACGCCCCCGCGTAGCCTCCACGTTCGCGCTCCTTCTGCGCCGCAGCGATCGGGTCGTCCCCCGCGCCGAGGCTGGCCGCGCCCGCCCGCAGCTTTATCACGACCGTCGTCTTCGCCTCGCTTCGGTCGATCGCAAAGATCTGCGTCAGCTTCTGACCGCCGCGCTCGCGCAACAGGGAAACGCGCGTCGGATCAACGTAGTCGATGCCGACGTCCACCCCTTCGGAACGCGCCACCACCAGCATCGTGCCCGGGTCGCCCGCGTTCGGCACGCCCGAGATACGCTCCGCGCGCGGCAGCGTCGCCAGCACGTTCAGAGTCTCCACCTGTTTGATCTGATCGGTCGGCACGGTGTATGCGATGAACAGGTTGTCGTCACGCAGCGCCACGTGCTGCTCGAAGTCCACGTCACGAAGGTCGATGGGACTGACGAGCTTCCCGGAGATCTGGATCGTCGTATCCGTACGCTTGGTCTCGAGTTTCGTCACGACCGCCTGCGTGCTGACGCCCTCCTTGTCGCTGGCGAGGGCGAGCTGCACGTTTGACAGCACGCACTTTCCCTGCAACTGGATCGCGAGCGCCCCCGTCGGTCCGACGGTCACGCCGAACGGTCCCATCGTCGATTCGCGCGCCGCCTCAGGCCCGGAGTTCAGCGCTACGCGAGCATCATCGAACAGGACTCGGCCTGACCGGCCAATGGCGCAGAGCGATACGACAAAGCCGCCCGCGCCCGGCGGGGCCAGGAACTCCTTCTCGAGCTTCACCCAGTCACCCGGCTTCGCGATGGGCGCGCTGATTTCCTCGTGCACGACGGGGCCACGCACGGTCGTGGTCCAGCCGATCTTGAGCGCAACGTGCCCGCTGAAACCGTCAACTTTTGCCCACGCGCTCACGTTCACGCGCCGCGATTCGACGAGCGCATACTCGTCCGCGGACTGGCACTCGAACACGAAGTCCCCGGGATCGCCGGACTTCGAGACGGCGAGGGCGCTCGATCCATTGCGCCCGACCGCAGACTCGACGGCCATCGTGCTCTTGAGCCCCTGCTTCACGAGCCAACCGGGGGGCTTGCCGTCGACTGCTGCGTCGAATTGTCCGTGGAGGCCGAGCAGATTGTCCGCATCCAGCTGCTGGCCGCCTCCGCCGCCGAACATCTTGAGGGCGACGACGGCGATGCCGACGACAAGGACCAGCGAGACGATCGCACCCACAGCCCCCGCGGAGAGGCCTCCCGCTTTGCCCCATATCGCGAAGTCCTTTACGAAGTGCGACGCGGGGCGGCGCACTTCCGACTTCTTCTGTTGCGAGGGCTTACCCGGCATGACTTCCGTGCGACCGGGCTTCGTCGCCTCGTCCGATCCCCCCTTGGGCGCAGCGGTCTTCGGCAGCTCCGGCTCCCCCGCGTTCTTTTCCTGGAAGTAGATCGTGCTCGCGCCGATCTGGATCTTGTCGCCGGGTACGAGCTTGCGTTCGAGGATCTTCGCACCGTTGAGGAGCGTCCCGTTCATGCTCCCCTTGTCAAACAGGGTCGCGACATCGCCGGTCAGCTGGACCTCGATGTGCTCGCGCGACATGTTGACGTCGCGCACAGGGATGGTGCACGTGGACGCGCGGCCCATGGTATTGGAGCCTTCCTTGAGCTCCACGAACCATTCCTGTCCCTGGTGCTGGATGATGAGTTTCGGCATGGTTCGAGGGAGCCCCGTCAGGTGCCCCAGTTCGGGCAGCGAAGACGGCATCTTGACCCGCCGGAAAATCGGAACCCCGCCCGCTCCTCGACCGCGAAAGATTACCCCATCAGACGCACGCGGTCAAGAGAACCGTGCAATATCTTCCAATCTTCTCTTCCACTCGCAATTCCACGCGCCCGCCGATTCTAAAAATCGCGCCCACCGGGGTATCGCCACCGGAATGTGGCCGAGAGGAGATCCATGGCTTGACAGGACGCCTGCATCCTTTATAAATTATGTTCAGTCACCTGCTGCAGATCGGAAGACGTGCACACACGGCAGGATTTCATATAGATGGCGCCGCATCGCGGCGGTACGAATCCGCAGAAAAACGAAATAACACCCCTGGCGGGGATCGCTGATTCGAAGGTGAGGAACAGAGGAAACGAGCCGGCCTGCTAGCCGCTCATCGTCTGCCCTCACAGCCGCCCGACCGAGCGCCCGTCCGATTCTGAATCAACGGGAGCCTTTTATGGAATATGCGATCGGTGCGCTCGTCGGTTTGATCCTCGGCGCCATCGGCTGCCTCGTCTATTTTACCCGCGTCAACCGCACCGCCTTCCGCAAGCGCGACGAGATCATCGGCGAAGGCAAGCGTGACGCAGAGAAATTCACGGTCGACGGCAAGGCGGAAGTGGCGAAGTTCCGCGAGGGGATCGACAAGGAGTTGAAGGAGGAGCGCAACGAGCTGCGGCAGGAGAAGACCCAGCTCCAGAAGAAGGAAGACGTCATCGAGAAGCGCCAGGAGGCGCTTTCGAACAAGGAGAAATGGTACGAGGGCAAGACGAGGGACGTCGACAAGAAAGAGCGCGACATCGCCGTAAAGGAGCAGGACCTCGCAAAACTCGTCGACGAGGAGAAGAGCAAGCTCCACCAGATCGCCGGACTCACGCGCGAGGATGCCGTCAAGATCCTCCTCGACAAGCTCGAGCCCGAGCTTGAAGCAGACAAGGCGAATCTCATCCGCAAGCGGCTCGATATCGCCAAGGAAGAGGCCGAGCGCGAGGCCAGGCGCGTCATCACGATGGCGATCCAGCGATTCGCCGCCGAGCACACCGCCGAATCCGTGGTAACGACGGTGGACCTCCCCAACGAGGAGATGAAGGGGCGCATCATCGGCCGCGAGGGGCGCAACATCCGCGCCTTCGAGCGTGCCACGGGCGTCGATGTCATCGTCGACGACACCCCGGGAGTAATCGTCCTGTCCGCCTTCGACGGCGTGCGCCGCGAAATGGCGCGACGCGCGATGGAGAAGCTCATCTTCGACGGCCGCATCCATCCCACGCGCATCGAGGAACTCGTCGAGCAGAACAAGCGCGAAATGGAGGAGAACATCAACCAGGTCGGCAAGCAGTTCCTCTTCGAAAACGATATCTTGCACGTACACCCGAAGCTCACCACGCTGATCGGCAGGCTCAAGTACCGCACCAGCTACGGCCAGAACGTCCTGCAACACTCGAAAGAAGTCGGTCACCTGTGCAGCGTCATGGCCGCCGAGCTGCGGATGGATCCAAAACTCGCGCGGCGGTGCGGCATCTTCCATGACATCGGGAAGGCGGTCGACCAGGAGTTCGAGGGGTCGCATCCGGTGATCGGCGGCGAACTGCTCAAGCGGTTCGACGAGGCGAAGGAAGTGGTCGACGCGGCGGCGAACCACCACAATGATGCGGACGCGAAGTTCCCGTACACGGTCATCGCGGCGGCGGCGGACGCCATCAGCGCATCCCGGCCCGGCGCGCGGGGCGAGAGCATGGACCGCTACGTCAAACGCCTCGAACAGCTCGAGACGATCGCGAAGAGCATGCCCGGCGTCACCGGCGCGTACGCGATCCAGGCGGGCCGCGAAATCCGCGTGCTCGTCGATGCCGACAAGATCAACGACCAGCAGGCGATGATCGTTGCCCGCGACATCGCCAAGGGGATCGAGCAGCAGATGACGTACCCCGGCGAAATCAAGGTGACGGTTCTCCGAGAGACGCGCGTCGTTGAATACGCTCGCTGATCCATGAAAATCAAAATCCTCGGCATTGGTGACATCGTCGGCAAACCCGGCCGTCAGGTTGTCAAAGACCGCCTGCGCAAGTACATGCAGGACGAGCGGATCGACTGCGTGGTGGCGAACTGCGAGAACTCATCGGGCGGCAACGGGATCATGCCGAGCGAGGCGGACGAACTGTACGCGTCCGGCTGCACCGTCCTCACGTGCGGCGATCACGTCTGGGCCAAGCGCGAGATCATCCCCTACATCGACAAGCACCCGATGCTGCGTCCCGCCAATTATCCGGCCGAGCAGCCGGGGCGCGGCGCGCTGATCGTCGAGGTCGCGAATGGCGTGAAAGTGGGCGTGATGCACATCCAGGGAAACGTCTTCATGCACACACCCGCGGGCAATCCGTTCAAAGCGGCGACCGCTGCGTACCACGAGCTGGCGAAGGAGACGAAGGTGGTCGTCGTGGATATGCACTGCGAGGCGACGAGCGAAAAGATAGGCATGGGCTGGCATCTCGACGGCAAGGCGAGCTTCGTCTTCGGGACGCACACGCACGTCCAGACGGCCGACGAGCGAGTGCTGCCGCAGGGGACGGCGTACATCACCGATCTCGGGATGACGGGACCTTACGAAAGCGTCATCGGCCGCCGCGTGGATCGCGTGCTCCACCGCTTCATCACCGGCATGCCGACGCCGTTCGACGTGGCGACGGGGGACGTCCGGCTGTGCGGCGCGCTCGCGATCATCGACAGCGACACCGGCCGGGCGGAGTCGGTCACGCGGGTCGTGCTGACGTAGCCGGTCGACGGTAAACTGTCGGCATGGGTCTGCCCGCGGAGTCCGCCCACGAAGTTCTATCCGTCGGCGAGCTGACGCATCGCATCAAGCAACACCTTGAAGACGAATTCGGCTTCGTCTATGTAGCGGGCGAGATTTCCAATTGGAAGGTGAATGCGTCGGGCCACGCCTTCTTCACGATGAAGGACGAGGACGCCGGCCTCGGGTGCGCGATCTGGAAGCCTGCGCTCATGCGCGTGCCCTTCCGTCCCGAAGACGGAATGGAAGTGATCGCCTGGGGCGGGATCGAAGTGTACGCGCCCTACGGCAAGTACCAGCTCATCGTTCACGGCATGGAGCCGAAAGGCATCGGCGCGCTCCAGCTGCGGTTCGAGCAGCTGAAGCAGAAGCTGCAAGCCGAGGGTCTGTTCGATACCGCGCGCAAGCGCCCCCTTCCCTTCCTGCCGCGCGCGATCGCCATCGTGACCTCGCCCACGGGCGCCGCGCTGCAGGACATGCTCCGCACGATTCTCACGCGCTTTCCGCACGCGCACGTCCTGCTCCACCCCGTCCGGGTCCAGGGTGAAGGAGCAGCCCAAGAGATCGCCGGCGCGATCCGGGCAATCAACGCAGGCCGCCCAGACGTCGACGTGATCATCGCCGGTCGCGGCGGCGGCTCGATCGAAGACTTGTGGGCCTTCAACGAGGAGATCGTCGCGCGCGCGATCTTCGAATCGCGCATCCCCATCGTTTCCGCCGTCGGCCACGAGACCGACACGACGATCGCGGACTTCGTCGCCGACGTACGCGCGCTCACGCCCACCGACGGCGCCGCGCGAGTCTGCCCCGATCTTGACGACGTCGAACGGGGCCTCGACGACCTGCGTCACAAGCTGCGCCAAAGCCTGAAAGCGCGCGTCGACCAGGTCCGGCAGCGCCTCGATGGACTCACGAAGGCTCTCCGGCCGCGCGAGGTGAGGTTCGACCTGCAGCGCGTCGAGGAATTGCGCGCACGGCTGCTCGGCGCACTTCGCGGAATGCCCCTGCAGCGCCGCGCGTCGATCGACCGCCTGGCTGCCAAAATTGACGCGGGATTCTCGCGCCTGAGGGCGCGACACACGGCCGAGAGGCTTGATCGCGAAGAGCGCGCGCTGCGCACGGCGGCACGCAATCTGGTCGAGCGTCGCACGCACGATCTCAAGGCCCGCGCCGCCGCGCTGCACCACCTCAACCCACAGGGGATCCTCGAGCGCGGCTACAGCATAACGCGCGACGATCGCGGCCGCATCGTCCGGACCACCGAGGCCTTGAAGCCCGGCGACCGGATCGTGACGAAACCCGCGAGCGGGGAGGCGGACT
>CAYXVY010000205.1:0-32930 GCA_964468745.1 uncultured Planctomycetales bacterium | reverse complement strand
CAGAGCGTGTACGGGGGGCTCCTCATCCTTTTCCCGGGCGACCGTGAAAAGGTGGAGAGCTTCTTCCGGCCGGGTCCGAATCGCCGTCGCGATGCGACGGCGGAAAGTGCCTAGCACTTTCATCCTTGGCTCCCTCGGACGGCCTGTACGGCGTCCGGGGGAGCCTTTCTACAACGTTCAAATTCTCGTTGCGCGTTCAGGGGATCGAGTAGAATCCGCGACCCTGTAAGGAGATCGCCATGAGAATCGTCTCGCTGCTTCTCGTTTTCGCGTTCACCGGGTCCGTCGTCGCGCAAGACGACGCTGTCGAGGCGAAGAAGAAGCGCCTCGCGGAGATCCTTAAACAGTTCAAGTCTCTTGAGGTCGAGGCGGAGAAGCTCATGGAGGAGCTGACCGGCGGCGACCAGTCCAAGCAGGACAAGCTGATCGAGGAGGTCCTCACAAAGTACGCCCCCGAGATGAAGGCGGAGATGGACAAGGCACGTGCGGTCGCCAATGAGCGCAACGCGTGGGTTTCGCTCAGGACAATCGGGACGGCCCAGGTCGACTTCCGGTCGAACGACCGCGACAACAACATGATCAACGACTTCTGGGTGCGCGACATCAGCGGGCTCTACCGCATCAGGCCCACCGGCGGGGACGACTGGAGCATCAAACTGATCGAGCTGTCGATCGCGCTCGCCGACGCGAAGCCTTGCGTGGCGCTCGACAAGAAGGGCGAGTGCAAGCTCGAGGGGGAGAAGCAGTCGGTCACGCTCGAACAGCTCGAACCGGGCGCGCCCAAGGCCGGGTACAATTTCGTCGTGCTCGAATCGTACGAGGACGAGAACGGCAAGACGGTGAAGTATGACAACGGGAGCGGCCGCTCGCAGAGCACGTTCGGCGTCTGCGCGTACCCCGCCGACACCGCGAAGACCCCCAAGGCATCCACGTACATCATGAGCGAGGAGAACGTGGTCTGGAAGAAGGACACGGGGGGAAAACCCGCGACGACGTTCCCGTTGAAGCCTGCTGAGGCCGGTTGGGTCAAGCCCGACTAGAGCGCACCCGCTCCAGCCTCTACTTCTTCTCTTTCTCGATCCTGTCGAGCAGCATCCCTGCATTCTCCGCGTAGCGCCCCTTGCCGGTCGCCTGCACGTCCTTCGCCACCTGGATCGCCTCGGCGATGAGAGCCGCGTCGTTCTTCGGCTTGCCGGAGTAGTAGAGGCCGACCGCCATGTGGTAGAGCAGCATTTCCCGGCGATCGCCGTTCGGCCAGCGCTTCCGTGCCGCCTTTGCGCACGTCACCGCCTCTTCGCTGCGCTTGCCCGCGTTGTGGGCGAGCGTCTCGAACGCAGCCCCGTCGTCCAGCAGCCCGAACTTGTCGTCCGGGTCCATCTCGCGAACGGTCGCGCTCATCCGCGTCAGCTCGGGCTCCTTGATTGGCTCAGGGCGCACGTTGTGCAGCTGCGTATCCATGAGCGTGATGCACGCCTCCGCGCACGCGCGGCGCTCCGCTTCCGTCCGATCCTTCTTGAGCGGGATTCTCGCGATCGGGATTCTCAGGTACGGCCGAGCGGGCACGTCGAGGCCGCACCGGGTCAGCGCGAGCCCCATCGCCACGCTGGCGACATGGTCGTCGCCGTCCTCCTCCAGGCGCGCCTTCAACGCCGGGATCTTCGCGCGGTTCTCAACATACGCCTCGATCCAGCGCATCTCGTCGAACGCGTTGAGATACCCGCTGGATCGTCCGACTAGTTCGCCGTCGACGGTGAAGATCCCCTGGCCCGGCGAGGCGACGAGGTCGTACTGCTTCGCGAACCCTTCGTTCTCGACGATGTTCATCTGGACCGCGAAGAAGCGCCGGTTCACCAGCTCGATCACGTCCTTGCGGGAGAACGCATCGTCCTCCATGCGGTTGCACCATTTTCAGGTGGGGAACCGCATGACCAGGAGCACTTCCTTGCCCTCTTTCTTCGCGTCGGCCGTCGCCTCCGCGAGCGTCGCGCGCCATTCGATGCGGGATTCCTGGGCGCATGCGGAAGATGAAAGATCAGAGATGAAAGATGAAAGAACGGAAATTGCCAGCGCCGCTGCGTGCCACCGCAAACCGGTCCGGTCTCTCATCTCTGATCTTCCATCTTTGATCTTCTACTTCTCCGGGATCGGCATCGGCTTATCGAATTGGAAGTTCTCCAGGAACGACTGCGCCTGGTTCCAATAGCGCTGTGTCCCGTGCTTCTCGATTACGATCTTCAGCGTGTTGCGCCCGTCCTCAAGGATGGCGGGGTCCTTCTTCGCGCGCCCGAGATGGCTCCTCGCGGCGCCGTAGGTGAAGCGCAGCATGTCGTGCCGGTTGCCCGTCTCGAAATCCTTGAGCGCCTTGCCGGCGATCTCGGCGGCCGGGTCGAGCTTGCCGACGGAGAGATACGAAAACGCCTCGAACGCCGCGGCGTCGTCGTGCATCCCCGACTTGTTCTCCGGATCCATGTCGCGTACGAACTTGCACGTCCGGAACATCATCTTGTCCTGGATCTTGTCGCCCCGACTGCTGTGCAGCCAGCTGTCCATCATCGCGATCGCCGCGCGCGCCGCCACGAGCCGCTCCGCCTCCGTGCGGTCGGTCTTCTTATCCACGTCGTCGAGCATCCGGCCGAGCTCAGCGCGGGCGGGAAGCGCGAGGTTGAGCGCCATGAGCGAGAGGCCCAGCTCGCCGCGCAGAGCGAGATCGTCCGGATAGTCCCTCGTCTTCTGCCGCAGCCCCACCATCCTCGGATACTCCGCAAGCGTGCGGTCGATCCACGCGAGGTACTCGCCGGCACTCAGATACCCCGTCATCCGCCCCATGAGATCCCCGTCGGGCGCGATGATGATTTGCGCCGGCGTCCCATTGACGTCGTAGCCCTGCGCCACCCCCTCGTCCTCCCAGAAGTTCGCGACGAACGGGATGAACTTCGTGTTGGCGACGTCGATCACGTCCTTTCGTGGATACGTGTCCGCATCCATCCGGAAGCACCACTTTCAGGTGGGGATCCGCCAGCAGACGAGGATCGGTTTCTTCGACGCCTTCGATTCCGCCTGCGCCTCTTCAAAGCTAGTGCGCCAGTCGATGGATGCGTCCTGTGCGAAGAGGGGAGAAGACAGGAGACAGAATACGGAAGACAGGAGCGCGACCTGCATCAGCACAAGTGTAATACGCCGCGGCGCGCACAACCACGCCAACAAGGGGCGACGGGCCACATCCTTCCTCGCGCTCTAAACGCGGAGATCGCAGATTTGCCTGTGGAGACGGAGAGGCCGCAGACCCTTCCCATAGGGGAACTTCCGCGATCTCTCGAGTCCTCCTCGGCGAACTCGGCGTTAAGCCGGAAAATCTTGGGAGTGCCGATACCCCCATGCCCCCGGTGTCTCATCACCCAACGGAGTGCGGCGGACCCCAAAACCTCCGCGCGGGCGAGCTGTATAATCAAATCGAAGGCATGAACAAAGCGGGAGATACCACGCTCGGCGGTTCCCAGACGGACTTCCCGGAGACGAGCCCCGAGATGGCCGTCGGTTTCCACGACTCGGAAGGGCGACTCAACGCCGCGGTGCGCGAGGAGCTCACCCGTCGTTACTGGAAGCCCGTCTACCGCTACATCCGCGTCGCGTGGGGGAAGTCGAACGAAGACGCCAAGGACCTCACGCAGGCCTTCTTCCTCAACCTCATCGAACGCGGCTCGATGGACCACTACGAACGCCAGCAGGGCTCTCTCCGCACCTTCCTCAAAGTCGTCCTCCGCAACTTCGTGATCAACCGAGAGATCGAACTGAAACGACTCAAACGCGGCGGCGGCGAACGCCTCCTCTCCCTCGACAACGCTGACCTCGACTTCGAAGCCCCCGCGGGCAGCGACCCCGAAAAGGAGCTCGACCGCGCGTGGGCCGTCGAAGTCGCCGAGGCCGCCATCTTCCGCGTCCGTGCCCGCTTCCACGAACAGGGACGAGATCGTATCTTCGAGGCGTTCGAGACGAGCGACCTTCGCCCCGCCGGACAGCGGCCGTCGTACCAGGAAGTCGCCTCGCAGCTCGGCATAAAGGAGAACGACGTGCGCAATCACCTCGCGACCGTCCGTCGCGCCGTCCGCGAGGAGATCCGCCGCGAGCTCGGCCGCACCACCGTCAGCATCCAGGACCTC
The DNA here is from genome assembly GCA_964468745.1 of uncultured Planctomycetales bacterium. Lineage (GTDB taxonomy): Bacteria > Planctomycetota > MHYJ01 > MHYJ01 > JACPRB01 > JACPRB01. Next base: position 28,773 of record CAYXVY010000205.1, on the reverse strand, counting down.
GAAAGCGAATGGCATGACCTCTTCGGCTCCGGGTAACGACTGGCTCGGCGGCCTCCGCGAGGCGATGCGCGACGTCGAAGCGGACGCGCCGCCCCCGCCGGACATCCCGCGATACGACATCCGCGAGCGCATCGGCGAAGGGGCCACCGGCGTCGTCTACCGCGCCACCGACAAGCAGGTCGGCCGCGAAGTCGCCGTCAAGGTCATGCGTGAATCCCTCGCCGCGCATCCGAAGCTGCGCGACCGCTTCGAGCGCGAAGCCCGCATCGCCGCCCAGCTGGCGCACCCGAACCTCGTCACCATTCACGACGCGGGCGAAGCCGGCGGCCGCCCGTACCTCGTCTTCGAACTCGTCGAAGGACGTCCCCTCGCCGAACTCCTCGCGCGCCGCACCCTCGATCTCAAGGCGATGGTCGGCATCGTCGAGAAGGTTGCGCGCGCCCTCGGCGTCGCCCACGCACAGGGGATCGTCCACCGCGATCTCAAACCCGGCAACATCCTCGTCACGCACGCCGGTGATCCCAAAGTCGGCGACTTCGGCCTCGCGCACATCGACGGCACGGCAACCGGTCACACGCGCGCCGGCACCGTCATGGGGACGCCGCTCTACATGGCCCCCGAGCAGGTTCGCGGCGACCTCGGCGCAATCTCGCCGCGCACCGACGTCTACGCGCTCGGCGCGATTCTCTACGAAATGCTCACGGGTCGCCCCCCGCACACCGGCCAGACCGCGGTCGAGATCTACCACAAGATCCTCACCGACGAACCCGTCCCGCCGCGGAAGATCAACCGCGACGTCCCGCGCGACCTCGAGACGATCACCCTCTTCGCGCTCGAACGCAGTCCCGCCTCGCGATACGCCGACGCCGGTGCGCTCGCCGACGATCTGCGCCGCCAGCGTGAGGGAAGGGGGACGTTCGCGCAGCCGCCGAGCCTGATGAAGCAGGCGATCCGACGCGTCCGCCGTCATCCCGCGTGGAGCGCGCTGGCCGGCGGACTTCTCGCCGGCGCGGTCCTCCTCGGCCTCGTCCTCGGCATCAATCGCGCGGAGCGCCAGGGGAAGATCACCCAACTCAGCGACGAGGCGGCGCGCGCGGAAGGCGACGGCCGTCTCGCCGACGCGGCGAATCTCTACGAGCAACTGCGAGGTCTCGCCCCCGGCCATCCCGTCTTCGAGAGGCGTGCGGTCGAGACCCGCGTCGCCGCCGAACAAGCCGCGCGCAAGCAGGCAGCCCGCCGGTTCCTCGAGGAGGGCCGCGCCGCGTGGAAGACGTACGAGGAACTGGCGCGCGACGAACTCGATGTCCGTCGCCGTCGCGACGAGCTGAAGCCGACGATCGAGCCGTATCAAGGGTCCGAGAAGAAGCAGCCGCTCTGGGACCTCGAGCGCGAACTCGCGCGTGTCCAGCAGCTTCAGGCCTCAAGCTACTCGACCGCCGTCGCGAAGTACGCGTCCGCCCTCGCGGTCGATCCCGACAATCGCGACGCCAAGTCGCTGCTGGGAGAGATTTACTTCCGCGAGTTCCAGCGCATGGAGGCGGCCGGCGACCTGGACGGCGCGCTGGCGCACGAGCGACTGCTGAAGACGCTCGACGCGGAGACGTGGGGCAAGCGGCTCGAACCGTGGGGGACGATCGAGATCGATACGCAGGGGTCGGGCGCCGACGCGTGGCTCTTTCGATACGAGGAGGGACGCGACCGTCGCCTGATGCCGCGCCCGTTCAGCGCGTCGCTCGCACGCAGCCGCGCGCCGTCTTCGGAGGAAGCGCCGGAGCACGCGTACGCGCTCGAGTGCGACGACTACAACAAGCTGGGCACGTGCCCCATCGCTAGGACGCGCGTCCCCGTCGGTTCGTATCTCGTCCTGTTACACCGTGCAGGGCGTCGCGACGCGCGCGTGGCGATCTACGTCAAGCGCGACCGGCCCGAGCAACTGAACGTGCGGCTCTATACGGAGGACGAGATCGGACGCGACTTCGTGCACGTACCCGCCGGCCGCTTCATCCGCGAGAATGCTGATCCGACGGGCGACGCGGGCGACTTCTTCATCGGCCGCCGCGAGGTCACGTGCGGCGAGTACCAGAAGTTCGTGAATGACAGGAAGCACCAGAAGATCGAGCAGGCGTGGGAACGTACGCCGCGCAAGGGGCAGCACGAGCAGATGTGGTGGCGCAACGGCGACGTCATCACGATCGTCAGCTCGTGGCGTTACGATCCGGTCCTCGGCGTTTCGCACGAGGATGCCGTCGCATTCTGCGGGTGGTTCACGGAGCGGGCGCGCGAGGCGGGGGACGCGGCGACGTATCGGTTGCCGACGGGTGCGGAGTGGGAGAAAGCGGCGCGCGGGGTTGATGGCCGACTCTATCCCTGGGGCAACTTCTTCGACTGGTCGTTCAGCAAGGGCGCAAACTCGCGGCCCGATCGTGCGGCGGCGGAGCCGTGCGAAACGTTCTTGAAGGACGAGAGTCCGTACGGCGTGCGCGACATGGCGGGAAGCGTCGCGGAGTACACGCTCGACGTGTGGCGCGAGAACGGGCTGCCGGTCGTGCGCGGTGGTTCGCTCGCGATGGGCCACGAGAGCGGCTTCCGGTGTGGTCAGCGGTCGTGGGTGGGTCCGCCGGCCAAGCCGGATGCGGCCACCGGGTTTCGGCTGGTACGTGTCCCCGATCCCAAACGCTGAGTCGACCCGGCCGGATTGACGCAGAAGCCGCAGAGTTGCCGCCCGCCTCCGCCAAGGCTTCGGCGGGGCAGGCAGAGGGGCTTTGGGCGCAGAGAGTTCCTTTTGTGGGGATCTCGTGGGCGCCGAGACACTCTGCACGTCCGGGGTCTTTCTTGTGTTTTTGATCACAAACTTCCCATTTCCCGATGACTTTCTCATCCGAACGACACACCTCGGTAGAGGACACACGATGGGTGACGATGAACGGGAAGAAAAACGCGCGCAGTTGAACGCCATATCCGAGAGGGTGATCGGAGCGGCGATCGAGGTTCACAAGACGATGGGGCCTGGTCTGCTCGAGGCCGTGTACGAGGAATGCCTTTGCTTCGAGCTGCAGGATCGCGGCATACCCCATAAGCGCCAATTGTGCGTTCCGATCTTGTACAAGGGCCAGCCGATCAGCACCCCCTATCGGCTGGACCTGTTGGTCGAGGAAAGCGTGATTGTGGAGGTTAAGGCCGTGAAGGCCGTTGAGCCGATCTTTGAAGCGAAGCTCCTGAGCTATCTGGCGCTCACGGGCCGGCGGCTCGGATTGCTGATCAACTTCAATGTCGTGAGGCTGATCTCGGGTGTGAATCGGTTCGTGCGCAACTTCTAGGGACGGTAGACGCAGCTCTCTCCGGAAACACGGAGCCTGCGGAAGTGCCGCAGAGTCGCCTGGTGCGCAGAGCGCAGCGACGATTCTTTTCCGCCGGCCCGCGCGCAGCGCGGGCGCGACCACGCACGGATGGATTCCGAGACGCCCTGCGAATGTCGGAAGCGTCTCGGAATCCATCCGTGTGTGGTCGCCCGTGCGGGCGTAGCCCGCACGGCGGCGGATCTCTGCGCCCCAAGCCCCTCTGCGGCTACTCTGCGGGCTCTGCGTTTATAACAGGGAGATGAGCCCGGGGATCGCCCGCGGATTGTAGTCGAGCCCGCAATCGACGCGCTCCGATAGCGCCAGCGGCTCGACGTCGAGCGGGTGCTCTTCCGCAAGGAAGTTGAAGGCGCGTTCGGCGAGCGGAGCGAGGCCGACGACGTCTTCCGCGAGATAGCGGCGCAGGATCGGTAGCGCGTCGGGGTCGCCCCTCTTGTGCGCGTACCACAGCGTGACGGCGTCGAAGCCGCTCATCCCCGCAAGCGGTCCCGGTCGCGACAGCCCGAGCTCGTCCTCGATTCTCTTCAGGCCTCCCGCGTATCCCACGCTCCGCAGCGCCCACCGCAAGTCCCAATGCGCCTGCGTCGGGCGCCACGACGGGAACTCGCGACGGAGGAACGGTACGTCGAACGAACGCCCGTTGAACGTCACGATCATCGCGTAGCGATCGACGAGGCGCGGGAACTCGTCCAGGTCGCGACCGCGCTGGAGAATCCGCAGTTGGTCGCCGTCGTACATCCCGATCAGCGTGGTGTACGACGACGCATCGAGCCCCGTCGTCTCGATATCGAGATAGACGCAGTTCTTGCGAAACTCCGGATACGCCCGCCACAGCTCCGTGTTCTTCAGTCCGTCCCGCGCGAAGTCGGGACGCCCCGCCTCGAGATCGCGGCGCGCATCGTCGACGGCCTGCTTCAACGGTCCCGTCGCGTGATCCCAGTGGACGACGCCCTTCTTCCACAGCTTCCGTTCCGCGACGGGGCCGATCCCCGGCGCGAAACAAAAGGTCGAGAGCAATGGATCGTGCGCCACGACCGGCGATGATCCGGCGCGGCCGCCCGATCGTCCACGAATTTCGCGTGAGGATCCGCCGCCCCGTGCAACAGTATCAGCATGGTCGACGAGCCGGTCCTCATCGAGCGCGCCCGCAAGGGCTCGCCGGAGGCCTTCTCGGAGCTCGTCCGCCTCCACCAGGTGCGCGTACGCTCGTACCTCGCCCGCGTGATCCGGCGCCGCGACCTGATCGACGACCTCGCGCAGGAGACCTTTCTCGCCGCCTACCGCACGCTCGACTCCTACCGCGGTGATTCCGCCCTCGGCGGCTGGCTCCTCGCCATCGCGCGCAACCAGGCTCTCATGCATCTGCGCCGCGAACGCCTTCGCGCCGCCTCGACGCTCGACGAGACCGTCACGACCTGGCTCGCCGACGACTTCACGAAGGATGCGCCCGACGCGCGACACGAACGCGAGGTCGACGCGCTTCAGAAGTGTCTCGCGGGACTTCCGCCGACCAGCGCGAGCATCGTCGACGAGCATTACGCGAAGCGGCACAGCGCGATCGACATCGCCCGCCGCCTCGGCAAGTCCGCCGGCGCTGTCTGGATGACCCTCATGCGCGTGCGCCAGGCCCTCCGCGAGTGCATGCAGAAGAGGCTCGCGAATGGATAACGCGCGCGACCTCTGGGCCCGCCACGCGGCCGGCGATACCCTCGCCCCCGCCGAGGAGGCATCGTTGCTCCAAGCGCTTCAATCCGACGAATCGCTCCGCCGCGAGGTCATCGATGACGCGCGGCTCGACGGCATGCTCGACGCTGTCGTCTCCACCGACGCGGACGCCGGCGTGCGGCAGTTCCTCGCGGGCGTCGCCGCCGAGAAGGACGCCACGCGCTTTGTGCGCAAGGTCGAGTCCCGCGTACGGCGCCTGCGCCCGGCTCAGTCGAAACCCTGGTGGATCCTGGGACTCGCCGCGGCGGCGCTGGTGGCCGTCGTGTATTTCGCGACGCGCGCCGAGCAGAAGCCGGTGCAGCACGATGTCGTGAAGCAGCAGCCCCCACCGCCGGTCGCGCCACCTTCAACGTCCAGCCCACGGCCTCCAATTGCGAGCACCCAACTGCCAAGCCCGAAGTCTCAGGACGTATTGCCTCCCCCCGTGACCTCGACCGCCCTCCCACCACCCAACACTCAAGACTTACAACTTCCACAGCCCCCAAAGCCAGAACCAGAACCCACGCGCGTCGCAGTCGCGACGATCGAGTCGACAGGGAAGCCGCTCCTTGAGGGCGAGGGGATCGACGGCGCGGCGGTGCTCGTCTTTGTCGATGGCACGCGGATCGAGTCGACGGAGGGAACGGAACTGCGCAAGCTCTCCGCGAGGCGCGTCACGGTCGAGAAGGGCGCGATCACCGCGAAGGTGGCGACGCCGATGGTCTTCGTCACTCCGCACGGCGAGGCGAGCGTCCTCGGCACGACCCTGTCGATCGCCGTCGACGACGCCTCGACGCGCCTCGAGGTGACCGAAGGGAAAGTCAAACTCACGCGCGACAGGAAGTCGGTCGACGTAAAGGCGGGACAGTTCGCGGTCGCGGCTGCGAACGTCGAGCTCGTCGCTAGGCCGACCCCGAAGTTCGATACGTTGCTGTCGTATTCGTTCGAGGACGGCAAGCGCCTGCCGGAACTGCTGACGGGGACCGTCGCGCGCGGGCCGGGAAACCGCCTGTGCGTCTCGGGCGCGGAGCAGACGGAGCGCGGCGTGACGCGTCGCGTCGTGAAGATCGAGCGGAAGTCCGGGCTCTTCGACGTCGCGGAGGAGGCGCAGCTCGGCTTCGACTGCTGGATGCAGGGGGGCGGCGGGACGATCGCGATCTACCTGTGGGACCAGACGAAGCGCGACAACGTCTGGACCCGCGTGAGCAAGCTTGCGGAGAAGAAGTGGAGCCGCGTGACCGTGCGCCTGGATGAGCTCCGACTGGAGTCGGACCGCGCGGTCGCGCCGGCGACGGGCGACGTGATTTCGAACGTGCTCGTCTCGTTTGATGTCGAGGCGCCGGGCGCGCTTCACCTGGACAACGTCGAGGTGCTGCGCCCGCGCCGTTGAATTGTGGAGGTTGCGATGAACCGCATCGTCCTGGCTCTCGGTCTAGCCATCGTTCTGGGGTGTGGCGGCGGAAGTTCCGGCGGATCCGATCCGGCGCCCGTCGCGCCCCCACCGCCGAGCGGGCCGAATCCGATCGCGGCCGACCGACGGATCGACTGGGCCCCCGGCATCCCGGGCGGCATTCCAAACCGCACGACGATCTTCGCTGACGTGAAGAGCGCGCCGTACGGCGCGAAGGGGGACGGTGTCGCGGACGATACGACCGCGATCCAGTCGGCGATCGACGCCTGCACGGCCGATCAGGTCGTCTATCTCCCGGCGGGAACGTATCGCATCACGTCGCCGATTTATCTGCGCAGCAACGTCACCGTGCGCGGCGCGGGCAAGACGAACACCATCATTCGCTGGAAGGGAAGCGCGAGCACCGTGCTCGCCATCAACGGAAGTTCGTACGACGATCAGTTCGCGAATTCGACGACGCACTCGCTCACCGGCGGATATACGAAAGGCTCGACGACGGTGACGGTCGCATCGCACTCGTGGGTCGTCGGCGACATCATCCTCATCGACGAGCGCGCCGATGGAATCGACGTGGTGGCAGGCGGCCTCTCCGGTCCCGCGACGTGGTGCGGCCGGGAAGGCGGGCTTCGCTGCATCGGCCAGCTCGTTCGCGTCGTGTCGACAACTTCGACTTCCGCGACATTCGATCCGCCGCTCTACCACACGTTCACGTCATCGCTGCTGCCGCAGGCCGTGAAGCTGCGCGGCGTCACGTCGAACGCCGGGTTCGAGGACTTCGCGGTGAAGAACGACAGCGACGCGCGCGACACGATGTGGTGGTTCGCGGGATATCGCTGCTGGCTGAAGAACATCGAAATGGACGGCTCGCATCGCCGCCACGTCTGGATGCTGCACTGCCTGCAGGGGGAGATCCGCGGGTGCACGTTCCACACGGGGAAGGGGAGCTACGCGCCCGACCGCGCGTACGGCGTCTTCCTCGGCAATATGGTCACGGCGACGCTCGTCGAGGACAGCGTCTTCCACACACTGCACCTCGGCGTTGCGCTCGAGGGGGGGCCGAGCGGCAACGTCATCGCGTACAACTACGTCGGCAACATCCAGTACAGCGATCCCGAGTGGTCGCAGCCGTCGATCGTCGAGCATGCGCCGCACCCGATGATGAATCTCGTCGAGGGGAACTGGCTCGAGGCGAAGATCATGGCGGACGACTACTGGGGGTCGGGCTCGCACAACACGTACTTCCGCAACCGCGTCCTGCATCCGCCGAGCCGCGGCTGGAGCTACGGCACGTGGGTGATGGACATCTACAAGGGGCACCACTACGAGAACATCGTCGCGAACGTGCTGGGGACGACCGGATACGAGACGATCTTCGAGGCGGAGAACGACAGCTTCCCGTACTACCTAGGCAAGCTCATCTACAAGCTCGGGTATTCGGGGGGCGGCGACAGCAGTCCTTCGGGAAACGATCCGCAGGTGATGTCGACGATGTTCCGCCACGGCAACTGGGACTCCGTGAACGGCGCGGTGCTGTGGGACGCGACGATCGGTGTGCAGCCGCTGCCTGCGTCGATGTATCTGCCGGCGAAGCCGTCGTGGTGGGGCGGGCAGGCGTGGCCGGCGATCGGGCCGGATGTCGCGGGGTACTCGGGGGCGATCCCCGCGAAGGCGAGGTACGACGCCGGCGCGCCGTAACCGCGAAGGACGGCTCGAACGCAGAGGGCGCAGAGGAACCGCTGAGGGGCTCCGGGCGCAGAGGTCCGCCGCCGTGCGGGCTCTGCCCGCACGAGCGGCCACGCAGGCCGGGATTCCGGAACGCTCCCGACATGTGCCGGGCGTTCCGGAATCCCGGCCTGCGTGGCCGCGCCCGCGCTTCGCGCGGGCCGGCGGACTCGAAGGAAGCCGTCCGCGCGCTCCGCGCCCATCTTCTCCGTGCGCTCCGTCTCCTCGGCGGTTTATGATTTCAACCCATTACAGAGGAGAAACACATGCTCAGAGTCGCCGCCGCCACCTTTGTCTTGTCGATGGCCGCTGTCGCGCAGGATCAGCCTGAGATGCCCAAGCCGGTCAAGGAGCACGAGTGGCTCCAGCAGTACGTCGGCGAGTGGGAGTCCGAGGCCGAGATCGTCATGGAGCCCGGCAAGGAGCCGATGAAGTCGAAGGGGACCGAGACGGTCCGGGCGATCGGCGGATTCTGGATCCAGTGTGAGAACAAGGGCAGCATGATGGGGAAGGGCTTCACCGGCGTCGCCACGATCGGCTACGACCCCGACAAAAAAAGTACGTCGGCACGTGGATCGACTCGATGGGGAGCATGATGTGGAAGTACGAGGGGAGCGTCGACAAGGCCGGCAACGTCCTGACGCTCGAAAGCGAGGGCCCCGACGCGATAACCCCAGGCAAGACGGCCAAGTACCGCGACGCGACCGAGTTCAAGTCGAAGGACCACAAGGTCTTCACGTCGTCGGTGGAAGGCGACGACGGCAAGTGGGTGACCTTTATGACGGTCAACTACACGCGGAAGAAGTAAATCTCGCCTAGACCCTTTCGCGTCGCCCGTGTACTACAGGTCACTCCACTCGAGGTGACCATGCAGATGCTTTTCGCCCTGGCCCTGTTCGTCCTTCAGGACGACCCGCTCAGGCCGCTCACCTCCGTCGCCAAGGAATTCAACCGCGGCATGGCGGAGTTCGTGAAGGGCTCCGACGTGGCCAAGGCATTCCCGGCCTGGACAACGAAGGCGCGCAATGAGAACCAGCTTCGCGAGATGCTGGCCGACGCGCAAGCAACGTCGGTCGAAAACTTCGGCTTCGTGATCCGGCTCATCTTCTGCAAGGACGGCAATGCGGTGTACCAGGTCGTTGCGTTCGTTTATGCAGGCGAGGATGAAGTCCTTCTCGAGAACATCGGAGGATCCAAGTGTGCCGCCCTCGAACCGCCCGAGTACGGCAAGCCCGCGGCGGACTTCAAGGGCGCGAGCGAAGGAATCGCCCAGGCGTCCCAAGGGTTGCGCAGAGCCCTCGCGGGGGACGGGTGGAAGAAGCTGCGCTGGGCGGGCGAGAAGCAGAAGGCGCTGCTGCCCGATTCCGACAAGCACGAGATCGAAGGCGACGGCGCGAGCGGCAAGAAGGCGATCGAGGGGGTCGCGGTCGAAGTCGCGCGCCTGGCGGATCACGAGCTCCGGATCGATATGCAGGCCCAGGTCTTCGTCGCCCGCGACGCGAAGGGGCAGCCGGCCGGAGTGATGGAGAGCGAGTTCGTGACGCCGGCCAAGGGTCCGATGGAGTTTACCCTCGGCCGCCTTAAGCGTTAAGGCCGCGTCGCCACGATCCTGATCGAGTCGAGCGCGAAGTTCACCGGCTCATCGACATCGCCGTAGAGCAGCTTGATCTTCGTGATCAACTCGCCCGCCGGCACGAGGTCGGAGAGCTTGATCGTCGCCGTCTGCCAGGCGTTGATCCGCGTCAGCTTCACGATGTGGCGGTGCTCCGTCTCCCCGACGAGGACGAACGCGAGTTCGGTGATCTTCTCAACGCGATAGACGAGCGTGATCGTGCCGTCGACGGGGGTCGTGAAGAGGCCAGGCTTCTCGTTCTCGATCTGAATCCTCGCGGCGCAGCTCTTCCCGTCGCGACGCGACTTCGCGATCCCATTCTCAAGATCCGCATGCCACTCGCCCGCTTTCGAGAAGTCGTCGGCGAGGAGGACACGTTCCGCGGCGCGCCCCTTCTTCGCCCACGCGAGCTTGCGCGGATCGGCCTTGGCGATGGCGCCACCGGGGTACGTCGCCTGCTGCCCGGCCTTCAGGCCAAGTACGTTCCCTTCATCGACCTGCACGATCACCTTGCCGCCGTCGAGCCGCAGCGAGAAGGCGCAGTCGACAGGGACGATCTCGACCTCGCCGGCTTTGATCTTCAAATCGACGGGCGCAAACGCCTCCACCAGCGCCTCGCCGGAAGTCAGTTCGATCGTCAGGGCCTTCTCGTTCACTCCGAACGTGGCCGAGCTCTTCGTGTTGAACAGGACGAAGCAATCCCCAAACGACAGCTTCGTCAACCCGTCCGTTTTGATCGTGTCGCCCGTCCCGAGTTCGACCGTCCCCTTCACCTTCCGTCCGGCGATTTCGCAGGCGCCGTCTATCGTGGCGACAAGAGTTGCCCGCGGCGTCGGCTGCGTGGTACTCGGAGGCGGCGGAGGAGTTTCCGTTGTGGGAGGAGGAGGAAGTTGTGAGTTGGAGGTTGGAGGTTGGACGATTGAAGATTCCGGAGAGGGAGGCGAAGGTTGAGGGGTCTCCGTGTTCGGAGTCGGAGGTTGGATGTTGGAAGTCTGAGGGGGCCGAACCGGCGTGGTGGTCTCCGGCGTAGCCGGTTGCTCAGTCTTGCGAACCACTTCCTTCGGCTTGTCGGTCTTCGGTGACAGCAAGAAGACCACCGCTGCCACCGCAATCGTCGCCGCCACCCACATGAGCGGCCGGAAGCTCCGTCGAGACGCGAACCGCTGGTTCACGCGAGATACCCCGGGCTTCAGATGCCCGTAGGCCCCTTCCAGTCTCCGTTCCAGGTCGTCGCTCATTCAGGCAGTCGCTTTCTCAACTCTTCATACGCCCGGGACAGCATCTTCGTGACGGTTCCCAAGGGTCGCCCCGTCTCGCGCGCGATCGACTCGCAGCTCATCCCCTTCTCGAACCGCAGCGCCAGAAGCTGCTGGAGCTCCGGCGACAACGTCGCGATCGCTTCCGCGATGGGAACGTGTTCCACAGACTCCTCGATGGGACGATGCGCGACTCCTTCCCGGTGCTTCTCTTCCGTCGATCGTCGATCCATCCAATTGCGTCCGAGATTGTCCGCGATCGTCAGCAGCCAGCTCCCGAACGACCCATCGTCCCGCAACCCGGCCAGCCCGCGCAGCGCCTTGAGAAAGGTCTCCTGCGCCAGGTCCTCCGCGGCCGAGCGCTCCTTCGTGAACGCGAATGTCCGCATCATGACGGTGGAGGAGTGCCGCACGACAAGACGGTGAAACGCCGCCTGATCCCCCCGTCGGGCCAGGCGCACGTCGGCAGAGTCGTCCCACACAAGAGGGACAGTCTACCCGTTCGATTGCGACAGGGAATATTGCGGCTCCCGATTGACGCAGAGCCCGCCGAGTTGCCGCTGAGTCGTTCGGGGCGCAGAGCTGCCCTTATGGGGGAATTCTCTGCGCCCCAAGCCACTCTGCGGTCTCTCCGCGGGCTCTGCGTTTTCGGTTGTCGCAAAACTGCGTGTCGCCTGTCCCTCTCTGAAATTGGGAGGGACTTGTATGGCGCGCATCACCCTTGCTTTGATCGCGTTGTTGGCCGTCGCGTGTGGCGGCGGCGGTAGCGGAACTTCCAGCGGCGGCGGTGGTCCTCCCCCTTCCGCCCCCACCGGCCCCGCCGCCTCCGGGGACGGTCCCTGGCTGAATATCACTCCCTCTGCATTCGCACCTGCGACGCAAAGCGCCGCGTACTCGCTGAGCTTCACCGTTCAGGGAGGCACTCAATCCGGCTACAGCTGGTCGGCGACAGGCCTGCCCGTCGGGCTCTCCCTCAGCGGCGCGACGGTCACCGGTTCCCCGGCCGTCTACGGCGACTTCAGCGTGACGATTCGTTGTCGCGACGGCGGCGCCGCCATCGGCTCCCTCGCGGCCACGCTCACCGTCGTCCCCGCCGGCAGCCCGCTCGCGATCACCACGTCGTCCCTCGCCGACGGCGTCCTCGGCGGTGTCTACTCCCAGAAGCTCTTCGCCAGCGGCGGGAGCGGCTCGTACACGTGGTCGATCGACTCCGGCGTGCTCCCGACGGGACTCGCGCTCGCCGGCAACACGATCTCCGGCGTGCCGCTCAGCGGCGGGACGTCCTTCACGGTGCGCGTCGCCGACGGCTCCACGTCCGTGACCGCATCCCTTTCTATCGCCATCCCGTCGTCCGCGATCGTCTTCGTCGACGGCTCCGTCGCATCGAGCGCGACCTACAACCCGGTCACCCGCAGCGCGACCGGCGGGACGTACACCTCGTACAGCACGATGGGCGCCGCGGCCGCGTCGACATACGTCATCGTCCGTGCGGGAACCTACACGTCGCAGCTCGTTCCCGCGACGAGCTCGACGTGGCGCGCGTACGGCTCGGAGGCCCCCGTCATCACCGGGTCGCTCGACCCGGCTATCGATCTGACGTCGAAGTCGAATGTCATGATCGACGGCCTCACCGTGCAGGACGTCGTCGGCTGGGTGCGCGGCGTTGACGCGCACTATAACGAGATCCGCAACTGCCGGTTCTATCGCGCCACCGCAACTGGCACGCGCGGGGCGATCGCTCTCGGCAAGTCGACGTACAACCGGATCGTCGGGAACTGGATCGAGGACGGCAACGACGATGTGGGGCTCTACCTGAGCGACCACAATCTCGTCGAGGGGAACGTCATCCGCCAGGGGCGCCACACGCTCTGGAGGATCGTGGGCGGGAGTTACAACGTCGTGCGGAACAACTACTTCAGGAACACGACGCAGAAGATCGGCGAGTGCTTTGACTTTGAAGGGGGCGTCTCGTGGCTCCCCGAGCCCGTCGCGTACGACGTGACGAAGTACAACGTTATCGAGTCGAACGTCTTCGACACGACGGGGAACAGCGGCAACGCGTCGCCGTTCGCCGGGATCCAGTACGCCGCGCAGCACGGGATCATCCGTCACAACGTGTTTTATGACTGCGTCGGGCCCGGGCTCGACTTCACGCTCTACGACTCCGAGGCGCGGTACAACACCGACAACCGAGCGTACGGCAACGTCTTCACGCGGATCGGGAACGGTGGGGTCACGATGGCGGGCGGGACGACGTTCAGCGGCCAGCAGCTGAAGAACAACGTGCTCTATCGGAATATTTACAATCAGACCGACATGCGCTGGGCGTGGTACGTCGAGCTCGACGGCAAGCCGGTGCAGGTCAAGATGGGGCGGGTGGACGGCTTCGTCTTCGACACGAACGTGATTTTCGGGACGTCGGCGGGGGAGCTCTACACGGTTGCGTACGGCGATCGGACGTCGACCAGCAATCCCGCGCCGCAGAATCTCGCGTGGTGGGAGACGAACCATCCGTCGCTCTTCAAGAACAGCATCGAGCAGGACCCACTATTTACGGATCCGGCGGCCAACGACTACACGCTTCAGTCGACGAGTCCCGCGGTGGATGCGGGGGCGTGGCTGACGACGGCGTCGTCCGCGGGGAGCGGCACGTCGCTCGCGGTGGCGGATGCGACGTGGTTCACGGCGGGGAACGGGGTGGCGGCGGGGGACGAGATTCAGCTCGAGGGGCAGACGGTTGTGGCGCGGGTGGTGGCGGTCAACGCGACGACGAACGTGCTCACGCTGTCAACGTCGTTGTCATGGTCGGCGGGGGCGGGGGTGGCGCGGAAGTTCAGCGGTGCGCGGCCGGATGTAGGTGCGTTCGAGCGTTAGCGCCCCTTCATCCACTCCGCATACTCCGTGCTCTTCATGAACTCCGCGTAGAGCGGGACCGTCGCCAGGTCGCCGATCGACTGCTTGGTGTGTTTCTCGAAGAGCGTCAGGCAGCGCGCGAGCTCCTTGAAGTCCTTCGCCGTCGCGTGGATGCCGATCAAGGTCAGCCAGCCGATCTGGAGCGTCGGTTCCTCCGCCCGGGCAAATCGTGGCCGACGCGAGCGCGCAGAGGAAGATCGCCGGAACGCGCGTCACTTGGGTTCCGGATCGGGCGGCACGGCGTCGTTGAACACGATCCAATCGGCGCAGGGGCCCCAGCCCGGCTTGGTATCCCCGTAGCGCGACTGCGGCTTGCGCCCGGCCGCATTGACGCCCGTGCCCGCGGCCGATCGACAGAGCGCGAAGCCCGCGCGCTCCGACGGCTTCTTCCCGATGTAATAAAACGTGTGGTGCGACGGGTCGCTCTTCTTTTCGTACATGCCGGCGAAGTAGTAGCGCATCGCGCACCCCTCCTGCCCGGAGCACTCGCCCCTCTCGGCCCCTACATACCAGCGTCTCGTGGCGCCCAACGTGTCGTTCAGCTCGATCTGCGTCAATTCCTCCAGCGTGTACTGCAGCTTGATCCCCTCCCTTCCGGCGAGCATGCTCTTCACCCTCTCCAGGCACGCGGGATAGTACTCCGGCCGCCATTTCTCGCGCTCGAGAAGCTGGTCCGGTTCCATCATGGCCGCAAGGTTCCGCCCGGTCGCCTCGTCGAGGATGGTCACAGGTATGCGGCTGCCGCCCATGACGAAGTGCGGCTTGCCCGTGCCGTTGCGGGGGTCGTCGGAGAAAATGAAGCGGAAGGTCTGCGTGTAGTCACCCGCCCCGTGCTCAACGACGCCGACCGAGTGGAGCAGCTCGTGCACGACCGCGATATCGTAGGCGAACATGAGGTCGGAGGCGGGCACGTTCTCGGAGGTGGTGATTGACGTCGCCGCTTCGCGCGGCTGCAGGGCAATGTACTGGGTGAGGCCGGGCCGGAAGCGCACGCCCTCCTTGCCCACGGTCTTGCCGCCGTCCAGGCCCGCCTCCGTAACAAGGTACACGCCGTGCTGGTCCACCGCATGCGGGCCCTGGTGGTGGTTCCGATTCATCACCCGCTTGTTCTTGTCGAACTCGGCGTCGCGCAGCCGCCGGTGCACAACCGCGCCCGTGATCTCGCCGAACAGCTCGATCCCCGGCACGGCGTCGCCGCCGACATAGTTCCGCACGAAGAAGTCGATCTTCTTGGGGTCGCCAGGCAGGTGCTTGCCGTTCTCGACGAAGCCGCGGTACTCCTCGTAGAGCGTGAACCCGTCCCCCGGCTCCTTGCCGGCCGAGGGGAGCTTCTCCTGGTCGTCCTCGTCGCCGGCGCTGACCCCCTGCTCCTCCTTCCAGGCGTCCGCGATCCGCGAGCCCCCGCTGCGTTTCGGGAGTGGGATGACGATCGCCGACGGGTCCCCCTTCAGATGACCGGTGACGATGCGGCCGTCGGCCAGCACGGCGGTGACCGAGAGATTCGCCCAGGCGCCATAGTCAAAGCAGTCGACGTGCGCTTCGGCGTGCGGGTGATCGAGGTCGTCCGGGAGCGGTAGTACGTCGAGCGTCTGGCGGCCGGCGTCGGCTGTCCCCCCCGGCCCGAACTTCAGATCGAACGTGGCCGGCTTCTCTGCCGTCGGCGGGCGTACGCGCGGGAAGTTCAGGCACACGCCCGGCTCGCGCGACGTCTCCTCGAGACGGAACGTGAAGTGATCCGCCCGCGCCTTGATCGCGCCCCCGTCGCGCGCTTGCAGTCGGGCCTTGATCATGAGCCGCGAGCCGGGAGCCCCGCCCGCGGTGCCGCGCGGGATCCATTTCTCATAGGCGACCTGCCGTCCGCCGCCCATCAGCCCCTCGACCTCCACCACCAGCTCCACGTCCTTGTACTCCGGCACCAGGATCACGCGGGCGCGACCGTTGTCCGTCAGCCACCCCTTCCTTTCCGTCTTCGTGTTCGTGATGGTCCACACGCCAACGAGCGGTCCGGGGCGTCCGGTCTCGAGCGCCCCCCTCATAGAGCAGGCGGGATAGCTCTTCCGCTCTTCGGAGGAGGTGCGATTGTTCTCCACCCAGCGAGACCCCTCCAGACTCCGGGACGAGAGCTGGGACGTGACGGTGTAGGTTTGACTCAGCTGGTCCGCCGGGGAGAACGTCCAGGTTCCGCGCTTGGTGTCCAGGTTGAAGCGCATGTCGGGGCAAGCTCCCTGGAACACTCCGCCCTGGCTGCTCCGGCCGTGGTACGACCAGCGATGCGTGGCGCCGGTGCTTCGCCAGGAGCCGGATGTCTCCCCCTTCACGAGGGCCCAGTGCTGACCCATCCCCGCCAAGGCCAGCTCGAAGCGGGCCGTGCCGACGAACTCCGTGTAGCCCGCCTCCATGCCGATGTCGTCTCCGCGGTACATGTCGTTGACCCGGCGATACTCGTAGTACCCCCGGAACCGCTCGACGTCGTTCCACTGGGCCCAGTCGCTGGGCTTCGGGGGCTTTGGTCGCTCGGGGTCCGGCGCCGCCTCCTCGTCCGTCTCCTCCGCCGGAGGCGGTGTCGGCGCGGGGGGGAGCGGCGCGTCCTGAGAACTCGCGTGCAACGCGAGCATCATGAGCAGGAGGAGCGCCAGGGCGGACGCGGAACTCTTCACGGATGGTGTATCTCCTATTTCTCCGCCATCGCCTCGAAGCGTCGGCGCAGGTCGTAGTACTCGAACGGCACCGGCTTCGGCTTGGGCTCCACCCCGGCGGCTTTGGCGATGGCCGTGTCGATCGCGAGCAGGGCCAGTCGGGCATCGCCCATCGCCTCGGCGACGAGCGCCCTCGCGACGAACCCTTCGGGTCGCGCCGGGTCGGCCGTCACCATCGCGTCGGCGGCGGCCTCGGCGCGCGGCAGATCTCCGGCCAGAAGGGCGTCGCGCGCGCGCAGGATCTGCCGTCGACCCAGCGCGGCTCCCGCCGGCGCGGCCGGCGGCTCGATCAGCTCGACCTCCACAGCTTCGCTCTCGACCATGCCGCGCCAGCCGCGACCGTCGGCGAGTTCAAGCCGGGCAACCAGGCGGCGACGCCCGGTACGCACCGGGTCCGGAGACGCGACGCGCAGCACGAGGGTGGTGACCGCGTCGGGTCGCAGGGTCAGCGCGCCATTGGACGGCCGGCCCGTGACGACGAACGTCCACGGCTCAGCCGCCCCGCCGGCATCCGTCACCGCGACCTTCACGCGCGTGCTCCAGCCGCCGTCGGGCGGGTCGAGAACGAGCGGCTCCTGCGCGGTGCGATCAGGATGGCGCAGCACGACTTCCGCGATCACCGGCTCGCCCCGCCACATCGGGAGCGGGACGAGCGCCCGCGCGCGGCCGTTGATGCGCAGATCGACAGTCGGCCCCGACTGTGGCGCGGGGCTCTCGGGCGGGGGCAATTCCCTCGGGGCCGTCTCCTGGGGTGGCGGCTGCGACGACGTCGCCGGCTGGGGCGGAGAAGGCGCGGGCGGCGTGAGGGGCGTGGGCGATGCCGGCTTGCCGCACGCCGCGAGGGTCGCGAGCGCCAGGACCAGCAGCCGATGAGCCTTCATGGCCGCCCCTTCATCCACTCCGCATACTCGGGGCTCTTCATGAACTCCGCGTAGAGCGGGACCAGCGCCAGGTCGCCGATCGACTGCTTGGTGTGTTTCTCGAAGAGCGTCAGGCAGCGCGCGAGCTCCTTGAAGTCCTTCGCCGTCGCGTGGATGCCGATCAGGGTCAGCCAGCCGATCTGGAGCGTCGGTTCCGCATCCGTCAATTTCTCGGCGAACGCGCGCGCCTTCGGCAAGTCGATCTCCGCCTCGAGGTGCGCCGTGGCGCGCATCACGTTCAGAAACCCGTCGCCGCCGACCGCTTTGTCGAGCCGGTCGATCGCGTCGATCGCCTTCTCGAGCTGGCGGTACCGGATGAAACCGAGGATCGCGGCGAGGTGCGTGGTGGCATCGTCGGGGAAGGCCTCGAGCATCTCGGCGACGGCCTTGTCGTGCGTCGCCTTGTCGGTCTCGCGCGCCGCGTCGACGCGAGTGACGTGGGCGAGCCGCACCTTGACGAGATCGGCTTTCTTTTCGTCGAAGTACGCGAGCACCTTCTTCGCATCGCCTTCCTGGCGGAGCTCGGAGAGTTTCCAGAACGGCGACGCCTGCGTGGCGGCCGCGAGATCGCCGTCGGTGGGGCTCTTCAGCTGATTGAACGTCTTGAGCGCCGCGTCGTCCGGGACGAAGAAGCGCCGCGCCGTTGCGCTGTGGAATTCGCCCGCGTGGTATTGGAAGACGTCGACGATGCGGGATTGTCCGTCGAGCACGAGGTCGTGATAGGCGAACGCGCCTCCGGCCCTGACGAGGCGGAAGAGGGCGCGCGACTGGCCGTCGACGGTGCGCACGCGCAGGAACTTGTACGCGGGCGCCGAGAGGGTGAAAACGGCCTGCGACACGCATCCGGACTGGATGAGCGGCTTGAGGAGCTTGGCGATCGTGGCGGAGAGCTCGGTCTTGCCGACGGCGCGGTCGTAGAAGGCGTCGGCGTCGAAGGCCTTGTCGAAGGTGGCGACGTCGCCTTTGTTGAGGGCGACTTCAAGGGCGCGGGCGAAGTCGTCGGGGGATTGGACCGCGAGGATCGAGGACAAAGCAACGAGGATCGTAATCATGGACGGTAGCATAGCGGGCGTGTGACGGATGAGCGAGCGCGGCGCTGCCGATGCCGCGGGCGACCGTTACTTCAACGCGTAGAAACGCAGCGACTTGTCGGATGCGATGACGACCGTGCCTCCGGCGATGACGAGCGCGCGGTCCGCGTCGACATTGCCCTTGACCTTTTCGTCGATGACCACGACGGAGCTGTCGGCGGCCGCGATCAGTCCGCCGGAGCGCGTGCCGACCGCGAGGATCGACTTGCCGTCGGCCGCGTAGCCGATGCCGGCGAGGGGGCCGTTCGCCTTGATCGCGATGTCGCCGATCCCCTTTCCGGTGGCGGTGTCGATCGACTTGAGCATCGACATGCCGACCGTGACGCCGGTGGCGAGGCGCTTGCCGTCGGGCGAGAACGCGATGGCCGAGCTCAAGTTTCCCGAGTTGCGCCACAGCTCCTTGCCGGCAATGTCGTAGAGGGCGAGGGTCTTTTCGCCGTCGGTGACCGCGATGAGCTTTCGGTCAGGGGAGAGTTCGAGCCGACCGACCTGGCGCAGCTTGGTGTCGATCGTCGCACCGGCGGCACCATCCTTGACGGACCAGACGCGGAGCGATCCGTCGTCCCTCGATCCGGTGACGATGTCGCCGCCGTCGATGAAGGCGGCGCTGTAGGCCCCTTCGCCTCCCTGCATGGGGCTGGGGTGGCCCTTCACGTGCCACACGACCTTCCCGGAGACGTCGACGAGCCGCACGCCGCCGATCGACGCGGCGGCGAGATGGCTCCCGTCGGCGGAGAAGGCGAGGCCGCGCACGGCGCCGCCGGAGAGCTTGAAGGTGGTGACGAGTTTCGCGTCGGCGACGTCGGCGACGAGCACGGAGTCCATCGCACCGACCGCGATCCTCTTGCCGTCGGGCGAGACGGCGAGCGCGAGCGGATCGCGCCGCATCTTGACGATGTGCGTGCAGGCGTCCGTCCCTTTTTCGACGGTCCAGGCGTCGTCTTGGGCGAGGACGGCGAGGAGCAGGAGTGTTGTCATGACGGGGAAGAATACAGCGTGGGGGAGGCGGGAGACAGGAGAAGAGAACGATGGCCCGCGGGTGCCGATGCTCCCACTATGGTCGCGGTGAACGAAAGGGGCTTCGAGATACTCGAGGACGTGCTCACGCCGTCGTTGTGCGACGAGATCGCGATTCCGTCGGCGACGCGGGCGGGGCGACGGCATCTGATGCGCGAACCGGTTGTAGCGCAGGTTGCGCGGAGCGACGAGTTGATGGCGATCGCACGATGCGTCGTTGGGCCGGGGGCGGTGCCGTACCGGGCGACGCTCCTGTCAAAGACGATGGCGAGCAACTGGCTGGTGGCGTGGCATCAGGAGACGGCGCTGCCGTTGGAGTCGCGATTTGATGCCACGGGTGCCCGCCTTCGCTCCTTCCGAGCTTCGGCGTGGCATCCGCCTTCGTCCTCGCCTACGGCGAGCGAAGGCGGATGGGGGCCGTGGTCAGTCAAGGAAGCGATTCACTACGCGCACGCGCCGACGTGGGCGCTGGAGCGGATTGTCGCGTTGCGCATCCACCTGGATCCCTCGACTGCGGAGAACGGCCCGCTGAAGCTCATCCCCGGCACGCACAGGTTGGGAGTGTTGACGGACGAAGAAGTAGCGTGCGTCGCGCGCGAAGGGCGGGCGGAGGAGTGCGTCGTGGGGAAGGGGGGCGTGCTGGCGATGCGGCCGCTGTTGATTCACGCGTCGTCGAAGTTGCGGGCATCGGCGCCGCGACGCGTGCTCCACATCGAGTACGCGGCATCGCTGGAGCTGGCGCCGGGGATCCGGCTGGCCATGGCGTAGCCGGTCCTGGGTCCCCGGTTACGTGCGCGGGAAGGGCTACCCCAGCGCGTACGCGATGTCGATCGCCCTTCTGCCCGCAGCGTAGTAGACCTTCTGCATTTCTTCGAAGAAGTCCTGGCTGCCTGTCCAGAAGGCCGGGGCGCCGAGACGCTTGAGAATCGCCATCGGGGCGACCGGGGGACGGACCTTCACTTCGACCTCCGTCGCCTCGCCCCAGAAATCGTCCGGATCCAGCGGTGGGATCACTTCGCGCACATCGTTTCGCTTCGCCGACGGGCGGCCGCCGCGCAGCATCGAGAGCAGGTGGTCGCGTGGACGGCCCCGCAGCTCCAGCATGAGCCACGGATCGCGGTCGAACGCCTCGCCCACCACGTAATACACCGCCGCGATGTGCTTGCACGGCGTGGCCACGTCGGGGCACGAGCACGACATCTTCAGGTCCTTGCCGCTGCGCGGGAAGAGCGACGCATGCGCGCTGCGGAAGGCGTCCTCGACCTCGCGCGGCATCTCGCCGGCGAGGAGCTTCGCGGCGAAGACCGCGCGCGAGCTCATGGCCCGCGCCACGCGGTTCCACGTCCCCGCGTCGAGCTGTCGCACGCGGATGCGGATCTGGTACGGTTTCCGGCGCGATCCCTGCACCTTCGCCGCGATCTTGCCGGGCTTGATCTCGTACTCCATCACCTGGCCTTCGCGCGCGTAGTTCTTGCCGCGGTCGAGGCGCGATTGCCAGCCGAAGCCTTCGAGCGCGCGGAACCAGCGGTTGCCCCACCAGGACTCGGCCGTGGCGCCTTCCTGGGCGCGAAGTTTGATGCCGTCGCGAACTTCTCGCCTTCTCATGGCCAATTCCCAATCCTGATCACTTGTGCACCGTTTCTGCAGGCTCGTTACGTCTGAGGGCGAAGAGGTCCTTGAGCTGGTCCGTCGACATCTCCGTGATCCAACCTTCGCCCGCGCCGACGACCAGATCGGCGAGCGCCTTCTTCGACTCGATCATCTCGTCGATCTTTTCCTCGACGGTGCCCGCGCACACGAACTTGTGCACCTGCACCTCGCGCGTCTGGCCGATGCGGAACGCGCGGTCCGTCGCCTGGTTCTCCACCGCCGGGTTCCACCAGCGGTCGAAGTGGAAGACGCGGTTGGCGCCCGTCAGGTTGAGGCCGAGACCGCCCGCCTTCAGCGACAAGACGAACACTCCCGGCCCGTCCGCCTTCTGGAACGCGTCGACCATCGCGTCCCGCTGCTTGCGCGGCGTGCCGCCGTGCAGATAGAAGACCGGCTGGCTCAGCTCCTTCTGCAGATAGTCGTGGAGTAAATGCCCCATCTCCGCGAACTGCGTGAAGACGAGCGCGCGGTCCCCCTCCGACAGCGCCTCGTCGAGCATCTCCGCGATGCGGGAGAGCTTGCCGCTGCGGCCTTCAAGCGCGCTCTTGTCGCCGAGGAAGAGCGCCGGGTGATTGCACACCTGCTTGAGCTTCGTCAGCGCCGCCAGCACCACGCCCTTGCGCTCGATCCCGTCGGCTCCTTCGATCTTCTTCAGCGAGTCGTCGACCACCGACTTGTAGAGCGCCGCCTGCTCCGCCGTCAGCGTGCAGTACACCTTCATTTCCATCTTCTCGGGCAGGTCCTGGATGATCGTCTTGTCGGTCTTGAGCCGTCGCAGGACGAACGGGGCGATGAGCGTGCGCAGCCGCTTGCTCGCCTCCTCGTCGCGGAAGCGCTCGATCGGGATCGAGAAGCGCCGTTTGAATTCCGGCGCGCGTCCGACGAGCCCCGGGTTGAGGAAGTCCATGATCGACCACAACTCGCTCAGCCGGTTCTCGACCGGCGTCCCCGTCAGCGCGAAGCGTTTCCTCGCCTTGATCGAGCGCACCGCGCGCGCGTGACCCGTCTCCGGGTTCTTGATGTTCTGGGCCTCGTCGAGCGCGATGCCGGCCCACTCGACCGCCCGCAGGGCCTCCGTGTCGCGCGGCAGGAGAGAGTAGCTCGTCACGACGATGTCGTAGCCGCCCTGGATCTCGTCGCCGCGCGACGCGCCGTGATGGACGAGCACCTTCAGTTTGGGTGCGAAGCGCTTGAACTCGCGCTCCCAGTTGCCGATGACCGACGTCGGGCAGACGACGAGCCACGGCTTTTCCTTCGAGTGCAGCACGAGTGCGATGAATTCGATCGTCTTGCCGAGGCCCATGTCGTCCGCGAGGCACGCGCCGAGGCCCCACTTCGAGAGGAACGCGAGCCAGTCGAGCCCGCGCTTCTGGTACGGGCGCAGCTCGCCCGTGAATCCCGCCGGCACGGGGACCGATTCGATCTTCTCCGTCGACAGGTTGACCGCGTGCAGCATCTCGCGCACCGTGCCGACGGCCTCGACGCCGCTGACCGGCATGCCGCCGATCTGTTCGAGCGACAGCGCCTCGCCGAGGGTGAGCTGGCGCGCCTGCATGAGCTGGATCGACTTCATCGTCGCGTCGATGAGCTCCGGCTGGAGCTCGACCCACTCGCCGCGCACCTGGACGAGCGGCTGTTTCAGTGCGGCGAGCTGCGCGAATTCCTCCTTCGTCAGCTGGACGCCGCCGATCGCGACCTGCCAGTCGAAGCGGACGATGGTGGCCAGACCCAGGAAGCCCTGCTTGACGTTGGACGCGGCCTCGACTTTGAGCTGGATGGTCGGCGGTGCGCCCGTCTGCCCCTTCCACCACTTCGGGTACTCGACGGCGAAGCCGCATTCGGAGAGGAGCGGCCCCGCTTCGCGCATGAACTGGTGCGCTTCGGCGGGATTGAGCGCCGCCCATTCCGGGTTGCGCGTGCGCAGCGCCTTGTCGATCGGTGGGAAGAGCGAGCCTGCCTTGCCGAGGTCGGCCAGCAGACGGTGCTGCGGATTCTCGCCGCGCTTCGGCACCGTGTGGAGCGCGCGCCAGACGGCGCTCGAGGGGACGACGATGCCGGTATCGTCGCTCGCCTGGATGTGAAAGGTGAGCAGCCAGCGGCCGCCTGTCGGCTGCGGTTCGACGAGTTTGAGCAGCGTTTTCCATGGCGCGGCGCCCGACGGTGCGTGGACCGCCTCGGACCAGCGGCGGAACTGCTCGAGGAGCATCTTGCGTCGCGCTTCGGGGAGTTCGATCGCGGCGCGGCGCAGCAGCATCGCCTCCTCGCCGGTGAGGGATTCGTCGAGCGACGCGTGGACGATGTCATCGACGGATTCGCGGAGGAAGTCATCGATGATCTTCGAGGGGGCGCGCTGGGGGTCGGCTGCGCGGGCGACGCCGGGCATGTCGCGGACGAGATCGCCCACCCGCTCGCGGTCTTCCAATGCGGGACGCCAGCGGATGCGGAGCTTCTCTCCCTCCGGTTCAAAGGAAGGGATGAAGTGGTGGGTGGCGACGAACTCGAGGGCGAGCCGTGCGGCGGTCGCCCAGAATTTGATGTCCACGGAGGCGCTGCCATTCTGGCGGGAGAGCCAGACGATGGCGGCATAGGGGGGCATGGCGAGGCCGCGGACGCGCCACGAGCGGAGGGTGGCTGGAGGCGTAGCGTCCTCGTCCTCGTCGTCGCTCCCGTTGCGCATAAGCAACGGAGTCGACGCGATGGGTCCGTGCCGCCCTGTGGGCAGCGTCACTTCCATGTCGCCTGGTTGGCCGTCGGGCACGGCCTTCGCAAGTTCCGAATGCGAGGCGTCGAAAGGCGCTTCCTTGGCCTCCGACGATTCGGCCCACACGAAGAATGGCCCGCCGACCTTCCAGAGTCCGTGTAGGACGAGCATCCTGCTCCAGGTGAACTCTGGTCGGGGGGAGCTCCCTGCGTCCCCTGTTCCTGTCCCTTCCTATGTATCAGACGCGGGGGCAGCGTGCAAGCGGAAAACCGTCTGCCGCAAGCCCGCCAGAGGTCGTTGGCTACGGACTGGGGCATCTCCAGAAGTGAACCCCGAGGCAGTATACTGCGCGCCTTGAGCGATTCCGACTCCGCACCGACGCTCCCGCAGTCCTCCACTCCAGTCCCGGAGGGAGAGCGCTTCGGGAAATTCGTGCGGACGCAGAAGCTGGGCGCGGGCGGAATGGGCGAGGTATGGAAGGCGTGGGATACGCAGCTCGCTCGCTGGGTGGCGCTCAAATTCCTCAAGGGGGGAAACGAGGTCGAGATCGCGCGCTTCGTGCGCGAGGCTCAGACCGCAGGTGGGCTCACGCACCCGCACATCGCCGCCGTGCACGAGGTCGTCTCCGATTCGAGCGGACATTACATCGCGATGCAGTACGTCGACGGACGAACGCTCAAGGGGTTCCGCGGCGGCGACCCTGTCGCGATCGCACGCATGGTGGCGTCGGCGTCGCGCGCGGTTGCCTTCGCGCACAAGCAGGGGATCATTCACCGCGACCTCAAGCCCGAGAACGTGATGGTGTCGTCCGACGGCCACGTCTACGTGATGGACTTCGGGCTGGCGCGCCCGGTCCATGCCGAACGCTCCGCGAGCACGATTCTCGGGACGCCGAACTACATGTCGCCCGAGCACGCGTCCGGCGCGAAGGTGGACGCGCGGTCGGACATCTATTCGCTCGGCGCGACGATCTATACGCTAGTGACCGACCGTACGCCGCACCAGGCGGAGGACGTCTTCGAGCTACTCCGCAAGGTGAAGGAGGAGGCCCCCACGCCGCCGCGCGTGATCGCGCCCGGGACGCACGTCGATCTGGAGACGATCATCCTCAAGTGTCTCGAGAAGGACCCGGCGCGACGCTACGGGTCGGCGGACGCACTGGCTGACGACCTCGAGCACTTTGCGAAAGGGGAGCCGATTGCCGCACGCCGGGTCGGGCTTGGCTACCGGATCGCGAAGAAACTGGCGGCGGGCAGGATGTTCGTCGTGACGATGGCCCTGCTGATCGTGGCGGGGGTGGCCGTTACGGGCTGGCTTATCTCCCAACGAAGTCTGTCGGATCGCGCGATGCGCGAGAAGTCCGAGTTGATTGCGCGCGACCGGGCGCGAACGCACGTGGAGTCAGGACGTCGCATGCTCGACCAGATGCGGGTGCGCCGCACAGACTCGAAGAGCACGCTCACGGAACTGCGGGACCTGGCGTTGAGGGCCGAGGGGGAGTTCGGCAAGGCGATGGCCGAGGTGCCGGATCTCCCGGAGGCACTGCTGGGGATCGGCCGTGCGTGGAGGCTGGCGCAGGATGATGAGCGTGCGCTGAAATCGGTCGACCGGGTGATCGCCATCGCGCCGAGCTTTGCGCCGGCCTATCTCGACCGGGTCCGACTGACGATGGAGGAGTTCGAGATTCTGCGGCACGACGGGCTGATCGCGTCGGATGCGGCGGGAGCCCCCGTCCGCGCGCTACGAGGACGTCTCGAGAGCGATCTGCG
Organism: uncultured Planctomycetales bacterium; assembly: GCA_964468745.1. GTDB lineage: Bacteria > Planctomycetota > MHYJ01 > MHYJ01 > JACPRB01 > JACPRB01. The sequence goes on along the minus strand of CAYXVY010000205.1, from coordinate 2,955 downwards.
TCAGGTCGAGACGCACGCAAAGGACAGCGACGAGGCCCGGTACGGACGCGCGCTGCTGGCATTCTGCGAAGGGCGATTCGATCGGGCGTGCGAGCTGCTGACCGCGTATCTCGCGGAGGCGCCCGCGGACGGCGAGGCGCACGCCTGGCTAGGGCATGCGCTTCTCCATGTACGGAGGCAGCCGGAGGCCGAGGCCTCTCTCTCGCGCGCGCTCGCGTGCGACGCGTGGAACCACGAGGCGCGCATGACGCAGGGGTACATTCGTGAGGCGATCGGGGACTACACGGGCGCGGCCGCTGCGTTCACGCGCGCACTGGAAGCGAAGCCGGCGTCCGCGGCCGCACGGGCGTATCGCGCGAAGGCGCGTCTGCTGCTGGGCGACAGGGAGGGTGCAATCGAGGACGCGAGCGAAGCGATCCGGCTGCATCCAAATGGAGCCATGGCGTACATCAATCGGGCGGCGGCGAGAGAGAAGTTGCGGGACTTCCAGGGCGCCGTCGAGGACGCGCAGCGCGCGATCGATCTCGACGCCGGCTGCTCGCGCGCCTTCGTGAATCGCGGGCTCGCCCGATCGGGGCTCGGCGACGACGGAGGAGCCGTCGAGGACTTCTCTCGGGCGCTCGAACTGGAGCCGGGGTTGACCCACGCCCTCGTCGCGCGCGGCCACACGCGTCTCCGACAGGCGGATGCCGCGACGGCGCTGCTGGACTACGAAGCGGCGATCAAGATCGATCCGGCGTGCGGCGACGCTCACATGGGGCGAGCCATCGTGCGTCGCGCCGAGGGCGACACGGCCGGGGCGGTCTCTGACTGCGATCGCGCGATCGAACTGTCAGCGTCGCGGTCGGATGCGTACATTCTGCGCGGCCGGCTCCGGCTGGAGACCGGCGACCCCGACGCTGCGATCCGTGACCTGAATCAGGCGGTGAAGGTCAATCCGCGGGAGTACCAGGGATACCTATTCCGGGGGATCGCGCTGCTGGGGCGCAAGGACGCGCAGGGCGCGTACGACGATCTCACGGAGGCTCTGCGGCTCTCGGCCGGACAGCTGATGCGGGACCTCGCGTATTACAATCGCGGGAACGCGCGCGCGGCGCTTGACGACGCGAACGGCGCGATCGAGGACTATACGAAGTGCATCGAGATCGATCCGACGTATCCCGATGCATACGCGAACCGGGCCAACCTGCGCGAGCGACGGGGCGACCGCGAGGGAGCGATCGCGGATTGGAAGAAGGCGCTCGAGGTCGCGCCGCAGGCGTGGCCTTATCGTCAGAAGGTCGAGGATCGGCTGCGAAAGCTGCAGTGATTACTTTTTCGCTTTCATCGCACTCACGTAGACCCCGCCCGATTCCTCCGCGAGCTGCTTCAGGAACTTCGCGCCCTCGTCCGCTTCGCCCGCGCTGAAGACGCCGACGGTGTTGATGATGAGCTTCTTCGCGCGGTTCATCTCGCGGAGCTTCACGACGATGTCCTCCGCCTTCGGGACCTGCCCGCTGTTCGGCATGCCATCTGTCATGAGGAAGATCGTGTCGACGCCGCTGCGCACGAGCTTCTCCGTCGCGCCGGCGAATGCGAACGCCTTCTCCGTCGGGTCGAAGATGTTCGTCCCGCCGACGGGGTCGACCTTGTCGATGAATTCGAACGCCTGCTTGCGCGTCGAGGCCGAGAGCTTCAGCATGCCCTCCGCCATGATCTTCCACTCGTGGTTGTAGAAGACGATGTTGAATTCGATGCCGTCGACGAGCTGCGCGAGACAGCGCTTGAGCTGCCAGCGCGCGATGTCGATCTTCCGGTCGCCGTCGGGCTTGATCGCGGGTCCGGCCGCGCCGCCTCCCGTGGCCACGTCGGGCGGAGGAAGTTCCCACTCGGACTTCGCCGACATCGAGCCTGACCGGTCCAGCACGAAGATCACGTTTTTCGACTTGACCGGGATTCCGTAGAAGGTCGTCGTCATGCCGACGCCGTCGCGCGGGGCGGCATCACCCGGCTTGATCTCACCTTTCCTGACGGCGTCCTTGTTGGCGTCGAACCACGCGCGCCAGGATGCGGCGTCGCTGTGCTTGTCGACGCCGGTGAGCGCGACGAGCGCGTCGTTGATTTCACCCTTGAGGCGCCCGTCGGCCGACTTGAGCGCGTCGATGAGCGGCTCGATCGCGGCTGCTCCGAGGGCACGCGGGATGAACTTGAGCGTTGTCACGGCGGCGGACTTCACCTGCCAGTATTCGTTCTTGAGGGCGTCGGCGATCGCGATCACGGCGTCCGGCGTCGTCGCCTTCGCGGTGCGCAGCGCGTCGAGGCACGCGACCTTGACGCCCGGCTCACTATCGCCTTTGAGGCGATCGACCAGCGTTGGTACGCACAGCGCGTGGGCGATCTGGCCGAGCGCTTCCGCAATGCCTGCGCGACGCGTCCACACGCCGTCGCTTTTCATCCTGCTGACAAGCTCCTTGACGGACGTGTCGCTCTTGAACGTGGCGAGCGCCTCGACGATGCCGCGCTTCACGCCGTCGACGGACATGATCTTGCGTTCGACGGCTTGTCCTGCCGCGGTTGCGTCCTGCCACTTCTTGTACTCGGCGACATCTCCCGCCTCGACGATGGGCGGGTTCTTGGTCCAGTCGACCTCGAAGTTCTCGTACTTCTTGACCTCCTGGAGACACTTCTGTTTTTCGGTCCAGAGCTGCCTGATCTGGGCGGCGCAGACGCCGTATCCGTCGAGGAGTGTGTCGACGGCTTCGCGGGAGTCCGCCTTGGCGACCTCGAACGCGGTCGCGCGCGCGCCGGATGCGTCCATCGCGCCGACAGCTTCGCGGAAGCTCTTCTTTGCCTTGTCGAAATCCTGTGCGGCCGCCGTTGATGCGGAGGCGGAGACAAAGAACAACACAAGCAACCGATTCATAAGCCCCCCAGACAAGACGGCCGGCCCCCATATTAGGGACACCGCGAACGGCG
>CAYXVY010000204.1:0-3414 GCA_964468745.1 uncultured Planctomycetales bacterium | reverse complement strand
GCCGGCGACGATCGCACCCATCGCGCCGCGGCCGCTATCGAGCAGCATCAGCTCACGGAACATGTGCACCGCCTCCTCGAGACGGCCGGCATGCAATGCGGCGACGCCCTGCACGAACCGCAGTTCATCGTCACTCACGATCGGCGACCCGTTCAGGAAGCGGTCGAGGTCGTCCGCCATCGCACGTGCGGAGTCGTAGCGCCGCACGGGGTCCTTCTGCATCGCGCGCAGGACGATCCGCTCCAGATCGGGCGGTATCGTAGGATCGTGCGCCGTGGGCGCCACCAGGTCCTCGCGCGCAACCTTGAAGCAGATCTCGAAGTGGCTCTTCCCTTCGAACGGCGGCTTGCCCGTGAGCAGGAAAAACAGCGTCGCGCCGACGGAGTACACGTCCGACCGCGCGGAAAAATCGTGGACCCGGCCGACCGCCTGCTCGGGCGGCATGTACGCCGGCGTGCCGATGACTCGCCCCGTGCGCGATAGTTCCGCACTGGCCAGCGGATCGAGCTCGACCAGACGCGCAAGCCCGAAATCCAGCACCAGCAGCTTTCCATCGGGTCCCGTCATCACATTGCGCGGCTTGATGTCGCGATGCAGAATGCCCTCGGCGTGCGCCGCATCGACCGCCCGCGCCAGGTCGCGCGACAGTTCGGCCGCGCGCGGGTGCGTCATGGAGACGTCTCGCGACAATTCGAGATTCTTCCCTTCGACATACTCAAGCGCGATGTAGTGGTAGGTGTTGAACTGACCGCCCTGCACGGTGTTCGCCTCGTAGACGCGCGCGATGTTCGGATGGTCAAGCTTGGTGCTGCGGCGCGCCTCCTCCAGCAGGTTCATGATCTCGGGCGACCGGTGCGTGTCCTTCAAGACCTTCAGCGCCACGAAGCGCCGCGCCTGCGGATCCCACGCCTTCCACACGGTGCCGAGGGCGCCGCGCCCCACCATGTGCGTGCGCCAGAACCGGCCAAGCTTGTTGATCGGATCTCGCGCCGCTTCCACCACCTCGGGCGGCGCGCCCTTCAGCTCACTCGCGCCAAACTTCGTCTCGTTCGCGGGGCTGTGCTTTGTCGGATCCGGCGGCTGCGCGGGCGAATCGCGGCGGGCCACAGGCGAAGGCGGCATGGGCATGCGCTGCACGCCACCGGACGGCGCCGGGCCAATCGGCCGTCCCGGGGACGATTCAGCGAATGCTCGCGATGAAGGCTCCGCCTGTTTCCGCGGCCGCGGGTCCGCGTAGATCGTCGGCTCTTCGCCCGGCTGGACCACGTCCACCGGCGCTGGCGTCGGCGGCGCGACTTCCGCCGGCGGGCCCTCCAGCGCATCGAGCTGCTCTCGCGACACGTACCCGTGCGCGATCAGTACCTCCTCGAGCGGCACGCTTGCAAGTCCCGCGCGACTGATTTCGTACATCTCGGCGAGACACTCGTCGAGCTGCTCTTTGCTTACGAGCGCACGCTCGACCACCATCGCGGAAAGCTTGTTGTCGCGGTCAGTCACATTGATAACGAAACAGGGCGCACGCGCGCCCGAATCTCCCCACAGATTTTATCGTCGCGCGGAGCAAAAAGGTGAAGTTTCGGCGAGGAGGCTACGCGAGTGCGAGACCGGAAACCATTTCATCAATGGACTGGCGCACCCCCGGCATCAGCGGAATGTCGGTCACGGTGTAGACACGCGCCACCGTTTCACGCAGCCGCTGCACCAGGTCCGAGAATTCCTTCGGATCGTCGCACTCGAAGGCGAGCATGAAGTCGTGGTCGCCGAGGCCGAACTGGTAGCACGTATTGATGAGCACTCCGGGAAACTGATGACCCACTTCGTTGTGGGTCGACATCATGCCGCGGCGCTTTTCGATCGGCAGCTGATACCACTCGTGCGTCTTCGTGAATGGGTAAATGAACAGGTACTTTGCCGTCATCGGCCCGAGCTCGAAATGCTGCTTGTGACTCTTGGAGTACACGCTCGGCTTGGTCACGGCCACCCATGCGTAGCGCGTGGTCAGGTACCGACCAATCGTCGTCCGAAGCAACCCCGTCGCAAAACGCTGGATGTTCTCCAGATCCTTCGCGATCACCCAGAAAAAGAAGTCGCAGTCGCTGCGAAAGCCGACCGTCAGGAACGGGCGCACTTCCACGCCTGTCGCCTCTTTGACATTGCGCACGAACTCCAGCACGGCGTCGGCACGCTCGGTCTTCGGGAGCCGGCGAAAGGCGGGATCGATGGAGTAGCAGAGGAAATCGACATACGTCGGCGGCGGGAGGTTCTCTTTTGCCCCCGACGGCTCTGTTTGTGTCGCGGCCTTGGAGTCCGTCATCTACCAGGTCTTCTTCGCGGGATCGACGGGCGTGAAGCCCTCCCACGCGGCCACTTCATTGTGGCCATTGGTCGCCCACCGCGTGTTGATATCACCGTAGAACTTCCACTTCTCCGGCATCTCGTCTCCGGGGAAGATCGCCTGGACCGGGCATGGCTCAATACAGGCCCCGCAGTCGATGCATTCGTCAGGAATGATGTACAGCATGCGCGTGTCTTCCTTGATGCAATCGACCGGACACGCCGGCACGCAGGCCTTGTCTTTGACCCCGACGCAGGGTTCCGCTATGTAGTGCGTCATTCGTTCCTCATGCCTCGACGAAAATGTCCTGGCCTTCCACCTTGACGGAGTACTTCTCGAGCTTCGCCCGCGGATTGACGGGAGACACGCCCGTGCAGATGTCGAACGACCAGGCGTGCCACGGGCAGACGACCGTCGTGCCTTCAATCATACCTTCCGCCATCGGTCCGCCTTGGTGCGGACAGATGTTCGTGGTGGCATACACCTTGCCGTCCACATTAAACAGCGCGAGTTCCTTGCCGTTAACCTCAACCATGCGGGCCGTCCCAGGCGCCAGCTCCGCCAGCGTGGCGACTTTCGTCAGGGTGCCCATGCGCGCCCAATATAGCGGGCCGTCGCGAAGAGTCAAGGATACGCCCCCGGATGCGGATTTCCTTAAATGTAGAGGGCTCGGCAACGCTTTAATGAAATGCACCATGAGACGCTGCAGCATCGCGTTCTTCGCCGCGCTCGCCGCCATCGCGGGCTCCTCCCTGTCGCGAGCCCCGGCCCACCAGCCCAAGCAACCGGGGGCCGTCATCCAGGCCGCGCGCCAGCAACGCGCCCCCTGCACCGTCCGTGGCGAAACGGCTCTCTTCTGGGGACGTAATTACTCCGCCAAGATGATCGACGGCACCATTCGTTTTGTCATACCTGGCCGGCAGCGTCTCGACTTCACCTTGAGCGAATTGAGCATCGCTGGCTCCGATCTCATGCCACGGCCGGCCCACTCCCTCACACCTCAATTACTCCCGGGCGACACGATCGCGTGGAACCGCGGAGGCGTCATCGAAACAGTGCAGCGCCGCGACTCCGAGATC
>CAYXVY010000203.1:0-16926 GCA_964468745.1 uncultured Planctomycetales bacterium | reverse complement strand
CGTCACGCCGCTCGCGACGGCGTATAGTCGCATCGCTTCTGTCTCGTGGATCTCGCCATCGCCCTTGCCGCCCGACATGACGATCCTCGGCGCATAGCCCTGATGGTAGAGCTCGCAGGCCGTGCGAACGCGATCCTCGAGGGCGAGCGAGCATCGTCCGTCGGCGTACGCGCGCGCGCCAAACACGACGATGGCGTCGGCCGGGCGGCGGTAGTCGGTCTTGCCGAAGCACCAGATCTGTCCGAGCGGGAAGCCGAGGAGGGCCACGAGCGCCGCACCACAGGCGACGGATCGGTGAAGCGGAACGTGGGGACGAGTGTGCGCCCAGAGCACGAGCAGGAGCGCGGCCGCAATCGCAAGCGACATGGGCACGGGGAACGACGTGCGGACGCTGCCCCGCCAGAGGAGGAGATAAAAGACGACGATGTTCGCGACCACGATCGCGAGGAACGCGGCGATGGCGATCATCGTCACGCGGCGCCGGCCCTCAGGCGCGATCGCGAAGGCGATGAGCGCAATCGAAGCGACGGCGAGGATCGCCCCCGCGACGAGACGGGGAAGCGGTCGCGCATCGATCCACCAGGCGCTCACGTGGAATCCCGACACGACACCGACGAGGACGTTGATGACGCCGAAGAACCCGATGACGCCGGCGAGCGCGCGCGCCGCGGAGTACAGCATGGGCAACCCTCTCTCTATCTATGAGGGTTATCGGCATCGCTACGGCGGTCGCGACAGCAGCTCGATGTTCTTCTTCGCCTCCTCGTTGTTTGGATCAAGTTCGAGCACGCGCTTCCACGCGGCAATCGCTTCGTTCGTCCGCCGAATCGCCTGGTAGACCCGCGCGACACCGGCTTGCGCTTTCACATACGTCGGCTTCAATTCCACCGCCTTCTGGAAATCCGCCAGCGAGCCAAGCGCCAGCCGCGCGATCTCCTGACCCTCCGCCGTCGGCACCCTGCCGTAGCGAGCGAGCGCGCGATTGAACCACGACTCCGCGTGCCCCGGATCCGCTTCGATCGCGGCCGTGCCGTCGAGGATCGACAGGTCGTAGCTCTCCGCCGCGCGCGGATCCTTGAGCTGCGTCTCGGCGTCCCCCTTCGAGAGGTACGCGTACGCGCGCAGATGGTGCGCCTTCGGGAATCGCGGCTGCAACTGGAGCGTCGCGGATCCGTCCTCGATCGTGCGCTCGTAGGTCGCGATCAACTGCCGTTGAAGCTGGATCATGCCCTCGGCGTCGGTGCCCGCGGCGCGAGCCTGTGCCGTAAGGGCGCGGGCCCTTTCGCGCGAAACGTCCGCGCGCGCGTCATGGAAGTCGGGCGTGGCGGCAAGCCGAAGTGCCATTGTGAGATCCTCGTAGCTCAGGTCGAGGGACTTCAGACGCACGTCGGGGGACTCGCCCTGGATCCGGACCCGCGCCGTCGCGCGGCCGTAGTACGAGCGTACGTTTGCGCGATCGTTCGCGATCACGGCGTCGTAATCCTCCACCGCCCGTCGCCGCGCTGTCGATCCATCCTCGCGTCGCAGCTCGTGCGCGTAACCGATGTTGCTCCAGGCCGCCGCGCGCGCCACCAGCAGCGAAAGGCTATCGGGCGTGCGCGCCAGCAGGTCATCGACGATCTTCTTCGCGCGCTCGCAGTCCGGAAGGGGGTCGTGGCCGCGCTTGACGGCGAGCGTCGCCTTGCGGGCGAGGTAGCCGCTCAGGTTGACCACGACGGGCAGCGAGTCGGGGGAGAGGGACAGGGCGATTTCGAGATCCACAACAGCCGCTTCGTAGTGCGGCAGTGGGTCCTCTCCGCGCTGCGCTGCGGCGTCGCCGAGACCGCGCCGGCACTGCGCGCGAATCATCGGCGGAAAGGGATCCGTCGGGGCGAGGCGCGCCGCGAAATCGGCGTCCTGGATGCCCTGGGAGAAGATGGGGACGCTGTCTTCGCCGCTATCGAGCCGGTCGCGTCCCGTCGCGCTCCGGATCAGGGCACGATTGATGGCGGCGTCGGTGAACTCCGTGTTTTTCCGCAACGCTTCCTCGTAGTCCTGCAGGGCGCGCTCGAAGGCGGCGGTCCGCTCGTCACGCCGCGTGTGGGGCAGGTAGGCGATGAGGATGCGCGCCATTCCCGCGCGCGACAGGGCGAACGCCCACGCGGAGGCCGGAGGTCGCTCCAGCACGTCGGCCGCCTCGGCGTATCGTCCCAGCATCACGCACGCCGCGCCCCTCAGCAAGGGCGCCTCGCGGAAGAGCCGGCCGTGCGCGTCGAGAGCCTCAAAACGCTTCGCGGCTTCCTCGAAATCGCCGCGCCCGAGGGCGTCCGCCGCGCTCGCGAACTGCACGTACTCACGGCCGTGCTTCAATCGGTCCCACAGCGGCGATGCTGTCGCGCGTCGGATCGATCGCGCCGCCGCCTCTCGCAGCGCGAGCATCGACGCCTGCTCCTGGAATCCGTGCACCACGGCGCGCTCCGATCCGTGGGTGAACACTTCGGGGAGCCGCAGCCCGCGCGCGTACGACGCGAGCAAGGCGCGGACGTGGAGCAGCGAGGGGAACGGGTCGTCGCCTGAGGCCCTGCTGATCTCCTCGATGCGGTCGCACGCCGTAGCATCGCCGGCGAGGTGCTCCGCGTATGCGAGCCACGCAGCGGCGACGCGGCTGCGCGGATGCGTGGCGCCCACCGTCTTCGCAACGGCGCTGATCTCGTTGAGCGCCGCCCGCTCCTCCTCCGTCAGCCGATCTCCGCGTACCCCGTTGTGCCAGCGGTCCTCGAGCTTGCGAATCGCGTCCGTCGTCCGCGCGTTCAGTTCGAAGTACGCCGCGGAGATCTCGCTCGACGCTCGTTCGCGGTCCAGCTCCGCCGTGCTCCGGCTGGATCGCAGCGCGAGAACGCCGGCGATGGAGGCGGCGATCACGGCCACGGCCACGGCGGTGACGGGCACCGCGCGCCTGCGCGCGCGCTTCCACAGCAGGTACCCCCAGCTCGACGAGCGCGCTTGCACCGGCATGCCGTCGAGATACCGTCGCAATTCGTCGGCGAACGCGTTTGCGTCGGGATATCGGCGCTGTGGGTCCTTCTCGAGCGTCTTCGCGCAGATGAGCTCGATTTCTCGCGGGGTGCGCGAATTCACCTTGCGCATCGACGCCGGCTCCTTCTCCATGATGTCGCGATACAGCTCGGACAGCGTCACCCCGTTGAAGGGAAACCGCTTTACCGACATCTCGTAGAGGATCACGCCCAGCGCCCACACATCGGTCTGTGGCCCCATGCGGTCCTTCGAGCCGGCGACCTGTTCCGGCGACATGTAGAGCGGCGTCCCTAATTGCGAACCTTCGCGCGTGATCGACTGCGCCCCCTCGCGGAGATGCGCCAGGCCGAAGTCTCCCACCTTCGGCTCGCCGGCCGCCGTCACGAAGATGTTGCCCGGCTTGATGTCGCGATGGACGATCCCTTTGGCGTGCGCCGCACCGACGCCGCGCGCGATCTTTTCCAGGAGGACGATCGCAGCTCGCGGATCCGCGCCTTGCTTCGACATCCATTCGTTGAGCGGGATCCCGTCCACGAGCTCCATCACGAGGTATTGCGAACCGCCGTGTTCGCCGGCATCGTGCATGGCAACTACGTTGGGGTGCGAGACGGCCGCCGCAGCTTCCGCCTCGCGATGGAAACGCTCCCGCACGTGCGCTCCGATCGACGCGTGCAGCACCTTCACGGCGACGCGCCGGTGCAGCTCCGTGTCCTCACCCTCGTAGACCGCGCCGGTGGCGCCGCGCCCGATTTCGCGAAGCAGCCGGTACCGCCCGAGCCGGGGCTGCTCGCTCTGCAGCCCCTCGCGCAGGACGTCCGCCAGTTTCTTTCGCGCGTGATCGGGCAGCATCAACGTGCCTTCCCGCCGAAAAGCTCCGCAAGCTCCTCTGCCTGATCGAGGGGAGAGGCGACCGTCTCGCGGACGATGTCCCCGACATGGGCGCGGAACCTGTCCTTCGCGGTGCGCAGCTGGTACGACACGTCGTCCGTCGTCATGCCGTGCCGCGCGGCCAGCGTTCGATAATCGATGTCGTCGGCGTCCGCAAGGAAGTACTCCTGGAAGATCGCGAACTGTTGCCGCCCGTCCTTCTGGAACTCCGCCTTGAGCCGCTCGCACGCGCGTTCAATGATCTCGTTGCGCCACGCGATGTCGAGCGCCTCGTCGGGCGTCGACTGTGCCGCGGGCTCGGAGATTTCGGCGGGCCCGAGTTCGCTGATGAGAACGACTCGCCCGCCCCCGCGCTTCTGCGCCTGCGATTCGCGGGCGGCGTCGGTGAGGAAATTGCGAAGCGCGGTCTTGAGAAACGATCGGAATCGCCCGCGGCGGGGATCAGCGCGCGAGGCGAGGCGCGTCTCGATCATCCACGCGAAAAAGTCCTGCGTCAGATCCTTCGCGTCCTCGTTCGAGCGGGCGTGCCCGCACCGGATGTACGCGTACACGGGCTTCCAGTAGGACTGAACGAGCCCGCCGAGGTCCGGCGTATCGCCGGCCGCAAGCACCTCGGTCCATTGCGTGGCGGGGAAGCCGCGGTCGATGCCGCCTATTTCCGTGTCGCTGTCGCGCCCATCCATGGTCTGTAAGACGTTACACCCCGTGGAACCTTACGGCACGGAACAGCGTCATATTCGTGCGATTCATTCGCATAAGTCCCGCGGAATTACGTAACAGGGTGAGAGCGAAAGGAGCAACCCATGCATGCGACGCAAAAGGCTGAGGATCGCCGGCGCGCCAGCCGGAAACATACGCACCGTCTCAGCGCGATCGGTCGCTCGGGGATGCCCTTGGCGCAGTACGAAAATGCCATCGTCGAAGATCGGGGCGGCGGTGGGGTGAAGATTCGCTCCGGCATGCCGCTCTCGCCCAAGCAGACGGTCCGCCTGCGGATGGAAGCGGACGGCAGCGTCGTGCGCGCCGCAGTCGTCTGGGCTCACCCTGAGGGGCTGATCGAGAAGCGGGCGAACAGGAAGTTGGGTGGCGCGTTCGTGGCGGGGTGCAAGATCCTCCCCAAGGATGCCGCAAAGAAGAAGCAGAAGCGCGATCCGGGTCACTCGCGTATGGCCACGATCATCACGTGGTCGATCAAGATAGGCGTCGGCCTGGTCGCCCTCGGCGTCGTCGCGGGCGTGGTATACGCGGTGGCGTCGCTTGTGGGGCTGGTCGCGTAGGAAGAATCGAGAATCGAGAATCGGGAATCGGGGAAGGAACCGATTGTCGTCGCCTGTCTTACCGAGCGCCGATCTCCCGGATCGGCCAACTTCTTAGTGCGCCCCCGATATCCTCGGCGCCCGACTCCTCACTCCCAACTCCCAACTCCTAACTCCCCCTCTGCTACCTCACCTTCAACAGATGCTTCGCCACCTGCTTCGCGTCCGACGGATGCGGCTCCGCCGCGATCTCCGCGATCCGCTGACGGTCCCCGTCGGTCCACGAAAGTTCCGAAAGCGTCCGCAGTGCCGCGCAGCGCGCCCCATCGTCCTGGCTCGACAGCATCGCCGGCAACTCGTGCCGACACCCGTCCGCATCCAGGCGCGCGTAGAGCCGCAACGCCGCCGCACGATCAGCCCCGCCGCATCTCGCCGCCCAGCGCGCCGTCTCGAGCAGCGCAAGCGTGAGCCGCGCGCGTTCCTCAGGAGTCGCCGCCGGCAGGCTCGCCAGCGCCGTCTCGAAGCGCCAGCCGTCCGGAACGCTCGAGTTCGTCGCCACATCGACCAGCGCCGCCGCATCCCCCGGCTTCAGGCGCGACGACACGAGTGCCAGCGCCCGCGACCGCAGTTCGCCGTCGAGATCCGTCAGCGCAAAACGCACGAGCGTCGATGTCGACGCGCTCCCCAGTCCGTAGAGCACCGCCATGGCATCTTCGCGCACCGACCGTGTCGCGCAGCCGAAGAGCAGCTGCGTCGCCGTGTCCGACATCAGGGCCCGCACGTCGTCGTTCAGGTCCTTGCGCATCCCGGCCAGCGCGTTGAGCGCGACCGCCTTGAGCTCCGGTGTGTCGTTGCCTCGCAGCACCGCCACGAGCGCCGCCACGTCCCCCTGCCGGCGGATCGCGTCGTAGCACGCCTTCTGCTCGCGCTGCGATTCCGTCGCCAGGATCTTGCCCAGCAGTTCCGTCGTCACGGCGTTCGCGACGCTCGCCTGCGCGAAGGGCACCGCAAGGGACATCACCTCGCGCGCTCTGGACTGCTCCGCCTGCTGCGGGGCATGGCGCTTCGGGGCGACGGCCACGAAGGCCGCCCCCGCGAGCACCACGCCCGCCGCGATGAGCTTACCGGCGACCATGGAGGCTGCCGCCGTCGATGCCGTTGTGGATGTACTTCTCGCTGAGGAAAACCACTTCGCCCACATCGGCCGCGTCGTCGTCGAGGTTCTTGTCGACCAGCCAGTACACGCCGAGACCGGCCGTCGTGGTGTCGCTGGAGCCGGGCTCGACGTTGACGAGCACCGTGCCGCAGCGGGCGATCCCGCCGCCGAAGACCATGTGCTTGATCGTCATGAAGGTCGAGTACAGCTTGTTCTCACTCGATCCGAGGCAGAAGCCGTCGCCGTTGACATCGATGCACCGGAACGCGCGCGTGTCGTTCCAGTCCACCATGTACAGCTCATTGCGGTGGTTGATCGCCGCCACGGCCGCGACGATGAAACCGTTGAGCCCCGTGACGCTCGACGGTACGAACGCGTAGGCGTCGAAGGTATCCTCGATCGGGTTGTAGCGCGACAGCCACACGCTGGACGCCAGCAGCGGGCTGATATAGATGGAGTCGTCGGGTCCGACGTTGAACTGGAGATGTCCGCCGGCCGCCGCGCTGAGCGTCTCGACAACTGCTGTCGCTGGATCGATGCGCAGAACCTTGGCGTTGCCGTAGCAGGCGGTGAGGATGCGTCCCTGGCTGTCGAGCGCGAGGCCGCCGGGGCGGTCGAATTCGGGAGCCATCAGCGTGACGACGTCCGTCACCTCGCCGGTCTCGAGATCGACCTTGCTGATGCCGCGCTCCTCGTTCGTGATGACGCGCGTGATGTACATCGTCCTGCCGTCCGGCGTGATCGCCGAGCCGGTTGCCATTTTCAATCCCGGCTGCGCCGCGACGAGCGTGGGATCGCCCCCCTGCGCGGGATAGGACCACACGCCTTCAGAGCCGCTGCCGTAGACCGTGCCCGGGTCGGCCGGCGCGGAGCGCTGGATCGTGATGTCGGCGGCCGCGTTCAGGCCGGACGTCGTGGCGAAGACCTTGCCTGTTCCCTCGGAGTAGGCGGTGACGATGAGCGTCGTGCCCGGGAGGGACGGAGCGTCGATCTGCCCTGAGACCGTCCATTCGGCCGTCAGCGCCTGCGCCGAGCCGTTGCTGTAGTGGCCGAGGCAGGTGAGCACGACCACTTCGTCGGCGCTGAGTGTGATCGTCGACGGATTGATGCTGAGCGACTGCAGCACGGGCGTGCCGCCACCGCCGCCGCCACCGCCGCACGCCACGAAGATGAGACCCAACCCCACAATACTGAGCGATCGCAAATGTTTCACAAGTGCCTCCTATACGTGCGGGCAGTACACGGAAGGGACACGAGGGTCTACGTGAAACTTCGTGGGAGACAGCAGACAGGAGACAGAATTGGTTCCGCGCTCGCGCGTGCCCTCTGGCAGGGCACGAGGCATCGGGATTACTTCTCAAGAACTCGAGCCGTTCCTGCTACGGTACGGCTCGCGTGGCACGGAGGAGGAGTCAAGGGGGTCGACCGCGCCGTTCTGGGGATGATCGACCGTTGCGCTGCATACTCAACACGGAGGCTGCATGGGACCGCCTACGCGATTGGTGATTCGTGACGCGGGACATGCGCGGGTTCTGTTCCCTCTGCTCCATCGAAGCCCCGTGCTCGACACACTCTACTGGGACGGGCCCGAGGATGCCGAGACGCTGGAGCGCAAGTATGCCGAGCACGGCGAGCAGACACGTCGCGGAGAGGCGCACGAATTCACCGTCGTCGATGCGGTCGACGCCTTGGTAGGCTGCCTTTCCGTACGGCCCGGTCCGGTTCCGCGTCGGGGCGACTTCGGGCTTCTGATCGTCGTGCCTCACCAGGGGCGCGGCCACGGAACGCGCGCGGTTGCGCTCGCCCTCGACTACGCCTTCGAAAAGCTAGGCTGGGAGAAGGCGGAAGCGGGCATATTCGTCGGGAACACGGCCAGCCGCCGGATCTTCGAACGCAACGGATTCGCACTCGAGGGCACGATCCGCAAGTCCGTCTGCAAGCGCGGAGTCTGGCGCGACGAGTGGTCGTTCGGCATCACGCGCGAGGAGTGGTCGGCGCGTCGACTCCCGCAATGATCCCGCCGGGCCCGCGCTCGCCGACTCGTCTCGCCGTATCCTGACGATTGGCCGGGAGGACCCGTTCGTCATTTCTTGTCGGCTTGACGCTTGAGCGCCTCGATCTCCAGCTTCAACTTCGCGATCTCGAGCTTGCTGCGCTCCTCGGAGTCCGCGCCCCCTCCGCCCCCCAGCCCGAGCTGGGCATACGGGTTCGTGGTCTTCTGGCTGACGCCGAGCAGCAGCCCGTCCTTGTCGGTCTTGAAGATCAACTGGGCGCCGAAGGCGGCCGGCACGAGGCTCCAGCCGTCCTCCGTCCGATCCAGCCTCGACGACCCTCCGCCCATCATCCACGCGGTCGCATTCGCGCCGGCCCCGGCGGAATAGAGGTCCATGACGGCGATCGCGAAATCGAGCGCGTCGCCCTCGGTCGCGAGCACGATCTTCTGTCCGAGGAGCAGCGCCTCGATTGAGCTTGTGCAGAAAATCCCCTTCACCAGCAGCCGGCTGAATCCGTGATCCAGCTTCTTGACCGCGAAGAGGCTGCGCGGCGCCTGCATGCCCATCATCGCGGCCGCCCCTCCGGCCGGCGCGACCCCGGCCACTTCGTAGAAGCGCGTGTCTGGAAACCACCGGGCAAGACCTTTCTGCTTGGAGGGCTCGACCTTCGCTTCGTCGTCCAACCCCTCCTTGACGTACTGCTTGAGCTTGTCGAGGCCCACCCACTCGATCTTCTCGATCTCCTCCGCGGTGAGCGTCTTCACTTCCGCGTCGGTGCTCGAGACGGCGGCGCGGAGCGCCTCGAGCGCCGGGGGGCCGATCTTCACGAGCTCCGCGAGGGACTTGTCACGCTCTTCCTTCCTGTCATCTCCGAGGCCCTCGATCAATTGCTGGATGCGTTGCTTTTCCTGGCACGCGGGCGCAAAGCTGCTGGCGACGAACAAGGCGAGACAAAGGGTCGTCATGGTTCAATCCTCCCGTTGCACGTTAGTGGATTAGACGAGTCTGCTCCCGCGCCGTTTCGCTTCGCGCGGCCGTAAGAGGATACGGCATTCGAGCGGGCGGGAATAAGACTCTTAAATGCGCATACGCCAGCGGGCCTGCCCTCCGAAGCCTTTCCATGAGATTCCTGAGTGAGGTGGGACGGCGAAGGAGGGAGCAAGGGGCCGGGGTGCCTGACGCGGTGCGCAGGGGTGCGAGCTGAAGGCAATTCTCGACGGTTGGATGCAACGGAGGCTGTCGCACCGCCGGCGCAGGCGGATCTGGGCCCGGTCGTGCCGATTAAGCTGCCTCACGCCCGCCCGGCGCAGCCTATTCAGACGACTGGAAGAGCGCCGGATTACGCCACGACCCCTCCTCGTTGAGCGTATATCTGGCAGGCAACCCTGATGATGCTCCTGCTTCTTGGATCGACTCTTCTCGGCCTCGCGACACAGGCGTCGGAGCCGGTCGACCTGGCCAAGGTGGAGCGCAAGATCGTCGGCGAGCCCGACTATGGAAAGGCGTCCGCCGAGTACTGCCTCTTGGTCTTCGGAGCCGAGGCAAAGTCCCGGGTCTGGCTCGCCCTGGGCGGGAACACCCTGTACGTCGACCGCAACGGCAACGGCGATCTGACGGAGGCCGGCGAGTCCGTGGCGGGCGCGCCGGACGACCGCGCCCCCGTGGATCCCTCGACGACCCGCTTCAAGATTGCGGAGTTCATCGAGGGCAAGGTGAAGGCCGGCGATTTCGTGCTGACGCGACGCGGGTCGGATGGGCGCGTGTGGATTCAGCTGCGGGTGGGGGAGAAGAGGCACGCCTGGAGTGTCGATGGAGTGCTCTTCGCGAAGCGCGCCGCGGACGCGCCGATCGTCCACCTCGATGGTGCGCTGACCTTCAACGTGCCGAGCTGGGAGACGCTGGACCGGGGGGAGAAGGGCGGGAACATGTACGTCCTGTTCGGCACGCCCGGCCTTGGCGAACGGACCTTTGCGGCGATGGACTATTACTACTCGGACAAGCGGGTGCTGCAGGGTGTCGCGCTGGCCGCCGACATGGCCTTTCCCGCTCGCGAATCGGGGGGCGTGCCGCTCAACGTCCGAACCGTCTTCAAGATCGCGACCTGAGGGAGCTACTACATCGGCCCCGTAAAGGTGCCGGAGAACGCGGGTCGCGGCAAGGCCAGGATCACGCTTTCGTTCTTGGACTGGAAGGACGGGACGGTCGCTCCCGGGACGCTGGACGTCGCCATCGGGGATTGAGCCCCGCTTCGCGCGGATCGGCGGGATCGAGCTCCGCGTTTACATCGGCGCCACGGAGAAAGCCGAAGAACTTCGCTCCTGTCTACTTCTCCAGCACATGCTCCGCGAGCTTGCGGAAGACCGGGCCTTCCAGTCCGTTGTCGATCGAGTCCGTGATCTTCTTCACGATCCGGCCTTTCGAGTCCACGAAGAACGTGGCCCATGCTTTGGAGTCGCCGATCCAGGCCTTCTGCGTGGCCGCGTCCCCGCGCAGCACCGGGTACTGAGCCTTGTGCTTGTCGATGCACTTCTGGATCACGGCATCCTCGTCGAAGAGGTTTATCCCCACGACCTGCAATCCCTTCTGCGCATAGTCCTGGTGCAGCTTCGAGACGACCGCGCCGGCCCAGTCGCAGCTGTCGGCGTTGAAGAAGTTCACGACCAGCGGCTTGCCGGCGAAGTCCTTCAGGCTCGTCTTCGTCCCCTTGAGATCGGGCAGCGAGAAGTCTGGCGCGGCTGCGTACTCGCGGCGTTGGAGGGCGGGCTTCTCCGGTGCGGGTTCGGCCAGCAGGCGTACCACCGTCTCCTCCACCTTCTTCCAGTCCTCGGGTTTCCGATCCAACCCCAGGAATGTGAGCTGCCCGCCCCGGGACACCACGTAATAGCCGGGAGTTTCCCCGCGCCCCTTGGGCCGGATCTGGCGCATGAACTCCCCCTGGTCGTTGAGCCCGACCGGCCAGGGAATCTCCTGCCTCTTCAGCCACGCGGGAACCTCCCCCACGGAGTCCGCCGTGTCGTCGGACACGCCGAGGATCTCGAGTCCCGCGTCCCCGTGCTTCTTGTGCAGAGCGACAAGCTTCGGAGTCTCCTTCGTGCAGATGCTGCACGACGTGCGCCACCAATGGATCAGGACCACCTTGCCCGCGTGATCGGAAAGCCGGACCAGCGAGCTGTCCCGCGCCGACGGCAGCGTGAAATCCTCGACCGCTTGCGCAGCGTGGAGAGTCGACGCGGCGGAGAGGAGACTGAGAACACACCAGAAGCCGATCGCCGCCGGGGATTGTCTCACGCACGGCCTCCGTAGTTGGTGAAAGTGACTCAAGGAATCCAACCTCAAGGGTTCAATCGCCCTTCGCGATTTCGCCGAGCTCCGCCTCCATCGCTTCGTCGCTGTCCGCGTATTGCCGTACGCGGCGCTTGAGGAGGTCATTGTACATCCTGCGCACGTTCGAATGACTCGTGGCGGGGTCGTCGTCTGACGAGTGTTCGACTGCCAATGCGTATGACGCGAGACCTTGAGGTCCCTCAGCGAGGTATCAGGGAAATCGAAACGAGGAAGAGACCCAGGTTGAGTACTCCAATGAAGATAGCTGCCAGGAACCATGGCTGCATCGAAGGGTGGTCCTTCAGCAACGCCCGGGCGCTCAGTAGGGCCCACGCGTTGAGCAGCAGGCCACAGCCGCAGCCCAGGATTGCGAAGATCAGCGCCCAAGTGTAGGCCATGTACGCGCCTGGAACGTCCCACCATGCTATGAGGAACCAGCGCCACCCTCGCGGCGCGGTCGCGACGTAGTAAGCAGCCGCCAGCGAAGGAACTAGCATTACAACGCAGCACGCCAGCGGCGTGCGGGGGTGACGCAGCATGGACACCGGTTTTGTCATTCGTCACGTTCCCATCTGCATAGTGTCAACAATCCCACGGACCAGGAGTACGACCCGAATTGAAGCACGGGGCACAAGAATCCGGAACGAGGTCTCAGCGCCGAACGCGCAATCACTCGGGGCGCCCGGAGGCTGTCCTTCGGCGGCATGTCCCTCGCGAATTCCATGCTCTGCAATTCTCAGCCCTTCGCGATTTCGCCGAGCTCCGCCTCCATCGCTTCGTCGCTATCCACGTACTGCCGCACGCGGCGCTTGAGGATGTCGCGGTACACCTTGCGACAGTATGAGAGGATGTTGCGGACGTCGTGCTTCTGGAGCTTGAATTGGGCGGCGAGCTCGTCGTAGGTCGGCTCGTCTCCCGCGGCGCTCGCCTGCGACAGCGTGTACGCTTTGAAAATCTCTCCGTAGTGCGGCTTGCCCTCTTGCGACAGGAACGTCTGCAGGTCGGCGAAGGAATCGTCGATCAGCGTGCGGAACCACTCGCGGTCGTACGCCTGCTCGGGGGAGTCTTCGGGCGCCGTCGTCGGCAGATCGCGCACGTCGATTGAGAATCCGGAGTGCTCGGGCGGCGCGTCCCGTTTCGCGTTAACGAGGAAGTTCTTCACGGCGCGCTTGAGGTAGCCGCGGAAGCTCCCGCGTTCCGGCCGCGCGCGCGACCAATAGTCCTTCTCGAGGAAGCGCGTGAAGAACGCCTGCGTGAGATCCTTTGCGTCCTCGACCGATAGTTTCCACGACGAACGCATGTACGCGTACACGGGGCGCCAGTACGTGCGGATGAGCGCGTCGAGGTGCTTCTGCGATTCGGGCGTCGGCGGTCCGCCGGCTTTCAGAATGTCCGACCATACGGTCGTGCAGAATCCGCTCTGCAGGCCGCCCATCGCCGTTTCGCGGATCGGGTCGGGCATGGGGGAAGGATACCCTCCTCCGCACGGCCAGACCCTGTTTTCGTGCGGTCGCCCGGGCGCCGCGTTCTTGACGCGTGGGAGCCGCGGCTCTAGGCTCTGTCGCCTTGAGAAAGCTGATCCGGGGGATCGTCGATTTCCATAACAAGGTCCGGCCCGGCTACCGCGAGACGTTCGCCCGCCTGGCGCTCGGGCAGTCGCCGGACGCGCTCCTGGTGGCCTGCTCGGACAGTCGCGTCGCCCCCAATCTGTTCGCCTCGACGGAGCCCGGAGACCTCTTCGTCATTCGCAATGTGGGCAACATCATCGCCCCCTGCGGGAGCGACGGACGGTCGCTCAGCGACGAATCGGAAGCCGCCGCGATCGAGTTCGCCACCTCCGCGCTCAGCGTTTCCGACATCATCGTGTGCGGTCACTCCGATTGCGGAGCGATGCGCGTGCTCATGGATGGGAAGGAGGACGCGGGGACTCCGCACCTGCACGCCTGGCTTCGGCATGCTGAGGGGGCGCTTCTACAAGTCCGGCAGGGGACGCGCATGAGCGGGAACCTGACGCTGTACAACCACCTCTCCCAGTTGAACGTCCTCGCGCAATTGGAGCATCTCCGCAGCTACCCGGCGGTTCGCGATCGGCTGGCGGCCGGACGGCTGCGGCTTCATGCGTGGTGGTTCGATATTGCCGAGGCGGAAATCCTGGCGTACGACGAGGCGGGCCGCTTCGTGGTCATCGACGAGGCCGAGGCGGACCGCATTCTCGCGCGCCTCGCGGGCGAATAGCGCGGGCGGCGCGCTGAACCCTCGGCGCCGCGCATCGTTGATAGGGACATGCTCGCGCTGCTGACCGCGGCGATCCTGTCGCAGGCGGAGGGGATCAAGTGGCTGGCGCGCCACCAGGACGAGGATGGATCGTGGGGTCGTCGTGTCGCGACCTGCACGTGCCCGCATGACGACTTCCGAGGGCTGCCGCCGGTGCCGCGGGACGAGCGGGTGGGGAAGCGGGCCGTGGCGCTGATCGAGAAGCTTCACGCGGACGACGCGGACGTCCGCCAGAACGCCAGCCTCGAGCTGGAGGGGCTGGGAATCCCTGCGGCGCCGTATCTCGATGACGTGCGGGAAGCGAAGGATGCCGACCTGCGTGCCCACGTGGACGAATTGCTACGGAAGATCGCGAGCAAGCGTTGCCCGGGGGACGTCGCGTCGACCGCCTTCGCGCTGCTGGCGTTGTTCGGCGCCGGCTATTCGCATCTGTCGCGCGACGAGTGCGAAGCGGGCACGTTGGGGAAGGTCGTGAAGCGGGGACTGCAGTGGCTGATCGCGCGGCAGAACGTGGAGGGGGGCGTGGGGACGCTGCCCGACGATGGCGTGACGGTGGCCAACGTGCTTGCCGCACTGGCGTTTTCCGAGAGCTACGGAATGACGCGCTCGAATGGCCTCAAGCAACCGGCGCAGCAGGCGGTCGACTACATCCTGTTGAAGCAGCGGGCGAGCGGAGCGTGGGGTGCGGGCGCGGACGACGTGATGACGACGCTCTGGGCCGTGCAGCTCGTGAAAAGCGCGGAGCTGGGTGAGCTGCGAACCAGCGCGGCGGCGATGAGGCGCGCGATCGACTGGCTGGGCGTAACGGCGGAAAAGGGCGTCACTGTGGAGATGGCGGCGTACGTCGCGGCGGCGAATCTGGGGAAGCGCGGGGGCGAGGCGGAGCCGGTTGCGCGGAGGCTCTCGTGCGTCAAGCCGTGCGAGATGCCGGCGGTAACGCGACTGGTCGCGTCGTTGGCGCTCTTCCAGCAGGACGGGCCGAACGGCGCGCTGTGGAAGGGGTGGAACGAGAAGCTGAAGGACGGCCTGGTATTGTCGCAGAAGACGGCGCGCCACGGGTGCGAGCGTGGCTCATGGACGCCGGGGGCGGAGGACCGCACGCGCACGTCTCACACGGCGGTTCAGATGTTGACGCTGGAGGTGTACTACCGCTACGCGAATGTCCTTGGGGTCCAGAAGTAGGCGGGGAGTGGCGTCTACGTTTTCGCCTCAGATCGGCCGCCGAGCGTTTACTGTCTTCTGGAGGCGCTTACGAAGCACAAGACGCTCGCAGTTCTGGGGATGATCGTGATCGGGCTCGCGGCGTGCCGCGCGGTCGATCCGAATTCGGGTAGGTGCAGAGTTGGCGAGGCCGCGGCACGACGGCCCGGCGAACTGAAAGAGTGCGCGCACCCGCCGCGCGACATCTGGTTTCGCATCTATCCGCGAGCGGAAGAGGATCTTGGAAGGGCGCGCACGACGCTGATGAAGGTCACCGGCGTGGAGAGCGTCGAGGCAGACTACGGGACTAATCGCCTGCGCGTGCACTACGCGGGGCATTGCAGAGATTTGTACCAACTTGAGGTGGCCGCAGTCAGGGCGGGCACGCCGGCGTTGATCGTGAGTCACGCGGTGTTGTACCTCGTGTTGAAGGCGCAACCGGGCTCGAACGCGATGGAGCTGGACAAACGTCTGAAATCTATGCCTGGCGTCACGGGTGGCCTTGCGGACTATGCGAAGGCGTGCGAGCTGCACGTCGATTTGCAACGGTTTTCCTTCGAGGAGCTTCAGCGTGCGGCGCGGGAGTCGAAGATCGAGATCACGACCAAGAATCTCCAGTACGTGACCGTGGCGATTGAGTGCGACAGCGCTGATCGGCTCGTGCAGGTCGCGAAGGCGCTGGAGCTTACGAGAGGAGTGCTCAAGGTCGATTCGGCCGGGCGGACGCTCTGGCTCTGGATGTGGCGAAACGTTTATGACGCGCAGATCAAGAAGGCTGTCGACTCGGCCGGCGGGACGGTCGTCAGCATCGCGAGGTAGCGCGCGGGATCGCGGCGCGCCCCGGATCGACCGCAGGTGAGGCGAGTTTCTCTCGTCGCCCGAGCAGGCCGTCGCCATCGCGGACCGCCTCATCGACCAGGCGACGATCTTGCGCTTCGGCGGGCGTTCGTTCCGCAAGCCCCGCGACATCCCCGGCGCAGCGCCTGACCACGAGTAAGCCCCTGATATTGCCCTCCGCCTCCCTTAGACCCCGCCTCGCTCTTCTCAACGGCTCTCGGGCACCATAAAATGCCCCAGAAGGGGGAAGAACGTGCGTTTGCTCGTCCATTCGTTAAGTCGATGAAGAATCGGAAGATGTCTCCGGCCATCTACCATGTTGCCCATGCCATCGGGTTCATGGGCGGCGGGGGGCTCACCTACATCTTTTTGCGAATCTTCGTCTTCGGCGGCCGCCATGACGCAGGGGTCGCGGGTTTACCGCTCCTGTGCTGCAGCTTTTTCGGTGGGGTCTTCGGGTATTTGGTCGCGAGAGCTGTGATGTATACGCTAGAGGCTCTTGGCAGTGAATCCACTCCGCGAGAACCGATTCAGCATCGAATTAGGAAATTCCTGATCTCTCTGGCCATCCTCAATGGTGTCGATGCCATCGGATTCATGGGCGGCGGGGGGCTCACCTACATCGTTTTGCAAACCTTCGTCTTCGGCGGCCGCCATGATGCCTGGGTCGCGGGTTTACTGCCCCTGTTCTTCAGCTTTTTCGGCGGGGTCTTCGGGTATTTGGTCGCGAGAGCTGTGTTTCATACGCTACAGGCTCGAGGCAGTGAATCCACTCCGCGAGAACCGATTCAGCATCGAACTAGGAAGTTCCTCTGGATTGCCTTTGGCCTATTGTGGCTCGTCCTGGCTGCTCTGCTGGTCGGCCTCGTTCTCCTTAGACGCTCCCGTGTCCTGGGGCCCTAGCGGATACGGCCCGCCACTCGACAGGTGTCCAGCAGGGATGTTCGCGACATAGACATTGTGTTGGCGTATGCGATCAGCG
>CAYXVY010000202.1:0-23415 GCA_964468745.1 uncultured Planctomycetales bacterium | reverse complement strand
GCGTAATGGAGGGCTCTCGCTGCGTCCCGCATCAGGCGGACGACGGGCCGGAAGTCGGAGTTCGGATACCCGACGAGCGTCCGCCCCTGCACGTACTCCATCGCGATGTAGTCGTCGGTCGCCTCGAAGACCGCGGCGATGTTCGGATGCAGCAGGCGGGCCGCTGTCTGCGCCTCGCGCCGGAAACGCACGTGCTCCGCGCGGTCGCCCTGCTTCATGAACTTGAGGGCGACCCAGCGTCCGAGCGCGGCCTCCCAGGCCTTCCAGACCTCACCCATGCCCCCCGAGCCCACGAGCACGGTGCGGACGTATTTGCCGATCACCCGTTCCGGGTCCCTCGCGGCGTCGGCCGCCTCGGGCGGCATGCGCACCGCCCTGCGCTCCTCTGCTCCCACGTACTTCATTGTACCGCTGGGGAAAACGCAATTGACTCGCTTCGCCACACGTCCATAGGATTAGGCCTATGCGAAGCATTGTCACGGGACTGGCGTTGGTGGGCGGCGTGCTCGCCGTCGCGGGGGGGGTCGCCCTCGGCGCCTTTACGCTCGTGAATCCGAAACACTGGATGCTGCCCCAGCTGGAGCACGCGTGGATCCTCGCGGTGGGCGGGCTGCTGTTCGCCACCGTGTTCGCCCTCGCCGCCCGGGTGAGTGCGCCCTCTGCGCCGGACGGGGCCGCAGCGCCACACGCTATCGCGACACCCGTCGCACCGCCTGCCGCGGTAGCGCCCGCTCCGGTTATGCAGAAGGGGGCCGCCGATGCGGCGACGGCGCTCCAGCAAATGCGGACCTACATCGGCATCGAAATGTGGGACCTCGCTCTCGACAAGGCCGACGAGATTCTCGCGCGCTGGCCGGGCACGACCGAAGCAGAAACCGTCTCGAAGAACATCAACGAATTGCGGTGGAAGGCGGAGCCAAAGCCGGCACCGTCAAGTCCGCCCGCCAAGCCCGACACGCGCCGGCACGAGGAGGCCACGAAGATGATCCAGCACGTTCGCACGTACATGGACCTGGAGATGTGGGATCTGGCCAAGGAGCGGGCGCTTGCGATCGCGAAGCTGGATCCGAACGGGCCGGACGCGGAGAGCGCAGGGCATCTGCTTGTCGAGATCAACGAGAAATCCAAGCGCGCGCAGCAACGCACGATCGTCGAATAGACATGGACTTCAAGGACATATTTCTCGCCCCGCTCCGCGGCGCCGGCACGATGGCGAAGATCATGGGGCGCATCACTGTCGGCATCGTCGGATTCGTGCTGATGGGGGGCGGACTGCTGCTGATTGAACCGCTGAACCTCATGTCGGCCGGGATCCCCGTATTCCTTGTGGGACTCGTGCTCACGATTCGGGCTATTTTCTAAGCAGACGGATCAAAATAATTCCGGACCTTGCCCTCTGCTTATCCCGAGGGAGCCGGAGGCGAGTCCTGCCCCGCGGGAGCGAAGCGAGTCGAGCAGGTCGAGGGATTCATCGGCTGCTGGAGCCCTTGCGAAGCCTTCGACTCGCTCCCGCTCGCTCAGGCTAAGCAGGGCGCAAGGACGAAACTATCCTGAAAAACATTGGGCGCCCCGCTTAGCCGCCCGTCGCGTTTCATAGACGCATGCTCGCACTGCTTCTCGCGCTCGCGGTCCAGGACGTCGACGCTCTCACACGCGACCTCTCGCACGAAGACCTCGAGACGCGCACCAAGGCAGCAGACGAGATCGTCAAACTCGGCCCGAAAGCCGTCCCTGCAATGGTCGCGCTGATCGATGCCGCCGACGAGGAACTGGCCGGCCAGGCCCGCGGCATCCTCAAAGCGATGGGAAACGGAGTGGTCCTGACACTCGACGGCATAAAGAGCGAGCGGGCGCGGGCGCTGGCGGACTCCATCGTGCGCGAGAAAGCGCTCTCGCTCATTCGCGCGCCCGCGTGCGAGGTCAAGATCGGCAACGTGCCGCGGTGGAACGGATTGCCGGAGCTCGAGCTGGGCACCGGCTCAGGGCACGGTGGCTCGCTGTCGTGGCACCGATTCGCCCCTGGCGCGCGAGACGTCCGCGTGCTTCATGTCTCGCTCGTCGCGGACCGCACCTCATACAAGACTCCGTGGCCGGCCGACAACCGCAAGGTCGAGGTCAAGCAGGCAGTGCTGGCGCTCGACGACTTCCGCCTGCTGATCCGCCTCGGCGGTGCCATCAGCGCGGCGACCGTGACGATGAAGCCGACCCGCACGATGAGCTCCTCTTCGGCCGATTTCTGGTCCATGGCCCGCGCATCGAGCGCCGACGGCTCCCTGTTCGACCTCGACTATTGCGGCTATCCCGGGACGGGCAAGGAGGCATCTTACGCGAGCAATCAGGCGATCGTCGCGCTCGCACTCGATGGCCTCAAGCCGCTCGAGTTCAAGGAGTGCCCGCTTTCCGACGCGGACCGCGTGTGGGCGACGGGACGATTCACGCAAACCCTGAAGCGCGAAAAGGAACACGGGTGGATCCGAGAGCGCGCGATCATCATCGTCGGGACGGTCGGCGACGCGACCGCCCTGCCGCATTTGCGGACGATCATGATGGGCGACGTGGATCGCAATGCGTACTTCGCGATCAACGCAATCACCCGGCTCCTGGGCACCGACGTACGCCCCCAGCCGATCGAGCACATGGACGTCCTGGAAACGCGAAAGAAGATCGCCGAGCTGCTCGACGGCAGGAAGTAGTCGGACCTTCGCACTCTTGCGAGCAGGTTACGGCGAGCCCGAACCGCGCCGTCGCACGAGGCCTCGGCGTAGAACGAGGGATTCGCGCGCGTCAATTCACCGAACATCGTCAGCCCGGATGCGTTGCATCGTCATGCGATACAGACTATCCCTGGGGCAGCAGGCGTCTAATCCGTGGAGGGCCTCATGAAGATCGTCACCGCCGCGTTTGCGTTCGCCGTCGCCATGCCCGCCTTCCCGCAGGACGATCCAAGCACGAAGCTCAGGGAAGCGTGGCCGAAATTGCAGGAGGCCTGGAAGGCGACCACCGAGTTCAAGGCGAGCCTCGCAGACGCGAAGTCGCGGGCGCGCGAAACGCCGGACGAGGCGCTCAAGATCGTCGGGCAGCTGCACGTGGCCTTCGAGGCCGCGGGGCTCTGGCATGCGGACATCGTGCCGGACCTGGCTGCGCTGAAGCAGGTCTTCAAGGCGCGCGTCGCCGGCTTCCTCTCGTTCAGCGGCGGTTTCGGGTCGATCAACAGCCAGGAAGAATACCAGCGCATGCAACAGGAGTATCAGCGCGCCATCGAAGAGTGGTCCAACCGCCGCGCCGGCCGCGGCGCCGCGCAGGCGAAGAGCACGCCCATAAGCGACTTCGAGACGGGCGCGGCGGAGCTGCTGAAGCTAAAGGACTCAGGCGACGAGGATCTGGTGCAGGACGCCGTGTCGAAGATGCGCAAGGCACTCAAGGATCTGGGCATCATGGACGAGGAGACGCCACCGTGGGTGCGCGTCCGGCTCACGAACCTCCTGCGTGCGCTCGCGCTCGGGCAGCCGTGCCCCGAGATACCGAAGGCGACGGACGAGCAGCGCCGGAAAATCGACGACGTCCTCTCGCTCCTGGAGGAGGGCGATCTCAACGCTCGCGAGGACGCCGTGAAGGAGCTGCTCAAGCTGGGCGAGATCGCCGTGCCGCAGGCCCGCAAGCGTTACGCGGAGACCGCGGACGCGGAGTCGAAGGTGCGCTTGAAGCGGATCTTGGGGCTACGCGACCCTAAGCCCGTGGTTAAACACGCATGCCGCCGTTGTGGCACGAACGCCGACGGGCCGGCAATCTGCGAGAGCTGCGGCACGGCGATGCAGCCTCAGAAATAGTCACTTGTCACAGGTCCAAAGTCACACGTCGATGTGTGACTTGTGACTACAGTTTCAAGAGGGCGCAGTTCTCTTTCACGACCGCCGCCGACTTCTGCACGGCCGCGAGTTCTTCCGGCAGCAGCTTGACCTGGTAGATCTCCTTGATGCCGCCGTCGCCCAGTTTGCACGGTACGCCGACAACAACGTCCTTGAGTCCGTACTCCCCCTCGAGGTAGGCGGAACACGGCAGCACACGGTTCTCGTCGAAGAGGATCGACTCGACCATCGACGCGATCGAGCTTCCCGGGGCCAGCCAGGCGCTCGTCTTCAGGAAGTTCACGATCTCGATTCCGCCGTCGCGCGCCTTGACGGCCAGCGCGTCGCACTCCGCCTTCGGCAGCAATTCCGTGATCGGGATGCCACCGACGGTGGTGAAGCGCGGCAGCGGCACCATCGTGTCGCCGTGCGACCCCATCACCATCGCGCTGATGTCCCGCGGCGAGACCTGCAGGCGCTCCGCAATGAAGTGGGCGTAGCGGTTCGAGTCGAGCACGCCCGCCATGCCTATCACCCGCCCCTTCGGGAACCCCGTGATCTTGAGCGCGGCGTACGTCATGACGTCGAGCGGGTTCGTCACGACAATGAGCACCGGCTTGGCGCCGGCGCCCGTCAACTTCGTGCACACGTCCTTGATGATTCCCGCGTTGATGTCGAGCAGCTGCTCGCGCGTCATGCCGGGCTTGCGTGGAACGCCGGCGGTGATGACGACCACCTGGCAGTCCTTCATGTCGGCGACGTTGTTCGTGCCGATCACGCGCGTGCTGTGGTGGTCGATCTGCCGGCACTCGTTCATGTCGAGCGCCTTGCCCTGCGGCACGCCCTCCACGATGTCGCTGAGGACGATGTCGCAAATGCCCTTCTTCTGGAGAATGAACGCGCACGCGGCGCCGACGTTACCGGCTCCGACGATCCCGACTTTCGCACGCGGCATGGGGCAGCTCCATTAATGAATCGCGCCCCATGGTATCGAAGGGCAATCGGCGGTCAAGCAATTGAGTCCGCGGCAAACGGTCCGCCGCCCTCAGACGCGCTGCGCGCTGCGCCACGGCGCCGACAGGTACAGGCAGACGACCGCCGCCATGATCAGCGCAAACGACGCGGTAACTGGCTCGACATGTATCGACGCCATCCCCAGGCCCAGTGCGATTGCGACACCGATCCACCGCATTTCGACCTCACCTGAAACCGTCCCGTCCGATACATACCGTTGCGGCCGAGAAACGGTTCCATCTTCGTCACCTCAGCTTCAAGGTTCCCAGCGCAGCGACGGCCAGGACCGCCGCGCAGATCCAGAAGCGCGTCACGATCTTGGTTTCGGGCATCCCGCCAAACTGGAAGTGATGATGCAGCGGCGCGATGCGAAAGATCCGCTTACCCGTCCACTTGAACCACAGGATCTGGAGAAGACTCGACGCCGCTTCCACGACGAAGACGCCGCCCACCGCGATGAGCAGCATCTCCTGCTTCGTCGCGCATGCAGCGAGCCCCAGCGCCCCCCCCATCGGCAGCGAGCCGGAGTCCCCCATGAACACCTGAGCGGGATGGCTGTTGAACCACAGGAAACCCAGCGACGCCCCGAGCGCCGCCGTGCAAAAGACGGTGACTTCCGCGCTCGCGCGGACATGCGGAATCCCGAGATACTGGCTGAAATCGACGCGTCCCGCGGCGTACGCGATGAGCGCGAACGTGAAGAACGACATCGACAGGCACCCGCCCGCAAGCCCGTCCAGTCCGTCCGTGATGTTGACCGCATTCGACGTCGACACAGTCACGAGCATTACGAAGAGCGGATAGAAGATGCCGAGATCGTATGAGCCGACGAGCGGGATGTGCACGATCGACGCCTGCGACGGATCGGTGCGTAGCAGCACCCAGTACAGCCAGCATCCCGCCACGTATCCGACGATCGCCTGGCCGAGCAGCTTGACGTACGACTTCATGCCGGTCTTCGACCGGCCCGAGAGTTTCATCCAGTCGTCGATCGCGCCCAGCGCGCACAGTGCGAGAACCGTCGTCCCGAGGATCGGCATTACGCCGCGGGTCGGTTTCGTGAAGAGCATCACGGAAAACATCAGCGCGGCGCAGAGGAAGAGCCCGCCCATTGTGGGCGTGTTCTTCTTCTCGCTCATGATCGAGTCGAGCCTGCGCGAGTCCCCCTTCTCCGTGCGCTCGCCCATCCGGCGCGCGCGGAGCCACGCGATGACGCGCGGCCCGAGCAGCACGCAGCAGACAAGCGCCCCGACGCCGGCCATGGCGGCGCGCGACGTGATCAGGAGGAGCGCGTCGAGATCAAGCAGACGCAGCAGCATGTCCCCGTGTCTCCGTAGTCCGTTCCGCCAGCATGCGCACGACCTTCTCAAGCCCGACCGCGCGCGATCCCTTCACCAGCACCATGTCGCCCGTGTTTACGAGCGCACACAGCAATTCGCGGGCCTCCTCGACCGTGTCGAAATGGAGCGACATCCCCATGGCCCGCGCCGCGCGACCGATCGTCACCACCGAGGCGATCGACGACGCCTTCGACAGCATCTCGCCGATCGATTCGTGCGCGCGCGTGGAGTGGGCGCCGAGCTCGAGCATCTCACCGATCACCGCGACCTTCCGGCCGCCGCATTCCATGCGCTCGAATTCATCGAGCGCTCCGCGCATGGACGTCGGGTTGGCGTTGTACGCGTCATTGATGATGGTGATTCCGCCTATTTCCAGCCTCTCCATGCGCATCTTCGGTGCCCGGAAGTCGGCCAGCCGCTCGGCGCATTCCGGAAGCGGTATGCCGAACGTCATCGCGACGGCGCTCGCCGCCGCGGCATTCGACGCGTTCCAGGCGCCGGTCAGCCCAAGCCGGAACAGCACCCCGCGGCACAGGAACCAGAGGCCGTTATTCCGCTCGACCTGCTCGACGCGCAGGTCCGCGCCCTCCGACGTGCCGAACGTGATCAGCTTCTCCCGCGGCACGACGCTCACGTGAGCCGAGAGCGTCGGCTCGTCCGCGGGAACGATGCCGAAGCCGCCGCTGCGCAGATGCCGAAGAATCGTCGCCTCCTCGGCGGCGACCCCCTCGATCGAGCCCAGGCCTTCGAGGTGCTCCTCGCCGATGGACGTGATCACCGCCGCATCCGGCCGCGCCCACTGTGCCAGACGCGCGATGTCGCCGGGCCGGTTTGTGCCGAGCTCCACGACAAGGAACTCGGTGTCGCGCGGAGCGCTGAGAATGGTCAGCGGCAATCCGATGTCGTTGTTGAAGCTCGCGCGCGCCTTCGTCACCCGGCGGTCCTTGCCGAGGATGTGCGCCACCATCTCCTTCGTGGTCGTCTTCCCGTTAGAGCCGCCGATAGCCACTACCTTTGCGTCAAGCATCAGGCGATAGATCGCGGCGAGTTGCCCGAGCGCCGCGACCGTGCTCTGCACGCGAAGCAGGGGCCCTTTTGCGAGCACGTCGCGCTCGACGACTGCGGCGCACGCGCCCGCACGCAGCGCTTCGCCGACAAACTCATGTCCGCCCCGAAGAGCGAAGAAGAGCTGCCCCGGCGCGATCGCGCGGGAGTCGGCCGAGACGCCAGACGCGGCGATTCCGTCGATTGAGCCGTCGACCGTCGCGCCGAGAAGCCGGGCGATTTCGCCCACATGCAGATTAAGCATTCTTCTTTCTTGTGTTCGCTTCGATGATCGCGCGCGCCACGCTGCGATCGTCGAACGGCCGGATCTCGCAACCGACGTGCTGATACGTCTCGTGGCCCTTTCCGGCGATCACCACGGTGTCGCCCTGTCGCGCCATCGAGATCGCGAGCTTGATCGCGGCGGCGCGGTCAGGCTCTGTGACGTACTTGGACGAATTCCGCACGCCCGATTCGACCTGCCGGATGATCTCGAGCGGGTCCTCCGTCCGCGGGTTGTCGCTCGTCACGATGAAGAAGTCCGACATCTCGTCGGCCGTACCCCCCATCTTCGGCCGCTTCGATCGATCGCGATCGCCGCCGCAGCCGAACACGCAGATCAGACGTCCAGGCGTCAGCGGCCGGATGGCCGACAGCACGTTGCGCAGCGAATCCTCGGTGTGCGCATAGTCAACGAAGACCGCAAAGTCCTGACCGGCATCGACCGGCTCGAGTCGTCCGGGCACGGCGGCCATCGACTCCAGACCGCCACGGATATGCTCCCGATCGTATCCCATGCCCCAAGCCGCCGCCGCGGCCGCCAGGATGTTGTAAACGTTGTGCCGGCCGACGAGACGCGACCGCAGCACGAACTCCTCGGTACCGAGCCGCATGCGCAACCGCGTCCCTTCGAACGTGATCCGCTCGATCGACGCCGTCACCTCGAACGCCCCGTCAATGCCGTACCGGATGACGTGCGCATCGGTGCGCTTCGCGAAGTGCGCGCTGGCCGGATCATCGCCGTTCAGCGCGGCGATCGCGTGGTCGCTCAGCCCCTCGAACAGCCGCGCCTTGGCGGCGCGGTATGCGGCCTTCGTGCCGTGGTAGTCGAGATGATCGTGCGTCAGGTTCGTGAAGATGCCGGCGGCAAAGCGGACGGCGTGGGTGCGCTGCTGATCGAGCGCATGCGAGGACGCCTCCATGACCGCGGTCTTGCATCCCCCCGCCGCCATCTCCGAAAAGTAGCGCTGGATCTCGTCGGCGGGAGGCGTGGTCATCGGAGCCGGAATCGTCCGTGCGCCGAGCGCGTACTGAATCGTTCCGAGCAAACCCACCTTCTCTCCCGCCGCCTGGTGGATCGCGCGCGTGAGGTACGCCGTCGTGCTCTTCCCCTTCGTGCCGGTGATGCCGATCACGTTCAGCTTGAGCGTGGGGTTTCCGTGGAACCGCGCGGCGGCTTCCGCGAGCGCCATGCGCGCATCAGTCACCACGAGCTGCGGCACGTCGATGCCGGCGACGGCCCCCTGGGCGACGACGGCACACGCGCCGCGACGAAGCGCGTCCTCGACGAAGGTGCGCCCGTCGACCTTGCTGCCGGGGATCGCAATGAACAGATAGCCGTCCTGGACCTGCCGCGAATCGCACGTGACGCCCCGCACCTCCACTTCGTGGAATGCGCGGCGACGCCCGCGGATGCCGTCGGTCAACGCGGACAATGACATGGCCATGACGGGACCCTCCGATCGACGCATGTAATGCACCGGCGAGGTCCCGAGCCACAGGTCGCGGAGCGTGATCTGTCCGTACTGTCTCGGATCCTTCGGCATTCCCTCTCTCTCCTCTTCCTCGGACGATCGACCGTCGACACGCGACCGTCGATTTACTTCAGGTGCGGCAAACCTCTCTTGAGAATGTTCCCCACGACGGGCGCCGCGACCGCGCCGCCGTAGTACTCCCCTTGCGGTTCGTCGATGACTACGGCGATGCAGACTTTCGGAGCCTCCGCGGGCGCAAACCCGACAAAGGAACTGATGAACTTCTCGTGCGTGTACTGGCGCGTGACGGGATCGATCTTCTGCGTCGTCCCCGTCTTTCCCGCGACGCTCACGCCATCGATCTTCGCCTTGCCGCCCGTGCCAGTCTTTACGACCTCGGCCAGCATGTCGCGCATCATCGCCGACGTCTCGGGCGAGAGCACGACGCGTGCGACTTCCGGCTTGGCGCGCCAGAGCTCCTCGCCCGCCGGACCGGTCGTGCGCTGCACCACGTATGGGCGCATGAGCTTGCCGCCGTTCGCGATCGCGGACATCGCCGTCACGAGTTGCAGGACGGTCACCGAGATTTCGTGCCCCATGGGCACCGACGTGGTCGTGTACACGCTCCACTTGCCGAGCGGCACGAGGCGCCCGCCGTCTTCCAGCGGCAATTCGATTCCGGTGCGCGTCCCGAAGCCGAACGCGTCCGCCCATTTCCAAAGACGCTCGCGCCCCAAGAGGACGCCCACCTTGGCCGCCCCGATGTTGCTCGACTTCGAGATGACGTCCGAAACCGACAGCCTGCCGTATGGGTGATGATCGTGCAGCACGCGCGGACCGTACTTCCAGATGCCCATCTCGCAGTCGATCAGCGTCTTGGGCGTGAGAAGTCTCTCCTCCAGCGCGCCCGCGACGCAGAACGGCTTCCACGTCGATCCCGGCTCGTAGGGCGCCATGACGGCGAGATTCTGATGCACCCTCGGATCGCCGACGCGCTCGTTGGGATCGAACACGGGCCGGTTCGCCAGCGCGAGGATCGCGCCGGTCTTGGGATCCATCGCAACGACCACGGCCCATTTCGGCCGCTTCTCCGCACACGCCCTGTCGAGTTCCTCCTCGACGATGCGCTGCAGCGCCATATCGATTGTCAACTGGACGTCGAGCCCTGTCGCCGGCAAATCCGGAAACGACAGCTTGCGACGCGCGCCGTCGACGACGATCGCCTCGCGGGAGGCGTTCCCCACCAACAAGCGATTCAGTGCAGCTTCAAGCCCCTCTGCACCCTCGTCGTCGATGGTGGTCATTCCGAGCACGTGCGCCAGGAGCGGGCCGTTCGGGTAGCGGCGCAGGTACTCGGTGCGCACGCCAATCCCTTCCATACGGACGACTTTCGCGGCCTCTGCCTCCGTCGCGCGACGCTTCAGCCAGACGAACTGCTTTGCAGGGTCGAGCTTCGGCCGTACGTCGAATCCGAGCGCCGCACTGATTGCCGCCGGATCGCGCACCTGCTTCGGCACCGCGAAGATCGACGGCACCGGCACGGAAATGGCGACGTATTCGCCGCGCCTGCAGCAGATGGGGCCGCGCACGGCCCGAACGTCGACGACCGCCGCCGACTGGTCATCGCGCCATTTTTCGTAGCGCTCATTCGCCCACACTTGGACGGTGAACAGCCTGACGCTCAGCCCAATGAATGCGACGGCCATGACCACGAAGAGGCCCCCGGCGCGGCCGTGCATCGATTTGTCCGTGCTGATGTTCGCCATGGGATTACTTCACGAGAATCCCGAATTGCTGCGCCTTGCGGTTCAGCGCGTCCGGCCGCTTCGCCCGGGCGACGGCCAGGGCCAGAGACTGATTCGCCTCTACGACGGCGCGCGCCTGTTGCTGCTTCTTCGCGAGGGCGTACCGCAACCGCATCCCGCGGACTTCGAGGAAGACCGCGAGCAGGGCAAGATTCAGGAGGACGACGACAACGAGCAGGCCGCGCAATGCCTTCATTTCCGCTCCACTCTCTCCGCCACTCTCAACTTCGCACTTCTGGACCTAGGGTTCGCCAGCACCTCCGCGCGCGCGGACCGGATGGGTTTTTTTGTCAGCACCCGCCACGCCGGGTTCCCGCGAAGCCCGTGCTTCACGATGCGGTCTTCGAGGGAATGGAACGAAATGACGGCGAGGCGTCCTCCGTCCCTCATGGGTTTATCGGCAATCGTCAGGAGGCTCTGGAGGTTGTCGAGCTCGCGGTTCACCTCGATCCGCAGCGCCTGGAAGACCCGGGTCGCCGGATGAATCCGTCCGTGCCTCCCTATGAGGCGTTCCACGAAGTCACCCAGCTCCCGGGTCGTCCAACGCGCGATTTCCCCTCTCCGACTCCAGAGTTCCCGTGCCAAGGCCCGCGCCCTGCGTTCCTCCCCGTACTGGCGGAAGATTCGTTCCAGGTCCCTCTCTCCAAGGCTGGAAAGCACGTCGGCCGCCGTGCGCCGCAGCAGCATGCGCGACATCCGCATGTCGAGCGGCGCGTCGAACCGCCAACTGAATCCCCTCGATGCGTCGTCTAGTTGCAGACTGGAGACCCCGAGATCCAGGATCAGGCCGTCGATGGCCTGAACGTTCAGCTTGTCAAGGATCGGCACGAGGTCGGCATAATTGGCGCGCGCGATGGTGATCGCATCGCCGAACCGCTTGAGCCGTTCCGCCGCGCGGTCGGCCGCCGCGTCGTCCCACTCGAATCCGATGACGCGCGCGCCGCGCTCGAGGAGGGCCTCCGCGTGGCCGCCGAGACCGAGCGTGCCGTCTACGACGACGGCGCCCGGACGGAGACTCAGCGACTCCACGACCTCTTGCAAAAGAACAGGAGCGTGATCGTTCACGCGCGTCGCAGCGGCACGGGGGGCAGTGAGAGCGATGGACCCCCTCTCTCTCCGTTCCTCGGCGTTCCTGCCATCACGATCTCACCACCCGCCGCGCCGCTGTGCGATTACAGCAGGCTCGCAGCGCTCCTCCACAACCCGTCCTGCCCGTGGGCCTGGCGGTACAGATCCAGCACTTCGTCGCTCAGCTTGGCTGCCGCGCACTCCGGATACAGGCGGTGCAGGCGCGTGAGCTTCGCGATGAGATCGTCGAGCGCGGGCCGAACGCGCATAAGTTCCTCGGGCCGGGCCTTGACGCCCTGGTGCGACTCGAGGAATTCCCGGACGATCTCGAAAGACGACGGCCCCCCATGACCTGGCTCCATGGCTCCCCTCTCTCCACTAACCTGGCGCGACCGATGCTTCCCCTCTCGTGTGGCGCGTTTCGCCGGCTTCCCCCGGCGGCGCGCGGTCTACGACTTCCTCTCTTCGACCTCCGGCTCCGGCCACAGCGCGCGAGCGAGCTGCGTCCGGTACTTCTCTCTCGATTGCTCCGCGATTGTTTCCCACTCGCCCGGATCCCAGATCTCGAGCCATCCGTGGTTCCCCACCATGATCACGTCCCGACCGAGCCGGGCGAAATCGACGAGCTTCTGGGGGACCACGAATCGGTACTGCGCGTCGATCGGCGCGAAGTCTCCGTGCGCGGCGACCAGACGCAAGTACTCGGACGGGTCGGCCACCGCGTCGGCCTTCTTGAGCAGGCTTCTCTCGAGCCGCGCCCAGAAGGATCTCGGGTACAGCCGCAGGCAGCGCTCCCCACGCGTCGGGTTGACCATGATGAAGAAGCCCTTCTTGTCCTCGTCGGTTAAAAATGTTCTGAACTTCGACGGGACCACCAGACGATTCTTCGCGTCCAGCGTCAGGGCCTGCTCACCAAGGAACATCGCGCCACCTATCTTAGTGGGAGGGCCTTCCCTCACTCTCCACTACACACCATTCTCTTCCACTTCCGCGCCGAAAAAATCGGCGGCTCTCGGCCGCCGACGTTCGTGAGAGAATCATACCCCTGCAATATGGGCTGTCAAGGCGAAAAGTCCGCGATTTCGCGCCGCAATCGAGCCTTCGTGCTCACCCATCACTAATTGTGGCCGAATTTCTCCGCAATACAATCCCTTGTGTATCAAGCTCCGCGCGAGGACTGCCGATAACATAAGAGACATATGAATATTTTGACATTCGATCCCGACGGCTCCCTCGGAGCCCTCGTGCGCGCCTCGCTGATCTCCGCCGGCCATCGGGTGTCGGTCGAATCCGACGCGACGACCGCGGAACTCAAGCTCGAAACCGCGCTGTTCGACTGCGTGGTGGCATGCACATCGGGCATGCCCGAGTCGCTCGCAACCTACCTGGAAACGGAGTGGCCTGTGCTGCCTGTCGTGCTCGCGGGAGTCGAGAATGAAGTCGCCCCGGCGGGGTCCATCCTCGCCGTGCTGGCGCGCCCGCTCAGCATGGA
The DNA here is from genome assembly GCA_964468745.1 of uncultured Planctomycetales bacterium. Classification (GTDB taxonomy): domain Bacteria; phylum Planctomycetota; class MHYJ01; order MHYJ01; family JACPRB01; genus JACPRB01. Next base: position 10,053 of record CAYXVY010000202.1, on the reverse strand, counting down.
ACGCCTGGCGGCGGTGATCCGAAGAATTGAGAACAAGCTTGCGGCGGATGCCGCGAAGACCTACGACATGCCGATCGACGTGATCGCGGGGGAACAGCGGCTGGCATGCAGGGTCATCCGTGTGGCTCACGGTTCCGTCATGCTGGAGGGAGCGGACGGGCTCGAGGGGCCGCTGGCGCTTCAACGGGGATCGGTTTCGCTCGACGCGAACGTGGTGTTCCGCGACAGGGGGTTGGTCGCGGTGCGCGTCGACGGTTTCGAACAGCTGGAAGAGGTGTGGCATGCAGAAGGGAACGCTGATCCATCGTGCGGACGTGGCCTGCCCGATTTGCCGGAATAGCGATTATTCCGTCCGTCGGCGCACTCCCGGCGCGGCTGAAGGGCACGTCGACAAGTACTGCATCTGCGAGCGCTGCAGTGCGGTCTTCACATACACCGAAGACCGGCTTGGACGCCCGCTCCGCAAGTCATGAGTGATGGGTTTTGAGTTCTGAGTCGCTGCTCATCACGCACACCTCATCACTTCCCCGGACGCAGCAACGACAACGTGGTTCCGTTCCATTCCACGTAATCGCGAGTTCCTCCGCACCAGTCCCCCATCACGAAGAGCTCTCGCGCCCGCCCCGCCACGTTGCACTTCACGTGCGCCGGCCAGTGGATGTGGCCGCAGATGAGAACGTCCGCGGCGGTGCGTTCGAGGACCGGGCGCGCGCTCACGAGCAGTTCGTCGTTCGACCACTCGACAGGCGGCGTCGTGCGGCGCGAGACCTTTCGAAACCCCTTCGCGAGCCCCTTTCCCACGGACGCCGGCATCGCGAGCCAGGCCGCCTGCACCGGCTTGAATCGCATGAGCGCGCGATACGCGGCGTACTTCGGATTCCGGTTGTAGACGAAGTCCCCGTGCGCGCAATGAACCTTGCGCCCGCCGAGCGTCAGCGCCAGATCGTCGCCCGCGACGTGCACGCCCGTCACTCGCTCGAAGCGCTCCTCGACAAAATAGTCGCGGTTGCCGTGCACGAACTCGACCTTCACGCCGGCGCGCGTGATCTCTCGCAGCTCGCGTAGGATGTCACGATAGTCTTCGCTGTCGAGATGCTTCGGGCCGATCCAGTAGTCGAACAGATCGCCCAGGATGTAAAGCGCATCGAGCCCCTTGCGCTGAGCCGCGAGGAACTCCATGAACGGCGAATTGTACGCGGGATCCGCCGGCCGAAGGTGGACGTCCCCGATGAATAGCGCCCGCTTCATCGCGCAGATTATAACTTACCGCCCGAACGCCACCCCGATCTTCACGGCCTTGCGGAGCGAGAGCTCGTCCTGGCCGGCGCGCAGGACGCAGTCGTCCACGCGATACCGTCCGCCCTCCTGGTCGAAAAGGAACCTCACGCTGCGGTCCCCCGACAGGGCGATCTCGACGCGCCCCGCCCCGACTGCGGGAAGTTCCCACGACCCCAGTTTCGCGCCCGCGAGGTCGAATTCCGCGGCGGGCTTCCCGACCGCCTCCTTCTGGTTCTCGAGCGCCACCTTGTCGAACACCTCGGTGCGCAGCCGTGCGGACGCCTCGCGCTTCAGCTCCGCGAGATCGCCACGCCGCAGGGCGTCGGCGAACCGCCACGCCGCCGCGGCCACGCCCAGCGCTCGCGCAAGCGACGCATCCTTGCCCTCCAGCCTCACGATCACGTCGTCAAGCCGCCAGCGGCCGTCGCGAACGAGTCCTGCGCGCGCCGCTCCGAGCCGAATTTCTGCACCCTTCTCGCCGACCGTCAGCGCAAAATCGGATTCACGCGGTAATTCTGCCTGCACCTGGTGCAGCAGCGCCTGCGCCAGCATTTCGTCATCGATCAGGTCCCATGCCATGCGATTGAGCGCGGGGGTGCACGCTTCACGCAGAAGCGAAACCTTCCGTTGATCGAACCCCGCCATTACCAGCAGCACGGGATCGGCAATCGGCACGATCGTAAGCGCGTCGTACGCGAAGGCCTTGATCGACGCGACCTTCCAGCGTTCGTCGATTCGAGTCAGAGTCACTGCGAAGTCCTGCACCGCCAGCGTTGCCGAATTCCCGTCGATCGCGAATGTGCCGGGAGCACCCGAAGGCAATGCACCCGGACCGCGCCCTCGAAAGAAGCGGGCGACCATCGCGAGACTTTCCTCGTGCGTTCCACGCCACATGTCCGCCAGCTCCGGCGCGCTCAACGCCACCAGCGTCTCGCGCTCGCCGCGCACGAACGCCTGGGCAAACGCAATCAGAACGGTTGCGATGTCGAGATGCTCCGCGACCGACACGCCGCCCAGCCGAATGTCGTCGACGCGTCGGTCCACCACGTCCACATCGAGCCGCTGCAAGCCGAAATCAACCGAAAGCCGAATCCGGCCGTCCGACTCGACGACAACAGGCCAGCCGGCGAGCGTCCCATCGCCCTTTCCCGCCTTGAGCGGCCCCCGGATCGCCTCGTAGAGCTCTGCAGGGATGCGCGATACCGCGCGCGTCCAGAACTCCTCCGTCACGCCGGCGCGGACGCCGTCGCGATCGCCGTCGGAGAGCGCCGTCAGAAGCCGCAACGCCGCGAAGCCTGCGATCAGCATCAGCTTCAGTGAACCGCCGGGGGAATGCACGTCGTCGATCCTCCACGCGCCGTCTTCGCGCTTGAGCCGATACGCGAACGACTCGCGATCGACTCGCCAGACGAACTCCGCCGCGTCCGCGCCCACGTGAAACCGCTCCTGCGCCACATCGGGGCGCGCCGGCGAGTGACGCTCCGGCACGCGCAAGTCGAGCTTGGCCGCCTCGTCGACGACCCGCTCACGCAGATCCGCCGTCGAAACGCGCCGCAGCAGATCGAAATCGCGGCGTTGCAGACCCTCGGCGAAATTCTGCATCGTAACGAAGCACCCGGCCAGCGCGCGAAGCGAGAGAGCATCCCCCTCGGGGTTGACGACGATGTCGTCGACACGCCAGTTCCCCTCATCCTTCAGCTCGACGCGCAGGTCCATCGGCTCCGCCTTCTCCGGAGTGATCCGCAGCCGGAGCACGGCGTGGTCATCCTTGATGAACGTTTCGACGAGCCGCACATCGGCCTTCGGCCGCGCGCTCATTCCGGGGGTCTCGCGGAGCTTGTCGAGCCATTTCGGATCGAGCTCGTCCCACACCTCGCGATTCAGGCGCGCGCTCGACCGCTCGCGCACCGCAACGAGATCGCGATCACCCACCCCCTGCGCGAATTTCAAGGCCGCTATCTGAACACCGAGGGGCGCGCAGCCGGTCAGTGCGAACAGCAGGGTCACGAGCATCATTCTCACTTGGCGTCCTTTTTAAGAAATGCGAGCACGACGCGCAGCGACTCGCGCAGGGCGATCTCCTCGCCCGCAGCGCCGATCGTGACGTCGTCCACGGTCCAGCGGCCGTTCTCGCGCACGCAATGAAATACGAGATGTCGATTCTCACCCTCGAGACGCACGCGGGCGACGTCTCCCGCGCGCTCAACGGGCCGGAGCGAGAGCGGCGCGACATTGCCGGCGCGGCGAGACTCCGGCCGCACGAGCAGCTTCGCGGCGGCCGGATGCGACCAGATTTCAGCCGCGAACGCCCCCGACGAGCGCTCGCGCACCCCCGCCAGATCCTGCGCGCCCAGCGCCTGCGCCCATCCGATCACCGCCACAGGGACGTCCGCCTCGCGCGTGAGCAGCGCCACCGCGCCGCCGCTCGCGACGATCCCCATCATGAGACAGACTTTGAGACGCATCTCTCCTCGAAGCTACACGTGCGAGCCCTGACTGGTTTCAGGGAGCGGCTTTCACCAGGTCCCAGGACGCGATGTCGTCGCCGGCCGCGTCGGCCTTGGGTCCGAGCGACCAGATATCGACGCCCTTCGCATCGCGAGTGCCCGGATTGCGGTACTCGAGGGCCCGATCCCATTCATCCTGCACGTAGCATGGAGCGCGCGTGGGGAGCAGATGTTTGGAAGGAAATTGCACGTACGGCTTTTTTTCCACGGGCAGCGTGTACCCCTGCACGAGCACGAGGTACGGGAGGCCGAGGCGCAGGTGCAGGTCGCGCGAATCGCCGAACGCGACGGGCGGGTATTCGCCCCAGTCGGCTCGATAGACGTCGCACGCCTCGCGCAGGCTTCGCACGAGGGCGCGCGTGCTGTCGCCGGGGCGTCCGCTCCCGAACAGCATGAATGCGGCGACGGCGCCGAACAGGATGATCGCCCCCAGCATGGCGATCTCCTTCACTCCGAACGCGCGCCGCTCCTGCTCCATTGTCTCAGGGTAAAAAAAAAGGGGCTGCGCGATTGCGCAGCCCCGAAATTCTACACGTGCGAAGTGAATTAGCCCATGGGAATCGAGATCGTCTTCTGGATCTGCCGCTCCTGGCGGGCCGCCGCGTCCTCGACGATCACCAGCGTCACGCGCAGGAAGGTGAGGCGCAGACCTGTCGTGCCGATGACCGCGCCGTCGTTCGTGCCGCCGCCGTCACCGAGCGGATCGGTCGGCGGGCAGGGCGATCCGTTGAGGCCCGGCGCCGTGTCGATCTGCGAGAAGCTCATGTCCGAGCCGAGGTACTCGACGTTGAAACTCAGCACGAAGTAGCAGAGCTCCATGTCGGGGATGAGTTTCTGCGACGGATTGTTCGGACCGATCGCGTCGAGCGGATACATCGTGTAGGAAGGCGCGGATGTCGAGGGAATGCCCGGGTCGGGCACGCGAACGCGCCGCACGAGCGTGTAAATCGGACGATAGGGCGGCCGCAGCGTGCCGCCGCGGTTCGGGTCGCCGGCGAGAAGTCCGCCGCCGCTGGTGGAGAGCGTGGGAAGCGGGCTCGCCGAGCCGCTCGGGATCGGCATCGCTCGATTGCCAGGAACGAGGTGATAGCACACTTCCGCTGTCTGGACCGTATTGCCGACCGACGTCGTCGCGCGGAAGAGCAGCAGATCTGCCGCCGCGCCCGCGGACGTCGAGTAGTGACTCCCCAGGGTGGCGGTCGGAGCCGTGCCCACGACGGGCCCGCCGGTCCCCGGCGCCGGATTCGTACGACCGTTCTCGAGGATCATGCGCTGCGTGCCGTTGTTGAACGGCAGGCAGCCGAGGAGATCGTTTTCCATCACGTCGAGCGCATAGCGCGCGTTCGTGTAGACGGTCACGCGCGCCTGGCTGATCGCGACGGTCTCCGTGGTGCGCACGAAGATGAGCGTCACGGCAGACAGGAGAATGACCATCAGGATGATCGAGACGAGAAGCTCAATCAGCGTAAAGCCTGAGCGTTGCCGCATGTGCATCCTCCTACCTCACCGTGATCCGCGTGGTGCACGTCGAAATATGACGCTTCGTCGAGCCGCCGGGCCCGCCGCCCGTGGTCGTACCCGTGCCACTCGCGCCCGTGCCCGCCATCCGGAAGGCGTGAATGCGCACTTCCCAAACACGCACGAGGGATGTCGTACCGGCGGGCTCCAGCTGCGCAAGGCTCGTGTAGACCGGCGGCTGGCCACCCGGCTGGGGCAGCATCAGGTATTCGAGCGTGTTGACCTTGCGCACGTCGAACGAATACGCGAACTGGTTCAGCACTTCGGAGCCGTCCGTCCCCGTCGTGGGGCCGGTACCCTTGATCTGGTCGTGCTGTGCCTTCGTCCACACGTCGCCCGCCAGACGCCACTCCGACTCCTGATCCGGCTTGCCCGTCGAGGGCGAGCCGAGGGCCGGCGGCGACGCCGCGGGATGGTGGAACCAGGTCGTGCCCGAGTTCGTCGAGGCGCTGTCGTCCGCGAAGTTCGGCAGCAGGAACTGATAGTAGACCGTCCCGCCCGTCGAGGCGATCGAGTCGTGGTTCACCGTCAACTGATGGTGCGGAGACGTGCCGGCCGTGTTCACGTATGCATACCGGCACGCCGTCGCGATCGAATTCGCGACCGACTCGCTCAGGATGGCACCCTGCGTGGTTTCCATCGCGTTCTTCGAGGCGTCCATCGCCACAGGGAACAGCGCCAGGATCCCGATGATTCCCAGCACCATCACGATGAGAGCGAGAAGGATCTCGATCAACGTAAGGCCGCGTTCTTGCCGTCTCATTCGATCTTCTCCCCCGTTACGGTGTGGTCAGGAAGTGCGAGCGGCGGACCTTGCCGCTAGCGCGGTCGACGTCGAGACACATGTGGTACTTGTTGTTCGCCTGCGACAGGACGATGTCGCCGTCGAGGTTGTTCGCGTTCAGCGCCGCCTCAAACGTAGACGCCTGCACTTCCGTGAAGGAGCCCGAGCCCATGCTGGCGCTCGATCCAACGGCCGAGCCGCTGAACTCGCAGTAGCCGCTCGGGCCGACCCCGATGAAGAACGGCGTCTTGCCGGTGTTGAAATTCACGTTCTTCGGCATCAAGTAGGGACGGGTCTCGAGCTGTTTGTCCGTGGCCGGATCGTAGTTCCGGTCCGGCGCGGTCGTCGGCGTGCCCGTGTCGGCGTAGATCTGGATCTCGCCGCCACCCGGCTTGTTGATGAAGACGACGAAGTACATGGTCCGCTTGTCGGCGGCCAGCTGCTTGGCCTGCGCGAGCGCCTGCTGCACGACCATCGTGCCCTGCCGGACGCCCTGCCCGCGGAAGAAGATGTTCATCAACCCGACCGTGACGCTCGCGATGATCGCGATGATGCAGATCACCACGATGAGTTCGACCAGCGTAAATCCTTTTCTTCGCATGGGCGCTCCTGTCCTAATCGTGCTGTCCATTGAGGACGTCGTCCGTCGAAATCACGCCGTCGATTCCGAGCGACCGGATATCGATGCGTCCGACGTTGGCGACGCCGGGGTTGTCATATTCGATCTTGCGCCCCCACGCGTCCACGAGGAACACGGGCGGCGTAGGGGAGGTCGACGTCGCCGCCGCCTCCAGCCAGTTCATGCGGAAATCAAGGTACGGGACGTCCTGCCGCGCGATCCCTGACTCGATCCAGGCGCGCGGCGAGCCCAGATAGTGGTGGAGATTCTGCGAGCCCGCGTAGGTCATCGGCGGAAACTGCCCGTTGTCCTGCTTGTACAGGTCGCACTTCACCTCGAGCGTGTCGATCAGCTGCCGCGTCTGCTTGTACTGCGCGGTCTCACGTACGCTCTTCATCCAGACGACGAGCAGAGCGGCGAGGGTGCCGATGATACAGATCACCACCAGCAGTTCCACCAGCGTGAAGCCTCGCGCCCGCTTCGTCACTATCGCTCCCTAGAAATCGCGTATGTAATTGGCGATGTCATCCGCGGGGTCGGCCGTGTCCTTGCCCACGGACCAGATGTCGACGCTCTTCGTGTTGCGCGCACCCGGGTTCGCGTATTGAATATCACGATTCCAAGCGTCCACCAAGACCTGTGGCGGATTCGGCGACGTCGAAGTCGCACTGTCCGGCAGCATGTCGCGCTTGAACTCGACGTACGGCGGTTTCACCGTCGTGATGTCGGCGCCAACCGACTGCTTCGCCACGACCATCGTCACCGGGCAGCCGAGGCACTTGTGCAGGCTCGTGCTCCCGGGCGCCGGATATTCGCCAAAGTCGACTCGGTACGACTCGCACGCCTGGTTGAGAAGCTCAACGAGGCCCTTCGACTTCGTATTGCGCGCGCGGTCGATGGAGCCCTTGATGAGCACCACGAGCATCGACATCAGCAGCGCGATGATGCAGATGACCACCAGCAACTCGACCAGGGTGAAGCCCTTGCGACGGTTCGTCATCGTTCGTTCCCTCACGCAATCCCCCTGCCTATTCCCAGTTGTTGACGCGGTCCGGAACGTTCTGGCAGTCCGGGCACCAGATGTCGAACGACGACTTGTTTTGCGCCGTCGGATCGCTCGAGTTGCCGGGGAAGTTCACGAAGTTGTTCTTGTAATTCAAGATATCCGTCGGACGGATCGGGCTGACGATGTCGTTGCCGGTCGTCAGCATGTCGGACGGGAACTCGAAGTACGGCAGCTTCTTCGCGCCCGCCGACTTCAGCGCGTTCGCGAGCGTGGCCGAGCCCGAACCGGTGCCAGAGGGATACGCCCCCTGCTCCAGCTCGTACTGCTTCGTCGACTGCGTGAGCTGCTCGATCAGATGCTCCGCGACTCCCTGACGGCCGGTGCACATGGCCTTCGTGAGCGCGGGCAGCAGCAGTGCCGCCAGCAGACCGATGATGACGATAACCACGAGGAGTTCAACCAGTGTGAATCCTCGAACCGATGCGCGGGTCATAGAAACCCCCATCAAAATATGCGCCGGGTATACCCGGACGCGATCAAGACCCCTTGCCCTTACGTGAACCCTTACGTAGTTCACGGAAGCAAAGCACATGCCCACCGCCACACAGATTAACACACATAAAAGCCATTTTTTGGATGTTTTTCAACGACTTAGGTTCGCTGACGTGGCTGCCATCCAGACTTATGTTACCTGCAGGTAACAGCGTTACGCTCCCGTAGCCCTTTCTCAGGCTCGCATCGCCCTCGTCGCCGGACGTCCTGCCTCGCCAGATATTCACTTTATATTGCACTCGCCACCGACACCAGCAACGTAAGGACCATCGCGGCACCCACGCAGGTTGCCGCAAGTCTCAAGGCAATTCGCTCAGACATGCTCAGCGCTCCCGCGGCATCGGTCCGTTTGAGATCCCGTCCGCACGCCCTTCCAGGTCGCGCGCCCAGAGATCGAAGCTCTCCGGATTGAGTGCCACCGCCGCCCGCTCTTCCGGGCCCAATCGCGCATTGTTCCGATAGTGCACGATCTCCCCCTCCGGGCCCGCAGGGCTGCGCACATCGCCTTCTGCGGTCCGCATCGCCGGAGAGAAAGACACGTACACGCGACCGCTATCACGCGGCTTCGACAACGCGCGCGCCAGGTCCGCGCTGCCGCTTCCGTCGCCCGCCGGGAATTCCCCTTCCACGAACCGATACGCGTGCGCCGCGGAGTCGAGCATGATGATCAAGCGAAGGGTGTCTTCCGCCCTCATCGCTGCCGACGCGGAGACGGGGGGGACGACGAGCACTGCGACGACGGCGCACGTCCCGATCACACCCAGCGTCACGATTGCGATCTTGATCAGAGCGGCCACGCTCTCGCAATCGCAAACCCCGTGCCAGCGCTACTTGACCGTCAACGTCAACTCGAAGCGTTCTTCGAGCGGCTTGAACACGCGGCAACTGATCTGCTCCACATTGTCGATTCGATGCTGGTCGGCACCGAAACTGCCCACGGTGCGCTCATGATACGTCGGCACGAACGCCACCTTCAACGGCGCGGGACCCGCCGCGCATCGGCACCAACCCGTGGGCCTGCCCCCTACCATCCGTCAACCCGAGCCCCAACCGACGCCGAGGCTATCACCATCGCTTCCCTTGAGCCTATAGTGGAACGAGCCGCAGATCCTCTGCAAGTCCCTCGCACGGCGCGCCATCCTGGAAGTCAGCCGCAGGACGGGCCAGTCCACCTCGACCGCCAAATCGCCGATTCGACGCGTCTGGCCATTCCGGGGCTCTTCGAACACGACCTCGTACGCGCTGTACCAGCGCCGCAAGACCGACACCTTGGGCGTCAGCGTCCCCTTCGACTTGATGAAGACCAGCCCGGGGCTGCAGACGCCGCAGCGCTCGATCGCCAACTCCCGGCCGTCGGCGTCGGCCAGCGATGCGACATCGTATTCGATGTCGATGTCGAGCTGCTTGTCGAACGACGTCGCGAGGACCGTGCCGTCCTCAAACGGACGCGTCTTGAATTTGAACGTCACTCCTTCGTCACGGATCCAGCCGTCACCGGAGCTCTCCTCCTTGACCGGCAAGAGTTGGCGCGCTCGCTCCTTCGCGTCGTGCAGCGATTCGATGAGCTCGCGCTCGAGTGCCTCGACGAGGCGCGCCGCGCGCAGCAGAAAATCGGCATCCCCGCTCGCGCCGCGCAACGCCGGACACGCCGAAGGTCCGATCGCCGCCAGCAACTCCTGAGCCCCGTCGCGAGACGCGATCGATTCGCTCGCAAGGTCCAGGATCAGCCGGTCAATCTCATCCTTGCGGCTCTCGTCCTGCGCGAGGAGCGCGGCCGCGAGCAGCGCGA
>CAYXVY010000201.1:0-75602 GCA_964468745.1 uncultured Planctomycetales bacterium | reverse complement strand
TGAACGGGCGTGGGAAGGCAGGTCGGTGGGCGACGCCGTCGGAGTTGCATTCCACGGGTGCCCCAAACGTCACCCGCGAAGGGCTCCAAAGGGGGTAGAGACGGCATGCGGACGGACCCGAAGCCGATAGCGGGGGTTATGTTGCCATGGCGCCCCCCCGGCGTAGTTTAGAACTCTATCGACTGGGAGGGCCTGGCGCGATTCGCAGGAGCGCGAGCTGGAGGAACTTCGTGGCGGTGGCACGCGGAGGAGGCTGCCGAAACGCCGGCGCGCGCGGACCGGTCGCCGATCGTGTCCAGTGAGTTGCTTCACGTCCGCCCCACGCAGTCCAGAACCTTGTAATTCCGGCGACTGGACTTCGGAATGTCCGAGGAAACGGCTCGAAAATCCGTTCCAAGCAGTGGCGCCGATCCTACACTCCTCATGCGACCCTTGAAGGAGAAGCGCAAATGATTCGCTTGCTGACGTTCGGCGTGATGGCGCTCGGTTGGATGGGCACCGGCCTGTCCGCCGGAGCCTTGGCGAAGGCGGGTTCGTCGGCGGTGCGGCAGGACCCGCCGGAAAAGATCGTGCTCGACCTCGGGGGCGGCGTGAAGATGGAGTTCGTGCGGATCAAGCCGGGGAAATTCAGCATGGGGAGCAACGACGGGAGCGGAAACGAAAAGCCGCCGCACGATGTGACGATCTCAAAGGACTTCTGGATGCAGGCGACGGAGACGACTCAAGGTCAGTATGAAGCGGTGATGGGGAAGAATCCGTCGACTCTCAAGGGGGCCGACCTGCCCGTGGAAACGGTGACGTGGGAGGATTGTCAGGACTTCGTAAAGACACTCAACGAGAAGGTGAAGGAGCAATTGAAGGAAAGGACGGCGGGCCTGCCGACGGAGGCCCAGTGGGAGTACGCCTGCGGGGCCGGGGAAAAGGGGAAGTGGTGCTTCGGGGATGACGAGACGAAGCTGGGCGACTACGCTTGGTACGAGAAAAATTCGGGAGCCAAGACACATCCGGTGGGACAGAAGCAGGCAAATGCGTGGGGCTTGTACGACATGCACGGCAACGTGTGGGAGTGGTGCGAGAACTGGTATGGAGCGTATTCTACGGGAGCGACGAAGGATCCTATAGGGCCTGTGAAGGGGGACGCACGGTGCCTCCGCGGCGGGTGCTGGAACTACGTCGGCATCGGCACGCGTTCCGCGAGCCGCCGCAAGGTCAACCCTGCGTACCACAACGTCAACGGCGGGCTCCGCGTGGCGCTGCGCTGAAGTCCCTGCGGGAGCGGCACGGAGTTCTACCCCAACGCGTCGGGGATCATCAGGTCAGGAAGCCCGTTTTAGCGTCGCGAAGGCAGTCGCAAGGCCTGCGTGCGCGGACCGACGGCCGATAGTGCCGCCGCGGTTCAGGGATCAGACGACCTGAAAATCAGCGGAGCGCCCGCCGGGCCAGTGCGGCAATCCCCACGGGGGAGAGCGCGCCCACGTGGCGCCCGCGCACGATTCCGTCCGTCCCGACCACGACGATGAGCGGCACGACCGGATCGACGGTCGGGAGCCAGCCGCGGCCGCGATCGCCCGCGAGAAGCGGCACGACGTCGCTCCTGTCCCAGCGCCGCGCCTTTCGCGCGCGATCGGCATCGCCGTCCACGTTCAGCGAAAGGATCTTCATCGCAGGATCAACCTTGAGGAGCTCGCCGAGGATGACGTCGTAGGCCTTCAGCTCTGCATCGCACGACGCGCAGAAGTCGATCCAGAAGTGAAGCACAAGGGGCCCCTTCGGCATGACGACGAACGGATTGCCGTCGAGGTCAGTTGCCGTAAGCACGAGCCCGTCGCCCTCCTGCGCGATGCGTTCAGGCGCCGCCGGCGGAAGCGCGCGCACCGAGCGGTGGGGCGCGTGCTCGACGACCCCGCGCTCCTCGTCGATCGTCACGCGGCCCGGCTGAAGATCCACCACGGTCTGATGGGTCCCGCTCGGCCACGTGATCTCGAGCGTGTCGATCTTCGCGGCGTCGCCCAGCCCGAAGTGGAATTCCATCGGCTGACCTGAAAGGTAGCCGCCGCCGCAGACCATCTCGCGCGCATTTCGCTTGCCGCTGTAGGTGGCCACCGCGCGCGCGCCGACTCCGAAGCGGTTCGACTTCGTGCCGTGCAGCGCGACGTCGACGGACCGCCCGCGTCCGATTTCGTTTCGTAACGCACTGAGCTGGGGTCGGAACACGTTGTGGACGACGATGTCATGGTCCCCATCGCGATCGAGGTCGAGGGCGACGACGGCCCGTCCGTCGTCCGTCAGCCCCGCGCCGAGAGGGGATAGGCCATTTGAACAGGCGTGAGGTGGAAGGGGTGACAAGCTCAGACGCGGGAGATGAGCTGTGCGGGCGTATTGGACCCGCCCGTGCGAGGACTCAATTGGAGCTACAGCCCCCCGCAATACTTGAACGCCGCGACGAACGGCTTCATGCCGTCCGGATCGCGCAGGCCCAGCCTCGTCCACTGCGGATGATTCGTCGCATCTTGGTACTTCTCCGGATGCGGCATCAGCCCCATCACGCGCCCCGTCGCGTCGCAGATCCCGGCAATATTGCGAAGCGACGCGTTCGGGTTCCACGGGAAGCCCGCCTCGCTCCCCTTCGGATCGACATACTTCAACACCACCTGCCCCGACTTCTCGAGCGCGTCGAGCGTCGCGTCGTCCACCCCGACGAACTTCCCCTCCCCGTGCGTCACCGCGCACTCGATGAAGTCCCCCTCCTTCCAGAGCGGGCACTTCGACGAGACGACCTTCAGCCGGATCCAGCGATCCTGGAAACGCCCGATGTCGTTGTAGGTCAGCGTCGCCTTCGGCGGATAGTCGGCGAACGGATCGGGCAGCAGCCCCGACTTCACCAGCACCTGGAAGCCGTTGCAGATCCCGAGCACGATCTTCCCGTCGCGCACGAACTGCCGGAGCGGCTCGAGGAGCTTCACACGCAGCTCGTTCGCCAGCACGCGACCCGATCCCAGGTCGTCGCCGTACGAGAAACCGCCCGGGACGATCAGGAAACCGTACTCCTTGAGCAGCGCCGGATTTTCGACCAGCCGGTTGACGTGCAGCACGTCGGCCGCGAACCCCGCCTTCTCACAGGCGGTCTTGGTTTCGCGGTCGCAGTTTATCCCCGCAGCCCGAACTATGATCGCTCGAGTGCTCATTTATTCGGCTTCTGGAAGGTCCCGCAGTGAAGGTTGTAAATGCGCTTGAGCTCCTTGATCGGCTCGGCGTGGTCGTCGACGCGCAGGTCACGGAACCGGTCGTTCATCCCCGCGTACCCCCACCCCTCGCGCACGATCAGCAGCGCCGCCGACTGCATCCCGCGCTTGTCCCCCCCCGCATCCTGCCCCGCCTGCAGGGCCGCGATCAGCCGCTCGCCGAGATCCCCCTTCGACTCGACGAACGCCTTCGCCATCCCCTTCACGACGTCCTCGCCCGCGAGGATGTTTCCCTGCGCGCAGTAGTTCTCCCCCTTCACGCCGCCGCACCACGCCATGCACTCGCCGCCCGTAAACGTAGCCGACTGTCCCTTTGTATCGACGATCCCCACCTGACGGCGTGAAGCCATCTCGTCGGAGTCGGTCAGCTTCTTCAGAACGTCCTCAGGCGAATCACCCTTCGCCAGCATCTCGAGGCCCCGCGGCCCGTACGTCGTGTTCGCGAATGACTGTGTCGCGATCGCCCCGACCCCCGCCTTCGCCCAAGGCACGACCGCGCCAACCGCGACGACCTTCGACTGCACCGCAATGCCGAGTTCTTTCGTCTCCGGGTCGTACGCGACGATCGAAAACGTGGCGACAACCGGCTGCTCGTGCGTGGTGCGACCGGCGCATCCGACCAGCATCAGCAGCAGCAGTGGTCTTACCATTTTAACGTTCCTTGCCAGGCCGCCTTAAGCTCCTCAATCGGCACGCTCATCACGCGACCCGCCCCCCGGCCGATCACCTCCAGCTTCCCGCCCTTGTTCACCTGCCCGATCCACGCTTTCGCGACCCCCTCGCCGAGTTCCTTCTCGACGTTGTACATGTCTCGCTCTTTGACCTCGAGCAGGTAACGCGACGGCGTCTCGCTGAAGAGAAGCGCCGCTTCACCCGTCAGCGACTTTACGACGGCCGTCTCGCGCAGGATCACGTTGAGACCGAGCCCTCCCGCGAACGCCATTTCGGCGAGCGCCACCGCCAGCCCGCCCTCCGACACGTCGTGCGCCGCGCGTACCCACCCGTTCTTGATGCAGCGCGCCACGCCGCGATGCGTCGCGATCGCCACCTCGGGATCGACTTTTGGAATCACTCCCCCCTCGAATCCCGTCACGCGCGCCCACTCCGAGCCGCCGACCTCCTGCCGCGTCACGCCGACGAGGCAGACGTAGTCGCCCGACTCCTTGAGATCCATCGTGACGCACTTGCGCACGTCGCTGACGATCGAGATCGCGCTGATCAGCAGCGAGTGCGGGATGCGGATCGACTTCCCTCCCACGCGGAATTCGTTGTTCAGCGAGTCCTTGCCGCTGATGAACGGCGTTCCAAATGCCTTCGCGATGTCGTAGCACGCCTGCGACGCGCGAACGAGTGCGCCGAGAGTCTCAGGATTGTTCGGATTCCCCCAGCTGAAGTTGTCGAGGATCGCCGTACGATCCGGATCGCCGCCGACGCACACGATGTTGCGCATCGCCTCGTCGATCGCGCACGCCGCCATCTGGTACGGATCGAGATCACCGTAGCGCGGGTACATGCCGCACCCGATCGCAAGCCCCTTGTACGACCCGAGCACCGGCCGCACCACGGCCGCGTCGCCCGGGCCGTCGTTGTTCACGCCGACGAGCGGCTTGATCACGCTCCCGCCCTGCACCTCGTGGTCGTACTGCCGGATGATCCACTCCTTCGAGCAGATGTTCGGCGCGGCGAGGAGCTTCTTGAGATCGTCCGCGTAGTCCGGCTTCTCTTTGATCTGCAGATTGAGTTGCTTCGGATCGGTCCACGTCGCCGTCCGCGCGTACTTCGGGATCCCGTGGTGCAGGAAGTCCATCGACAGGCTTCCGACCTCCATCCCGCGATACCGCAGCACGAGCCGCCCCGTGTCGGTGAACGTGCCGATCACCGTCGCCTCGACGTCCTCCGCTTTGAAGATGGCGAGGAACTCCGCGAGATCCGCCTGGGGCACCGACAGTACCATCCGCTCCTGCGCCTCGCTGATCCAGATCTCGGCGTATGTCAGTCCGTCGTATTTGATCGGGACCTTGTCGAGATCGACCTCCGCGCCGCACTCCTCCCCCATCTCGCCCACGGCGCTCGACAGCCCGCCCGCGCCGCAGTCGGTGATTCCGCTGTACAGCCCGCGGTCGCGCGCCTGCATGATCGTGTCGAGCATCCGCTTTTCCATGATCGGATTGCCGATCTGCACCGCGC
This sequence comes from uncultured Planctomycetales bacterium, assembly GCA_964468745.1. Taxonomy (GTDB): domain Bacteria; phylum Planctomycetota; class MHYJ01; order MHYJ01; family JACPRB01; genus JACPRB01. The sequence continues at coordinate 70,173 of CAYXVY010000201.1, read as the reverse complement.
CGCTCGAAACGCTTTCGCTCTTGTCGTGGAGCTCGACGCTCGAGAACGTCGCGCCGTGGATGCCGTCCCGCCCCGTGCGACCGCCGACGACCACCACCGCGTCGCCGGGATGCGCCTGCTTGAACGATTTGTCCTTCGGGAGGATGCCGACGGTGCCGCAGTAGACGAGCGGGTTGCCGACGTAACGCTCGTCGAAGTAGACCGCGCCGTTGACCGTAGGGATGCCGATCGGATTCCCGTAATCGCGCACGCCGCGCACGACGTCGCGCAGCAGCCGTTTCGGATGGATCGTCCCCGGCGGGAGATCCGCGTCCTTCATGTCGGGGAGTCCGACGCAAAAGACGTCCGTGCTCGCGATCGGCCACGCGCCCATGCCGCAGCCCATGATGTCTCGAATGACGCCGCCGAGGCCGGTGTTCGACCCGCCGAACGGCTCGATCGCGCTCGGGTGGTTGTGCGTCTCGACCTTGAAGCACACGTTGTGCTTGTCGTCGAATTCGATGATGCCCGCGTTGTCCTTGAAGACGCTGACGCACCAGGGCTTTGCGAGTTCCTGCGTCGCCTTCATGACGGTGGACTTGAGCAGGTTGTCGATCTTCGTTCCGTTGAAGTCGATCTCCGCGTTGAAGGTTTTGTGCTTGCAGTGCTCGCTCCACGTCTGAGCGATGGTCTCGATCTCAATGTCGGTCGGCTTGCGCCCAAGCTTCGCGTAGTGGTCGCGGATCGCGGCGACTTCCTTCTCGTTGAGCGACAGTTCCTTGCCGACGCGATCGAGATCGTCGACGTGCGTCAGCTTGAACAGGGTCGGCGCGCCGACGGCGATCTTCGTGAACGCGCGCTCGCCCTCGACGACTTCGTCGACGACATCATTCCCCAGCTTGTCGCGAGGAGGTTCGCGCAACACGTACCTGAGCCCCGTCTTGACCGCCCGCACCTTCTCTCCGAGGTCGGAGAGGGCCTTGAGCGCGGACTCTTCGACGGGATCCATCACCCCGGGACGCTTGAAGACCGTCACCACTTGCGCCCCCGGCGGCACCGCAGGCGGTTTGTCCGCCGGCATCACCTCGTACTTCTCGGTGACGGGGTCCGCGAGCAGTTCCCGCGCCACGCGGGCGGCACGCTCAGCCGTCAGTTCACCGTCGACGAGGAAGATGCGCGTGGGACCCGAAGAAGGAATGACGTCGATGCGCCACAACATGCCAGCGGGATTCTAGCAGCGGCGACACACAGCTCAAAGGGATCCCAAGATTTCCCGCCAAACGCCGAGGGCGCAGAAGTGGAACGGAGAGGCCGCAGATTCTCTCCCCAAGGGAGTGCGCGCAAGTGACCTGAGCAAATTCAAGACGCCAAGACCGTTAAACGGACAACAGTCGATCTCATGAGCGCACGGGTATTCCCGCGCAACCCAGAAGTTCACACGCGGTCACTCACCTCGCCGCAGCATGGGCCGAACCAGACGCGGAGAGCGCGGAGGTCCCGCAGAGTGGCTGGGGGCGCTGAGGTCCGCCGACGTGCGGGCGACGCCCGCACTTGCGTCCATGCAGACTCAGAATCCGAAACCCCCAGCGATCCGTTCGGGCGTTTCGGATTCTGAGTCTGCATGGACGCGCCCGCGCTGTGCGCGGGCCGGCGGACGGCACATCCCCTCCGCGCCCCGAATCCCTCTTGTCTTGCTCAGCGCGCTCTGCGTTAAGTCGGGAACATTGCAGAACATAAGCCGCTGCGTGCGCGGCAGAAATTGACCAACTTGTTTCCGCGCAACGCCCTAGGCCAGATGTTAGCGCCCGGGGAGGACCTGAAGCTCGTCGAGCTCCACCCGCGTCGACGTCTGGTCGCCGAAGCCGACCGCGAATCGCCTGGTCGTCGCAAGATCCACCGTCGTGGTCGCGATCTTGTTCCCGTCGGCGGCGATGGTGATGGAGTCCTTCTCGAGAGTCATTTGCAGGGTCGTCCACACGTCCTCGGCGATGCTGAACTTGTGGCGCCCCGGCGCCGCCTCGAGATTCGTGCACATACCGACCTGGCGCCAGTGATCGTGCGTGGCGAAATGGAAGAGCCACACTCGCTGTTCGCCTGTCCACGCGCCGCCGGTCATCGGGCTCTTCCACCAGTCGTGATCGAGCGCGGGCGGGTCGAGCAGGATGTGCGCGCTCGGGTGAGCGGTCCCTTTCGCCTGTTCCGTCCATCGCATCCGCAGGCGTACGCGCATCGGCGGTCGAAGATCGAAGAGTCGACGTCGAATCGCACACGATTCGCCATTCCCCGTGATCTGCAGGGCCAGCACGGCGCCCGCGTCCTCTTCCACGATAAAGGGGTCGTTCGTGACGAATTGCCAGTCGCCTTTCCGCCACGCGGTCTCAACGATGTCGCGGCGCGGCAGGGACGTGTCGGCGAGGGCCGCCCCCGCCAGCAGCAGGAACAACGCGACTCGCATCTTGGGCCTCGAAACGATCATAGTCGATCCGTCCATTGCTTTTGACGCTGACGGCGGCGGTCCCGACAGCACCAAATGATCGACTGGTGGATTCCGGCTGCTTACGCGGGCGATTCCTGGGCGACCGCACGATCGAGCAGCGTCGACGCCGCATCGATCGCAGCGCTGTAGGCATCAGCCGATGGGAGCAGGTGCGGGAACCGGACGCTGAGCGTGCCGTCCTGGACCTCGACGATGAAGTCGCCGAGTTCACGCAGCGATGCGAGGATATTCACCAGCATGGGGCGGCAACGCTCGAGGAGGGAGTCAGAGGCACGGACGGCGGAATCGGTGTCGTAGGAGCCGGGACCATAGAGCGCGCTCAGCTCCTCCGACGTGGGGGGCATGCCAAGAACCAGCGCTTCGTCGAGCGCGGCATCGCCGATGGCGCTTCGTCGATGCGGCACGTGAGCGCCGAGGCAGTCGGCCTCGAGGGCACGCGTGGAGGCGCGCAACCAGGCGGACGTGTGGAGCCGCGTGTCCTCGATTGAAATCCAGGTGCTCTGCGTGGAACTGCCTTCCAGCTCGTTGACGGCGGCGACGAGGCGTCCGTGCCGGCTCGGCGACTCCCACGCGAGCTTCACCGACGCGCTGGCCGGTCCGCCCGGGAACGGCGGCGCCTGCTGCGTGCGCATCGCCGTCGCACCCAGGGTGCGCCCAACGGAGTCGAGGGCGGCGTACTGTTCCGGCGCGAGCGCTAGCTCCCCCATACCTTGATTCCGAATTTCGGAAGTTGGATAATGGCGGCTTCCCTTATACAATCCTCCTCGAATGATCGGCAAGCTTCTAGCCGGCTACAGCATCGTCGAAAAGATCAAGGACGGCAGCGTCGGCACGGTCTGGCGCACGACCAACAATCGCGGCCACATCTTCGCCCTGAAGCAGATCTCCGCGGAGAACGCGAAACAGTCGCGCAAAGTCAGACAGTTCAAGAAGGAAGCAACGCTCACAAAGTCACTCAACCATCGCCACATCATCAAGGTGTACGAGTACGTCGCGTACAGTCCGCAGCCGTTCTTCACGATGGAGTATTTCGAGAGCGAGAACCTCAAGTACGCGATGTGGTACACGCCGGACCGGTCGCTGTCGCACGAGTTCTACATCCTTCGGCAGATCGCCGAGGCGCTGTCGTACATCCATTCGCTCGACATCATCCACAAGGATCTGAAGCCCGAAAACGTGCTCGTGGCGGCGAATTCCGAGTGCCGGCTGATCGACTTCTCGCTCGCGCAGACCAAGTGGGACCGGTTCTGGCCCTGGGGACACCGCGCGGAGGGGACGCCGCTTTACATGGCGCCCGAGCAGGTGCGCGGCGACAAGTGCGATACGCGCACGGACATTTATGCGTTCGGCGCGACGATGTTCGAGCTGCTGACGAAGCGGCCGCCGTTCATCGGGACGAATGAGCGGGCGATTTTGCAGAAGCACCTCACGGAGCCGGTGCCGTCGATGCGGTCCGTGGTGCCGACGGTGTCGAGCGACCTCGACGCTCTCGTTCAGCGGATGCTGGCGAAGAAGCCGGCGGATCGCTTCCAGGACATGACGACGGTCATCTACGAGCTGACGAAGTGGGAAAAGAAGGACACGCAAATCCGCATGCGGCAGGTGGAGCCGTCGAATAAAGGGGACCGCGAGGGCGACGTCGCGAACAGGCCGGGATCGAAGACGGGCGACATTGCAAACAAGCCGGCGTCGAAGATCGGGGACGCGGCTGCGGCGAGGAAACCGAAGAGCAACCCAACCTAACGACGAATCCCGATCCCAATCCCGCATCCCCGCTCACGCACCTCGCACCTCGCTTCCCACCCCTCCGTGGTTAGAAAACCCTAATCTTTCGATTTTCGGGTTGATTCGAGCACCCTGATGCTCGATCATAAATGAACAATTCCGGCCGATAATGTGAGGGAGGAGCAAACCAAGATTTATGGCAGAGAGTCCGGCCAGCGGGCTTGACTTCGAGAAACCGCTCGTCGACATCGACCAGAAGATCGCCACGCTCGAAAACGTTCAGAAAAAATCGGGCGTGGACATGGCGGGCGAGATCGCGAAGCTGCGCGAGGAGTGGGCGCAGCGGGCCAAGGACATCTTCGCCAAGCTCACGGCCTGGCAGCGCGTGCAGATCGCGCGCCACCCGAACCGGCCGGAGACGACCGATTACATCCCCCTCATCTTCCCCGACTTTACCGAGCTTCACGGGGACAAGGCGTACGGCGACGACAAGGCGCTGATCACGGGCCTGTGCCGCGTCGGCGGCCGCCGCATCATGCTCATCGCGCAGTGCAAGGGCAAGACGACGAAGGAACGCTTGGAGCGCAACTTCGGCAGCCCGCACCCCGAGGGGTACCGCAAGGCCCTCGAGAAGATGAAGCTGGCCGAGAAGTTCCGCCTCCCCGTAGTCACGCTCGTGAACACGCCTGGCGCGTACCCGGGGATCGGCGCGGAGGAGCGCGGCCAGGCGCTGGTCATCGCGCGCAACCTGATGGAGATGTCGAGACTCAAGACGCCGATCATTTCAATCGTCATCGGCGAGGGGGGCAGCGGCGGCGCGCTCGGGATTTGCGTCGCAGACCGCCTCTCGATGCTGGAGAACTCGTATCTGTCGGTGATCTCGCCCGAAGGGTGCGCGGCGATCCTGTGGCGCGACAGCACGAAGGCGCCGCTCGCGGCGGAGCTGCTGCGGCTCACGGCGCCGGACCTTCAGAATCTCGGGATCATCAACGACATCATTCCGGAGCCTCCGGGCGGCGCCCATCGCGACCACAAGAAGTCGGCGGAGATCCTTCGCGACACGATCGTGCGCTATCTCGAGGAGCTCGACCGCGACCCCATCGACCGGCTCCTGGAGAAGCGCTACGACAAATACCGCAAGATCGGCGTCTTCTCGGAAGAGGAATCGTCGAAGCTCGTCGGCGCCGCGCAATCCAAGGCATAGCAATCGCGCCCTCATTTCGACATGATGGGCGCGTGAGCGACGCCGCGAAGCCGAACCGGATCTCCCACCGCATCTGGATGGCGGCCGCCTGGCTCTTCCTCTGCTCGTGGTTTTTCGGCGTCGCCTGCTGGAAAGCCCCCGTCTACGCCCAGCTCTACCGCGACGTGGGAGTCGACCCCATCCCTGTCCCCACGGTCCACGTGCTCGCGGTCTGCCACTTCATCCGCTCGTTCTGGTATCTATTCGCGGCCGTCGCCGCAGTCCCGCTCGTCCTCATCGCATGCGGCACACTCGACGGCAAGACCGGCCCGTTCATCGTTATCGTCATCCTGGGGCTGTTCGTCGTGATGAGCCTGGCTTCACTGTATCTCTTCATCCCCCTCGAGAAGGTGAAGCAGAAGGTCCACGAGCTCCAGCGCAATTAGCGACGGCGCCGCGGGCGTTTGATAGACTTCCCTCCTCTTAACCGGGGGAGGCTCTCTTGGCTCGCACTGTCCTGTACGACGCGCACGTCAAGCTCGGCGCCCAGATCGTGGACTTTCACGGCTGGGACATGCCGATCAAGTACTCCGGCATCATCGACGAGCACAAGGCCGTCCGCACCGCCGTCGGCCTCTTCGACCTCTCTCACATGGGGCGCGTCTGGGTCGGTGGCCCCGACCGCAAGAAGTACCTCCAGAAGATCGTCACGATCGACGTCGGCTCGATGCCGAGCGGCCGTTGCAAGTACACATTCCTTCTCACCGAGAAGGGCACGGTGATCGACGACTTGATCTGCTCCGAAGACACGTCGACCGACCGCTTCTTCCTCGTGGTCAACGCCTCGAACCGCGAGAAGGACCTGGAGTGGATGCAGAAGCATGCAACCGGCCTCAACGTGAAGATCGACGACCAGACGTCGAAGGTCGCGCTCGTCGCCGTCCAGGGTCCGAAATCCATCGACGCCATCAAGGCGGCGCTCGATTTCGATCCGTCGATGCTCAAGTACTACACGATGGACTATTTCAGCGTCCTCGGCGCGAGGACGCTCGTCTCGCGCACCGGTTACACGGGCGAGGACGGATTCGAGATCTACATTCAGAACGACAAGGCGCACGCCGTCTGGGACGCGCTCCTCGCGAAGGGCAAGCCCCTCGGCATCCTCCCCATCGGCCTCGGCGCACGCGACACCCTGCGCACGGAGGCGTCGATGCCTCTATACGGAAACGACCTCGACGACCAGACGACGCCCGTCGAGGCTGGCCTAAACTTCGCGCTGTCGGACAAGGTGGAGTACGTCGGACGCGCCGTAATCGACGCACAGAAGAAGGGCGGCGCCACCAAAAAGCTGGTCGGCCTCCACGTGGACGGCAAGCGCGTCCCGCGCACGGGCATGGACCTGTACTCGGGAGGCGTGAAGACCGGCGTCGTGACGAGCGGCACGTGGTCTCCGACATTCGACAAGCCGATCGGGATGGGTTACGTCAAGCCGCAGCATGCGACGGGGGCTGTGGAAATCGACGTCCGCGGCAAGCGGGAGAAGGCCACGATCGTCCCGATGCCCTTCTACAAAAGGGCCAAATGACTTGACAGGGGCTCGCGGCCCCGATTATTTACGCTCGATCAACAGGGAGAATCGACGCATGGCTGCTCGGCCGGAAGATGCGAAGTACGCGGAAACGCATGAGTGGGTTCGCACGAACAAGAAGGGTGAGACGGCGATCGGCATCACCGACTACGCCGTGCACCAGCTGAGCGACCTGGTTCACATCGAGCTGCCGAAGGTCGGCGACTCCGTGGAGCAGGGCGCGGCGTTCGGCGAGATCGAGTCGGTCAAGACCGTCGCCGATCTCGTTTCCCCCGTCACCGGGAAGGTGACCGCGGTGAACGAGAAGCTCGTCGAAAACCTCGACATCCTGAAGGACAGCCCGTTCGACGACGGCTGGATCGTCAAGGTGAAGGTCAGCGATGCCGCCGAAGGCGAAGCGCTCATGACCGCCAAGGAGTACAAGGAGTTCATCGCGTCGTCCGAGGAGGGGGAGAAGGGCGGCGAGAAGGAAGACGGCGATCCGGACGACGACGATTTCGTGTAGTCCCTTGGGGACCCCGAGCGCGACTAAGAACCAAGGACTAAGGACCAGGGACTGAATGGACTACATCCAAAACACCGACGCCGAACGGCAGGCGATGCTGAAGGCGTGCGGCGCGAAATCGACGGACGACTTCTTCGCACAGATTCCCGCAGCGCTCCGCCTCAAGCGGCCGCTCGACCTGCCCCCTTCCCTGCCGGAGCAGGACCTGCTGGCGCACATGTCGGCGCTCGCCGCCAAGAACATCACGACCGACTCGCACACGGCCTTCCTCGGGGGCGGCGGATACTCGCACTTCATCCCGGCCGCGATCGAACAGGTGGGCCTGCGCGGCGAATGGGTGACGTCGTACACGCCGTACCAGGCTGAGGCGAGCCAAGGGACGCTGCAGGCAATCTTCGAGTACCAGACGATGATCTGCGAACTGACGGGGCTCGACGTCGCGAACGCGTCGCACTACGACGGTTCGACCGCGCTTGCCGAGGCCGCGGCGCTCGCGCTCGATATCGACGAGAAGGGCCGTCGCCGCATCGCGGTATCGGCTGCCGTCAATCCACAGTACCGCGAGGTGTTGCGCACGCAGTTCAAGCAACTCGGCGTCGACATCATCGAGATCGGGACGTTCGACGGCTTGACGAGCGCGGCGTCGGTGCGAACCGTCTCGGAGGGCGCCGCCGGCGTCATCGTCCAGAATCCGAACTTTTACGGGAACATCGAAGACCTGGACGAGATCGCGAAAGCCGCGCATTCGGGCGGCTCGCTGGCGATCGCGAGCGTGAATCCGATCTCCCTGGCCGTGCTCAAGCCGCCTGGCGCCTGCGACTTCGACGTCGCGGTGGGGGACGCGCAGCCGTTCGGCATCGAGCTCTCGTACGGCGGTCCGTGGTGCGGCTTCATGGCGGCGAAGATGAAGTACATCCGCCAGATGCCCGGCCGGATCAGCGGCCAGACGGTCGACGCGAACGGAAAGCGCGCGTGGTGCCTCACGCTCCAGACGCGCGAGCAGCACATCCGCCGCGAGAAGGCGTCGAGCAACATCTGCACGAACCAGGCATTGATGGCGCTTCGCGCGACCATGACGATGTCCGCTCTCGGCGCGTCGGGCGTGCGGAACGTCGCGACGATCTGCGCCCAGCGGGCGCATGCGCTCGAGAAGGCCGTGACGCAGATCCGCGGCGTCAAACGGCCGCATGCGGCGCCGTTCTTCCACGAGTTCGTCGTCGAGATGCCCGCGGAAGCCGAGGTCGTCAATCGAAAGCTCGCCCAGGCGGGATTCATCGGCGGCCTGCCCGTCTCACACTGGTATCACGACCTGCGTCGCGCGGTGCTCCTGTGCGCGACGGAGAAGAACACGCCGCACGACATCGACCGGTTCGCGCAGGCGCTGGCCGAGGCGGTGCACTCATGAGCTACGACTACGACCGGCTCATCTTCGAGAAAAGCAGTCCGGGCCGTCACGGCGGGTACATCGGCCAGCCCGACCCGAAGCAGCCGCTCGACTCGATGATCCCGGCGAAGCTGCTGCGCGAAAAGCCGGCGGCGCTGCCGGAGGTCGCGGAGCTCGAGCTCGTGCGCCACTACGTCCGGCTCTCGCAGAAGTGCTTCTCGATCGACACGCACTTCTATCCGCTCGGGTCGTGCACGATGAAGTACAACCCGAAGATCAACGAGAAGGTCGCGTCGCTATCGGGGTTCGCGCGCGTGCACCCGCACCAGCCGGCGGAGCAGGTGCAGGGAACGCTCGAGGTGATGCACGAGCTTCAGCGCTATCTCGTGGAGATCTCCGGCATGGACGCGGTCACGCTCCAACCGGCGGCAGGCGCGCACGGCGAGCTCACGGGCATCCTGATCATCAAGGCGTATCTCGTCGAGCAGAAGCAGGGGCACCGCACGGAGGTGCTGATCCCCGACAGCGCGCACGGGACGAATCCCGCGACGTGCACCCTCGCCGGCTTCAAGACGGTGAGCGTGAAATCGAACAAGCGCGGCGGAGTGGATCTCGAGGATTTGAAAAAGAAGATCACCGACAAGACGGCCGCGATCATGATCACGAACCCGAGCACGCTCGGGCTCTTCGAGGAGGAGATCGCGAACATCGCCGACATCGTCCACAAGGCGGGCGCGCAGGTGTACATGGACGGCGCGAACATGAACGCGATCCAGGGGATCGCGCGGCCGGGCGATTTCGGGGTCGACGTCCAGCACTTCAACCTGCACAAGACGTTCTCGACGCCGCACGGCGGCGGCGGGCCGGGGTCGGGCCCCGTCGCCTGCAAGAAGCACCTCGAGCCCTACCTCCCGGTGCCGCGCATCGTGCGCGAGGGGGAGAAGTTCGCGCTCGACTACAATCGATCCAAGTCGATCGGCCGCGTGAAGGCGTTCTTCGGGAACGTCGGCATGCACGTGCGCTGCTACACGTACATCCGGTATCACGGGCCGGACGGGATCCGCGCGAACGCAGAGAACGCGGTGCTCAACGCGAACTACCTGATGTCGCGGCTCAAGGGGCACTTCAAGATCGCGTTCGACCGGCCGTGCATGCACGAGTTCGTGATCGACGGGACGCCGCTCAAGAAGCTCGGCGTGCACACGCTCGATTTCGGCAAGCGGCTGCTCGACTACGGATTCCATCCGCCGACGATCTACTTCCCGCTCATCGTGCCGGAGTGCATGATGATCGAGCCGACCGAGAGCGAGAACCGCGAGACGCTCGACGGCTTCGCCGACGCGATGATCGCGATCCTCGGGGAGGCAAAGACCGACCCGAAGAAGCTCCTCGACGCGCCGCACACGATGCCGGTCCGCCGGCTGAACGAGGTCAAGGCCAGCCGCGAGCCGATCGTGCGGTACCAGCCCGAGGCGAAGTAGCCGTCAGCGGGACCGCCAGCGGAATTGCGACAGCGAGACTCGTCCCGCCTTGTCGAATGCGATCCCTTCGCGCTCCAGCAGCGTCCGTTGAGCGCGCTCGTCGCCCAGCTCCGACCGAAGACTGATCTCGCCCTTCGCGTTGATCACGCGATGCCACGGGACGCGATCGTCATTCAGCGCGGAGAGGGCGTAGCCGACCGCGCGAGGCTGCTTCGGAATGCCCGCGACCGCGGCGATCTGACCGTACGTGGCGACGCGCCCCTTCGGGATGCGGCACACGGCGCGGTAGATTCGTTCGTAGGAGGCGCTCATCGATCCGTCAGGATGATAGCCATTTACCGAAAACGAGGGCGCCGCTGATGGGAAATCGGACACGGAGTTGTCGGGAATGCCGACACGGCGCGCGCGCGCGGCACGCGGACCGCAACAGCCTGTCGCGCATAGGGTTGCGCCCCCAATTTAGGCACAACTCTTGCTGCGCAGAAGCGCTGGTAGTGCGGTATATAGAGTGGATTCTGGAAGGGAGAGCCTGATGCGAACCGTCGCTTGCGCCGTCGTGCTGCTGTGCGCGTCCTCCGCCGCGGTGGCGCAGGATCAGTGGGTCGGCGGACGCTACCGACTCTGGAACGCTAAGTTCGAAGGGGAATTCTCGGCGAGCGACGCCGGCGTGAACGGAACGGACGTGGATCTCGCCGGCGACCTGGGCCTCTCCGATGAGGAGCGCGTCAACAACTTCGGAGCGTGGGTCAGCATTCCTCTCATCGGCCGCCTCTGCTTCGATCACTGGAAGGCCACGTTCGGCGGCGACGCAACGCTGAACCAGACGATCTCATTCGCCGGCCAGTCCTTCACCGCGGGCACCGCCGTCGACAGCACGTTCGACTGGTCCGTCACGTCCCTCGTGTACGAATACGACTTCCGGCTGCCCTTCTCGCTGATCGTCGACATCCGATTCGGGCCTCGCCTCGGCGCCAAGGCGATCCTGCTCGAAGGCGAAGTCACGGGCGGAGGATTCACGGAGCGGGCCGACCTGAAGGGGGGATTCCCGACGCTGGGCTTTGCGGGCGAGCTTTATTTCTCGAGCTACGCGTCGGTTGCCGTCGAGGTGGACGGCCTGATCATCCCCGACGTTGCGGGAGGAGTCTCGGGCAAGGCCTACGACATGACCATCGTCGCGCGCGGCGGCTACAACGGGTTCTTCCTCGGCGTCGGCTTCCGCAAGATAGTGTTCTCGGTGGAGGACGACCGCTCGAACGTCGAGAAAGCGGAAGGGATGATGACGGTAAGCGGCGCGTTCTTCGAAGTCGGCTTCCGCTACTAGGAAATCTCGACCCCGATCCCGATCTCACGAGGAACATCAGGCCGCTGACGCGCACCTGTCGATCCCGAATCCGCCCGTCCGACTGATCGGGATTTGGATCGGGATCGGGATCAGGCGCGATGCGCCTACTTGTCGAACTTCGGCAGCGAAGGCGTCGGCTTGGCGCCGCCGAAATGGCCCCGGTCGCGGAGCAGCCCGTACACGTCGAAGACGGCCGTCGCGTCGCCGTACCAGCCGTAGTAGCGCCCTCCGTACGGGCGGTAGCCCCAGCCGTGACGCCAGTCGCCGTAGCCCTGCACGGCGGTACGGCGCATGCGATCGCGCTCGGCGACGTCGTCCCAGTATTCCTGCATCGCCTGATCGCGCGCGATCCGCTCGGCGTCCTTGCGCACCCGCTTCTGCGCTTCCGCCGCCTGGCGCGACGATTCCGCCTCGAGACGCCGCTTCACGATGAGCTCCTTCTCGAGCAGCGTCATCCAGCGGCCCTCGAAACTCACGAAACCCTGGTCGCGCATCACCTCGTCCTGCGTCATCCACTTGCCCTTGTGCAGCGTGTAGCCGAGCTCGCGGCGCGCCCATTCGTTGTTCGCGTCGAGGGCGAGCGCCTGATCGAGATTCGATTTCACGTGCCGGGAGACCCCGTTCTGCCGCGCCCAGCGGGCGAGATCGACGTAGTCCTTCGCGCTCTTGCTGTCCTTGATGGCTGCGGCCTTGTCGTTGTAGTCGTGCAGCGCGGTGCGACCCGGCGTGACGGAGACGACATCCTCCTTCGCGAAGGTCACGGTACCGAGGTTCATCTCGACGATGATGCGTCCGGCCTCCTCGCGCGCGATGCCGACGATCTTGGTTCCGGTGCGGAGGGTGATCTCGTCGGCCCACGCCGACGTTCCGGCGAGCGCCACGAGGGCGGCGACCAGTGCACGTCTCATCGTTCGTCTCCTGTCTGCTGCCTTGATTCTACCGCGGCCTGCCGCCGCCGTAGCTGTAGTACTTGTACAGCGCCTGGTGATGCGGCGTGTTGAAGCCGACTCCCGGGAGCGCCTCGCGCGTCGCCACGGCCGGCCTCCGGCACGAGAACGGATCGAGCGGGCAGAATTCGGGATAGTACAGCGGCGTCCAGAGCGGAACGCCCGCCGCGGCCCCCGGCGCCACCCGGCGGCGGAAGAACGAGTAGCCCCACGGATACGCGAGCCCATAGTCGTCCTCGACGGGCTCCACGCGTCGCGCGTACGTTCGTTCGACCGCGGCGAGCTCGTCGCGTTGGCGGCGCTTCTCCGCGATTTTCGCGAAGATCTCTTTATCACGCTGCTCTTCCCTCTCCGCGCGCGCCATCTCCTCCCGCTCCTCCCGCGTGGTCCAAGCGCCGGCGACCTTTTCGTGCCCGAGCACCTTCCGGGCTTCGGCGTGTTCGGCGTCAAGCTCGACGATCTTCGCGTACGCGACGTTCGCCAACCGCGGGATCGTCGTCGCGCGCGCGAGCTTGAGGAACTCGTCGACCTTCGCGCACGCTTTCAGCGCGTCGTGGAAGCGGTGCAGCGGCGTCTCCGCGAACGTCACGTTCGACACCTGGTCCTTCGGGATCATGACGGTGCCGATCGCCATTTCGAGGACGACCGTCTCGCCCTGCTCGCGCGCGATCCCGGTGAACTTCTTGCCGTTCTTGAGCGTGACCTCGTCGGCCCACGCGGCCGAACCGAGGAGCAGGAGCGCGACAGCGAATCTCATACTACCTAGACGTGATTCTACCGCTCGATCTTTCCGCCGATCACCACCTGCACCGGCTTGGCCGTCAGCAGATCGCGCGGCGGGCACTTCACGATATCGGTCGACCAGACCACGAAGTCGGCCAGCTTTCCCTTCGCAAGGCCGCCTTTCTGCTGATCCTCGAACGCTGCGTATGCCGCGTCGATCGTGAAGGAGCGCAGGGCCTCTCCGCGCGTCTGGCGCTCTTCGGGACGCCATCCGCCCTCCGGCTTGCCGTCGTGATCCTGCCGCGTGACCCCCGCGTAGATTCCCCAGAGCGGGTTCTCGCTTTCGACGGGGAAATCGCTTCCGCCGGCGATGCGCGAGCCGGCCTTCGTGAACGTGCGCCACGCGTAGGCGCCCTTCACGCGCTCCGGCCCGACGCGCGCCTCGGCCCATCGCATGTCACTCGTGCAATGCGTCTGCTGCATCGACGGGAGCACACCAAGCTTCGCGAAGCGCGGGATGTCGGAGAGCTCGGCGCACTGCGCGTGCTCCACGCGGAATCGGTGATCCTCGACGGCATTCGCCTTCAGCGACGCTTCGTACGCGTCGAGAACCTCACGAATGCCGCGGTCTCCGATCGCGTGCGTGCACACCTGCCAGCCGTTCGCGAGCGCCCACGTCGCGACATCCCTGATGCGCTCGGATGTCGTTACGGGGAGGCCGCGGTGGCCTGCGCGGTCGGCGTAGTCCTCGAGCAGCCACGCGCCGCGCGAACCCATCGCGCCGTCGATCATCAGCTTGATCGCTCGCATCGTGAAACGGTCGCCGATCTCGGGCTTGCCGTCGCCCATTCCGGCGCGCATCGCGTAGATGCGGATTTTCAGCTTCCCCTCGCGGGCGAGTTCGCGATACGCGGCGATCTCCCCCTCGCCGATCCCTGCGTCGTGCACGCCGGTCAGACCGACGGCCAGGCAGCGCTCCTGCGCGGCGAGGATCAGGTCCTTCGCTGTCCGCCGGCCGCCCGGGATCTTCGATTCGACGAGCCCGGTCGCGTTATCGATGAACATTCCCGTCGCGTCGCCGTTCGCGTCCCGAAGGATCTCGCCTCCGCGCGGGTTGGACGTGTCCCGACGTACGCCCGCGGCGGTCATGGCGCCCGCGTTGGCGAGCCCCGCGTGGCCGTCGACGCGATCCAGCCACACCGGATTGTCCGGCGTGATCTCGCTGAGTTTCTCATGCGTCGGCAGCTCCTTGAGTCCCCACGAGGCCTGATCCCAGCGGCCGCCGAGGATCCACTCGCCCGGCTTCGCCTTCGTGACCGCCGACTTCACGGCCTTGAGCACGTCGTCGAAGCTCCGTGCGTCCTTGAGGTCGAGTCGTCCCATCGCGTAGCTGCCCAAGCCGGACATGTGGCCGTGCGCGTCGATGAGCCCCGCGGTCACGCACTGGCCCTTGAGATCAGTGACCTTCGTCGAGACGCCCGTCACGGCGCGGACTTCCGTATCGCTGCCGACGAGCATGAGGTGGTCGCCCTTGACGGCGAGGGCCGACACGATGATGGACCCGTCGGTCGTATAGATCGTGCCGTTGATGTAAACCGCGTCCGCTTCGGCGGGTGCCGGATCCTGTGCGGTGCACGCCAGCGCGAGGATGCCCAATGCCACGAAACGCATCTTCACCTCCCCAGAAACGCCACGGCCTTGCGGACCCGTCCTACACCCAGCAGACTCGACACCGCGCGAACCACGCGGGCAAGCTCTGCGGCGGTCGCCCCCACGTTCCTGGCACCCAGGACGTGGCTTGGGAGCTGCCGCCACGCGTCCATCGCCACCAACGTCGGCACAATCATGAGCTCGCGCTCGCGCGCCGTGAATCGCGGCCGCGACAACGTTTTGGCGTACCCTTCCTCGATGATCCACGCGGCGACGTCCGGGCTCATACGGCGCATGTTGCGCAGCATCGGCTCATAGTCCCTACCGTAGATCTTCCGACACAACCGACGGCCGGCCGCGAGCGTCGGGCGCCGGGGTGGTTTCGCGGGCGGCGTCCCGTCCTCCTCCCGCAGGATCCACAGGCCGTTGATCGCCCGCGGGAATCCGGCGAAGAGATACGTCTGGAGGATCGCCTCGCGCAGATCCTCGACGCCGAGGCCGGCGCCGAGCGCCGACACGACTTCACGCCGAACGACCGACTCACGACCGATCGCAACCGCGACGCAGACCCGGGCTAGTCCTTCGACTCGCGCAGCGCCCACACGTAGCCCGCCGGATGCGCGACGTAAAGGATGTCGTCGACCACGTTCGTGACCACGTGCTGCAGCAGGTTGAGCTTGCGGCGCCCGATCACCTCGCCCGTCATCTCATTGAGCTGGTAGATCTCGCGGTCCGCACCCATGACGTACACGTAGTCCTTGCCCTTCACGAGGAAGCGTTCGCCGAGCGGGAGCTTCCAGCGCAGACTTCCGCCGCGCTTCGGGCCGCCCGCAATCTTCGGTTCGACCTCGAGCGCGAAGAGCGCGCCCAGCTCCGTCTTCACGTAGACCGTTTCGCCACGCGCGACGGCCGGTGTCTTGATCTGCCCCGCCGTCTCGTACTTCCAGATCAGGTTGCCGCCCGCGGCGTCGATCGCGTAGAACGCGTGATCCATGCCGCCCACGAACAGGTACTTCGTCGAGCGCACGGCGCGGCCCTGCACCATCACGTTGTACTTGAAGATCAGCGGATCGGCCTTGATCTCGTCCTCGGTCGAGTAGTGCCAGTTCTCCTGCCCGCTCAGGTTGTAGCTGTACACGTTTCCGTCGTGCGACACGAAATAAAGCGACGGATCCTCGTACACGGGCCGGTTCGTCACGTCGTTGTCGTGCGTCCCGATGCTTGTGCGGTAGAAGTTCACGCTGATGCCGCGCTTCTCGACGTCGAGCGCCCATACGCGCGAGCGGTCGGCGCCCGGGATGAAGATGTGGCTGCGGATGGCGAACGGCTGCCCGGAGGGCGAAAACTCCTTGCTGAGCTGGCGCGTCCAGAGGAGGCCGCCGGTGGTGCGCACGAGGCAGTACATGATGCCGCGCGACACGAAGTACACGTTGTCGCCCGTCTGCGCCTGGCGGAGCAGCTCGCGTGTCTGGTCGCGCTTCTTCTGGGCCGCCTTCGAGTCCTCGCCCGGCCCCTTCTCCTTGATGATGTCCTCGATCTTGCGGTTGTTCGCCCGCAGCTCCGTCTCGAGGCGGCGGATCTCGTCGGGGACGCCGTACGCCTCGATGGGCGCCCAGTCGAGCGGCGTGTGCGTGTCGACCTCGTAGATCCACTTGGTCACGCCGTTGAAGCGGTCGACCGCGATGACGCGGAAGTCGGGCGTCTCGAAGTACAGGTTTTCGCGACCGAACGTGACGCGGGCGATCTCCTTCGCGGAGAACTTGTACTCCCATTCGATGTGGCGGAACGGGAGGCTCTGGATCTCGTCGCGCAGCGATTTCAGGCCGGGGTCGTTGAAGTCCTGGAGCGACCCGAAGTACTCGGGCGTCGAGGCGCCGCCGCACCCCGGCGCGCCCGCCAGCAGAAGAATTCCGAACGCGGCAATGAGAGCCCTCATTTCTCCTCCTTCTGCTTCAGGTACTGGGCGAGATTCACCCGATGCTTCCGTTCGTAGTCGCCCAGCTTCTCGATCCTCTGGATGTCGTCCTGGATGCGGTTGACGAGCTTGAAGATGTACGGCTTGCCCTTCAACCGATCCTTGAGGTCCTTGAGCATCTGTTCCCAAGAACCGTCATACAATTCGTCGCGCATCGTGACCAGCATCCGTTCATCGGGAGTCAGCGACGCGGCGAATTTATCGTGGGATCCGACCATAGCAAACGTAAATTACGAAGGGCGAATTCTAAGCGTCGTCGTCCCAGACTGTCAATGAAAAGCGCCGGAAAGGGCGTTCCGCGCGATTTCTTGCGCGCACTGGCCTTGCTCTCCGCGCCTTGCTACTCTCTATTCCAGACGGCCGGGACGGGTCCGGCCCCTGCAATGGACGCACGGAAACGCGAAATCGATCAGCTCGAGGCCGACATCCGGCGGCTCGAGCAGCAGATCTCCGCCGAGTGCATCGCGCTCGGGAAGTCGATCACGACGCTCGACCTCTCCGGCGTGCGCTCCTCGGAACTCGTCAAGTTCCTCCACTCCGTCCAGAGCCTGCGCAAGAGCGAGGAGGATTTCCGGACCGATATCGCGCGCATCCGGGACACCGCGCGGAAGATCACCGACATCGACAAGGCCGTCGCCGACAACGAGAAGCGCGCCGGGGAGTTCGCCCGCGAGCGCGAGAAGCGCTTCGTCGAGCTCGGCGCCGGCTCGTACACGGTCTACAAGTCGCTCGACGACCGGGACCGCTATCGCCAGCTCTTCGAGGAGGTCATGAAGATCGACCTCGAGATCGAGAAACTCGAGGAGAACCTGCGCACGCTGGACGTCGAGCGCAAGAACGGCGGGCTCTTCGAAAAGCTGAAGGCGAAGGGCAAGGAGTTCGTCGTCCGCGGCTCCATCCACAAGGTCGAGAAAAAGAAGCTCAAGGCGTACGCCGACGCGGGCTCGCGCGCGGCAGAAAGCGACTTTGCCGACCGGACCACGGGGGACCTCCGCCTCATCTTCGACTTTGCGTTCGATCGGCAGCGCACAATCAACGGGCTGCGCCAGGAGAACGACCGCCTCCGCGAGGAGATCGGCCGGAACCGCGAGACCCTGAAACAGTACGGCATCGAGGGCGATCCGGACGTGCGCTGCAACGAACTCGAGAAGCGGATCGCGGACGTGCGGCGCGAGCTGGACGTCGTATACGGCTGGATGGGCCAGCTCTTCCTCGAGAAGGACCTGCGGGCGGAGCTTGTCGATAATTCGATCGGCGCGAAGTACGAGATCGTCAACGGCGTGCGGCACACGATCTCGCGCAAGCGGGGACAGATCCACCGCCTTCGGGCCGAAGTCGAGGTCGAGGATCTGCAGAAAAAGGAAAAGGCGCTGCGGCTGAAGCGCAAGCAGCTCGAGGACGAGCTCAAGGTGAAGGAGCGGCAGATCGCGGTGGTGGACATCGAGATCAACGCGGGGACGAAGCGGACGGACGAGCTTCGCAAGGTGCTGACCGGCGAGGCCCCCTACACCGAGCCGGCGCCGTTCCCTCCGTCTCCCGACTTGTACTCGGCCAAGCCCGAAACCGAGCCGCGCGCGTAACGGCGGCGGAACAGCACGAGCGTTCCGGCCAAGACGGGCAGTGCCAGCAGCGCGGTCAGCCCCGGCGCGGGCAGCGTCTTCGGGAGCAGCAGCGCGAGGACGTTGTTCGCCGCGTGCGCGGCGATCGCCGGCCAGAGGCTGCGCTGCGCCGCGATACCGAACCAGAGCCCGAGGACGAACGTCATGACGATCCGCGCCGGCGCGAGGTGAACCATCGCGAAAAGCACCGAGCTCAGCAGGAGTGCGGCGGCCGGGCCGTGAGAGCGATTCAGGCCATTCAGGATCACACCGCGGAAGAGCGTCTCCTCGCAGAGCGCCGGCAGCGCGGCCACCGTCAGCACGACCGCGACGGGATTGCGCGCCAGCTCGGCGAGAATGTACTTTTCGAATCGCTCCAGCTCAGCCGTCGAGTCCCAACCGAATTGCCGCAGCCCGTCCATGAGTACCGGATCGAGGCTGCGCAGGATGAGATGGAGGGCGACGGTGCCAAGAAGCGCGAGGCCGACCTCGGCCGCGTACGGCGCGCGTAGTGAGAGAGCTTCGTCAGTCCGGAGGCGGCCGGCGACGACAACGCCGATCGCTGCCACGACGAACGCAAGCTGGATCGCCGCCGCGGCCAGCGGGAGAGGCCCGCCCGCTCCCACGGCCTTCGCCGCGATGACGTACAGCAGCAGCGCGACGCCGAGCGCCGCCCACCCGTGGCGAGCGGAGAGCGGCTTCACGAGACGCGCTACCTGGGTTCGAGCGCCTTGATCGCTTCCTGGATGGCGCGGAGGTAGTCCTTCAGCGCCGCTTCCTGCGCCTTGAGGACCGCCACGACGTCGCCCGTGACGCGCGTCATCTTTTTCGCGTCTTCGAGCGCGTTCTTCGCCTGCTGCTCCATCTGCAGCACGCCGGCATAGCGCTTCTCGAGGTCCGCAAACTTCGAGTTCATGTCGAGCCTCAGCGCCGCCATCTCGTTCTTGCGCTTTTCCTCGTCCTGCGGATTGGCGCCGCCACCGCACCCGGGCACGGCAACCGCAGTCACGACGAGCAACGCGATCAGTCTAAGCATCCAGTAGCCTCCAGGAAATGGTCGCGGGAGTATAGCCGCGGTGGCGGGCTGTTGGAAGTTAGAAGTGGGAGCAAGGTGGAGGTGAGGCGTTCAAGGTTGGACGTAGGAGGCGGGAGCAGATTGAACCTCCAACCCCAAACTTCCTACTCCACCGGCTGGACGCACCGGAATCCGACATACGAACGGCGCGAGTCCGGCCGCAGCGCTTTGCGGTGCACCACGCGCGTCTCTTCCCTGGCGCTTGACTCGTCCTGGTACCCGCCCCGCAGCGCCTTTTTCGTCTCGCCAAAGTCCCCGTTCTTCGCGGTGCCTCCGGCGTAGCGGTCGAACCAATCCGCGCACCACTCGAGCGTACCGTTCCCCATCCCCTCGCACCCGACCGGACTCGTTCCCTCGCCCCGCCCGTACTCGTTCCCCCACGGGTACGCGCGACGCTCGCCCCCGAATAAGTCCGTGCCGGCCGCGCGTTCCCACTGGAACTCCGTCGGCAGCTTCTTCCCCGCCCACGCCGCGTAGGCGGCGGCGTCGTACCAGTCGACGCCCGTCGCCGACTTGGCATCGTCGCGCTGCATCGCCCAGTTGAGCGGCTCATGGGTGCCCTGCTTCTTTTCGTCAGTCTCGCCGGCGGGGCACTTCGAGTGTCCGACGTTTGCCGCGAGGAACTTGCGGTACTCGCTGACGGTCACCTCCCGCAAGTCGATGCAATACGCGGACAGCTCGCGATCCTGCTTCGGCCCGGTCACGCTTTCCGCGCCGCCGTTGCCGAACGTGAACTTCACCGCCGGGATAAATACCATGCCGGCCGGAACGTTTGTGGCCGCTGTGGCCTGTTTGTGCAACGCGATGAACTCGTCGGTCGCGGGATCGACCGCCAGCTTGGCCGCCGCGTCGAGCGCCTCCTTCGCCTCGGCCCACTTGCCGCGTTTCCACGCATCGCGCCCGCGGTCGAATGCCTCCCTGAATTTCGCCAATTTGGCGTCGCGCTCGACCCGCACACGGTCGGCGATTGCGTTCTCGCACGTCGTGATGCGCGTCTGCAAATCGTTCGCGAAGCCGAAGCTCTTCGACAGGAGCGCCTTGAAGAGCGGCAGCGCCTCGTCGACATTTTGCTTCGTGTAGAGCACGTCCATCGCGCGCGCGTACTTCACGCAGAATTCCTGCATCTCGATCGCCTCGGCCTTCGGCGCTCCGTCCGCGTACTGCTGTGCCTGCGCAAACTGCTCCGCCGCGCGCTCCCAATCCCCGCCCATCCGTTCCTTGCCGGCGTCGTAGTGCTTTCCGTACTTGAGCAGCCGGATCGTCCGCTCCGTTTCGGCCCGGCGTGAATCGCCCTCGGGCAGCAGCGCGAGCGCCGCCTCGTAGTTCTGGATCTGGAGGTCGCGATTGCCAGTGCCTTTCGCGTTCAGGATCGCGAGTTGGAAGTCGCAGAGCACGCCGTTGAGCCGCACCTCGGAAAGGCGCCTGTCATCCGACGGCATCTGCTTCGCGAGCGCGCTGAGCACGTCGCGGGCCTCCTGCCACTTCTCCGCTTTGAGCAGCGTCTGCGCCTGCTCGAGACGATCGGCGAACGTATCGACCGGAGGGGTCGTGGTCGTGGGCGGCGGAGGTTGCGTCGTGGTCACGGGCGGAACCTCGGTCGTCGGCGGGGGAGGCTGGGCGGTCGTCACCGGCGTCTCACCTGTCGTCGGCGGAGGCGGCTGCGTGGTGGTCACCGGCGTCGTGCCCGTCGTCGGTGGAGGAGGCTGCGTCGTCGTGAGCGGCGGACCGTCGGTCGTCGGAGGGGGAGGCTGAACCGTGCTGCCTCCGCCCGCGAGATTCGGATCCTCCACGCCGAGGCTTTTCACGATGAACCAGCCGACGCCGCCGACGATCAGCAGCGCCACGAACAGACTCGCGATCAGGGGCGCCTTGCTGGACGACGGCTGCACGTCACTCTGCTGGACGCCCTGCTGTTGACGGAGCAGCGTCGGATCGCCGTCGTGCATCGGCATTGTCTGCGCGCTGGAGCGCGACGCCTGCGTCTGCGCCAGCAGCATCGTCCGCTCGTCCGGCGACACGCCTTCCTGGATGGCCTTCGCGTCGGAGATGAGATCGTCGGGCGACTGGTAGCGCTCGTCCGCCCGCTTCGCGAGGGCTCGCAGGATGAGAGCCGACAGCTCCTCCGGCACGCCGGGGTTGAGCTTGCTCGGCGACGCGGGCGCCTTGTGCACGTGCTGATAGATGACCGACGTCGGGCTGTCGCCCACGAACGGCACGCTGCCCGTCGCGATTTCGTACAGCACGCACCCGAGCGAGTACAGGTCGGCCCGGATGTCCACCACGCCGCCCGTCGCCTGCTCCGGCGAGATGTACTTCGCCGTGCCCATGCTGAGTTCAGTGCGCGTCAGCTCCATGTCGGGATTTTTCGCGAGGCCGAAGTCCATGACTTTGGCCTGACCGTCGCGCGTCATGATGATGTTCGATGGCTTGATGTCGCGATGCACGATCTTGAGGCGCCACGCGGCCTTGAGCGCCAGCCCCGTCTGGATCGCGATGTCGAGCACCTCGCGCGCATCGAACTGCTTGCCCGAGCGGATCATGCTCGAAAGATCCTGACCCTCGACGTACTCCATCGCGAAGAAGTACTCGCCCTCGCCTTCTCCGGCGCCGAACACCTGCACGATGTGCGAGTCGATGAGCCGCGCCAGCAGCGTGGCCTCGCGCTGGAACCGCTTGATGAAGTCGCCGTTCGCGAGTTCCTTTTTGAGGACCTTGATCGCGACCGGGCGGTCGACCGACACCTGCCGCCCGCGGTACACCGCGCCCATGCCGCCGCGGCCGAGGACCTGATCCATGAAAACTTCGTAGTCCCCCCACACGCGGGTGTTCGACATGGATCACCGATTATACGAGAGTTACGACCCTATTTTGTAGCGCTCGAGTTTCTCATACAACGTGGACCGGTTGACTCCGAGGAGCCGCGCGGCCTCGCTCTTGTTCCCGTCCACCGACGCAAGCACCCTGGCGATGTGATCGCGCTCGACCTCCTGGAGCGTCGCGATCACGCTCCCCAGGGGCGCGGACGAAAGCAGCGCCGGAAAGTCCCCCGCGCCGAGGATGGAGCCGCCCGATAGAAGCACCGCCCGCTCCAGCGCGTTGCGCAACTCGCGCACGTTGCCGGGCCAGACGTGCCGGCGCAGCAGATCCCGCGCCTCGACGTCGAGCCCGTTGACGCGCTTCCCGATCTTGCGCGCGAAGAACTGCATGAAGTGATCGGCGAGCACAACGATGTCGTCGCCGCGCTCGCGCAGCGCCGGCAGCGCGATCTCAAGGACGTGCAGCCGGTAGTAGAGGTCCTCTCGAAATTTCTTCGCGGCGACGAGCTCAGTGAGATCGCGGTGCGTCGCCGCCACCACGCGGACGTCCACGGCGATCTCGTCGGTCCCGCCGACGCGGCGCAGCCTGCCGTCTTCAAGCACGCGCAGCAGCTTTCCCTGGGACTCGAGCGCGAGGTCGCCGATCTCGTCGAGGAACAGCGTGCCGCCCGACGCGAGTTCGAATCTCCCTTTGCGGCGCGCCGTCGCCCCCGTGAACGCGCCCTTTTCGTGGCCGAAGAGTTCGCTCTCGATCAGCGACACGGGGATCGCGGCGCAATTGACGGTGATCAGGGGGCCGGCGCGCCGACCGCTGTTGAGATGAAGCCCGCGTGCAACGAGCTCCTTGCCCGTGCCGCTTTCCCCCCGGATCAAAACGGACGCGTCGGTCGCAGCGATCTTGCGGATGAGCGCGAGGACGCCCTGCATCGGGCGGCTCTCGCCGATGATGTCGAGATCGGCCGCGACCATGTCCTGCAGTGTGTCCTTCTCCTTCTGCAGGCGCCTCGCGTAGTGGATGTTCTCGATGAGCAGCCCCACCTGGTGCCCGACGGCGCTGGCGAGATGCAGTTCGGACTCCTGAAGCTCCCCTATCGCGTGGAAGTCGTCGAAGTAGAGCGCGCCGTACACCGCGTCGCGCCCCTTCAGGGGGACGATCATGCACGAGAAGACCCGGTCGGCCAGCTTGAGCCCGCGGCGAAAGACGGATTTCTCCGTCTGGCGCACGTCCTCGAGATCGACGCCGTCGAGCATGATTTTCTGCGCCGCGCCCGGCTGGCCCGCGCGTGTGAAGCGCTCGCCCGTCACTCCCGTGGAGGGGTCGAAGAGGACGACCGCCGCTCGGCCGAATCGCCGCCCCTGCACGAGCGCCTTGAGCAGGTGGTCGCAAACCTCCGTCACGCTGTCCTTGAGGGACAGGGTCGTTGTCAGGGCGTAAAAGAGGTCGAGGTAGTCGGCCGCGAACGATTCGTGTCCCGCCGCGCGGATTGAAACCTCCGTGGAACGCAGCACGAAGCTACGAGTCTCCGATTCCGGCTTTTCGGCACGGATGTCGAGGCCCGTGTTCGTCTCGTCCTTTCGGGGGTCGTCGCGCTCGAGGACGAAGACGACGACGGTGTCGCCGACCTGGATGCGGTCGCCGAGCTCGAGCGCACGCTCGCCTACATGCGCGCCGTTGACCAGCGTGCCGTTGGCGCTGCCGAGATCGCGAAGGACGTACTCGTCTCCCACGCGCTCCACCACGCAATGCTCGCGCGATGCCATCCCGTCGGCGATGCGAACGTGGGCGTGGACGCCGCGCCCGATCGTCATCCTCGTGCCGCGGAACGGGAACGGCTCATCGCCCGTCGCGCCCTTGACGACCAGTTCCGCCTTCATGGAAAGGAGGAGACTACCAGAATCACGGGCGGCGGTGAACGCCGAGCGCAAACAGGAGTCCGCCGGGGAGACTGATGACGAGACCTGCCAGCTTGAACAGCACCGAGAGCGCAACCGCCTCGTTCGGCGGCACGCCGGCGAGCGCGAAGAGCTGCGCGTAGGCGACCTCCTGCACACCCCAGCCGCCCACGCTGATCGGCACCGCGACCAGGATGAAGATAAGCACTTCGAAGAGCAAAAACGGCAGGATACCGACACGGATGCCGAGCGCCAGCGCCAGCCCATACACGACGAACACCGCCGTGAATTGTGCGATCAGCGACTGCGCTACGGCGAGTGCCAGCGTCCGCGGCCCGTGCTTGATCGAGTGCAGAACGCCGTCGATCTCCTGCACCTGCTTCTGAAACGGCAGGGCTCCGCGCAGGCGACGACCGAGCGGCGAGAAGTAGAGCAGCGTTCCCAGGACGGCGGCCGTGGCCAGCGACGCGACGGTGATGACAGGGATGCGCAATTCCGGCGTGCGGATGAGAGGAATGACCGCGATCGACGCCACAACGATCATCGTCACGAGCCCGATCAGCCGGTCCAGCGCGACCGTGGCCGCGGCTGCGGCCTTGCGCTGCTCGTCGCGAGAAGCGAAATACATCCGCACCGCGTCGCCGCCGACGGCTCCGGGCAGGATCTGATTGAAGAACGCGCCGACGTAGAGCAGCGTAAAGACGCGTCGATACGGGACCTCGAACCCGTTCGCGCGCAGCAGCGTCCACCAGCGCCACGAGAGTGCCGCGATCGAAACGACAAGCGAGAGCACCAGCGGGGGAAGCCAGGCGACATTCACGCTTTTAAGGACCGACAGCAGTCCGGGACGGAACTCGACCCTCGCGCCGAGCTCGTTGGCCTCGTGGAAAGACGTAAACGGCAGATACCGACCGTCCGGCAGCTTCATGTACGGCGCATCCCGGACGTCGATCATCCGCACCGCGACCACGAGCATCGCGGCCGAAACGGCGACCCTCAGGACGTTGACCAGGAACCGACGCACGCGCGATGGCTCGGCCACCTAGTGTGCTCCGCGAGCGCGCGTCCGCGCATCGTCGATGCCGTTCATGTCGCGCTCGTAGCGCGAGAGCACGTCCTTCGCGAACGCCACCGGATCGATCTTGTACTGGCCGAGGCCGGCGGTCTCGACGCCGACGCCCGTCGCCTTCTTCACGTTGATCCCGAAATGGAACTTGACCGACACCGGCGTCGCGGCCGCGATCGAGATCGTCAGCTTCGCGCGATGGTCGAAGATGTCGTCGCCGTCGCGCTGCACGTGGTGGCCGCTGGCGAGCTCGAACGCGTCGCGCACGATCGTCGAAAAGAGGCGCTGCCGCAGCACGGCCTTTTCGAGGTCCGGCGGCGCGTCGAAATGCTCCGCGATGAAGTGCAGCATCAGGGGGCTCTTGATCACGGACTTCGAGCGCACGTCCTCCTGGTCGATCATGTGGCGCGTCGGGATCGCGCAAGGGCCGATCCACGCGACGATCGAGTCCCCCTGGACACCGAACGCGCGGTACGCCCACAGCGAATCGATCTGCGTGCCGTCGTACTTGAGCCGTTTCGAGAGCAGGAGCGTTTCGATCACGGCGCGCGCTCCTTGAGCCACGCCAGCCACGCTTCCCGCAGCGGCGGAATGTCATTCCGATTTGCGATCCGCGCAAGCGTCTCGCGCGCGTTCTGCGCGACGGGTGACTCCTTCGATTCGACCGCGTCGATGAGCGCCTCGAGCGCCGCCGCGTGGTCCGGAAACGCGCCGAGCGCCACGACAGCCGTGCGCCGCACGTCCGGGGACACGTCCTTCACGGCCGCGACGATCGGCTGGACGCCGCGCGGGTCCCGGATCCGCGCCAGGGCGCGCACCGCATCCGCCCTCACCAGCGGCATGTCGGGCTTCTCCGCGACCAGGAATGTCATTTCGATGAGCGCCGGCACGTGCTCCGCCTTCCCCAGCCGCCCGAGCGCCACGACGGCCCCATCGCGAGCCAGCGGATCAGGGTCGTTCAGCAGCGTCAACAGCTCGCGCTCGTCGAGCGGATCGCCGGACTCCGCGAGCGCCAGCGCGCCCTTATAGCGCGCGAACGGCTCGAGACCCTTGGGGTCGGCCGGAACGCTCCCCGCGCATCCGGCAAGGAACACGACCGCCGCGAGAAACGGCTTCGACATGGGGAGTAACTATAGCGGCCTATCGGCGCGCGATATAGCTCTTGATCGCCGCGAAGAGCAGCCCCGCAAGTTTCTGACGATGCGACGCGTCGCTGAGTTCCTCCTCGCCGCGACGGTTCGACAGGAACTCGAGCTCCACGAGCACGGCGGGCGCGACGGTTCCCTTCAGGACGCGGAATCCCGCCTCCTTGATGCCGCGATTCTCCGTGTCAAGGTGCCGCTTGAACTGCGATTCGATCTCCTGCGCCATTGTCGAGCTCGACAGGCGCGAACGCTCCAAGTGGCGCGGGACGAACACCTCGAATCCGCGCGGCGACGCAGTCGGATGCCAGTTCGCGTGAATGGACATGAAGAAATCGCCCTTCGCGCGATTGGCGATGTCGATCCGCTTCTGGAGATCATCGTCCACGTCGGCGTCGAAGTGCAGGTCCCGCGTTCGAGTGAGAACGACGTCGACGCCATACTCCTCGAGAAGCTTGCCGAGGCGCAGTGACACGTCGAGCGTGACTTCCTTCTCCATCAGGCCCGAAGCGCCTTTGCCCCCCGTGTGAACGCCTCCGTGCCCTGGATCGATGACAAGCCGGAAGTTCTTGGGCGTGCGCTCACGGTGCGACGGCGGCGCGGCGACCACGGGTTCCCGGCCGGGTCTGCGCGCCGGACGGCCCGCGAACCAGCTTTCAACCTCAGCGGGCACGACCACGCGACCCCCGACGATGCGGCAAGGCCGCGACAGCGCCTTCGGCTCTCCGTTCCAGAGCGCCATGGAGAGCCCCGGCGCGACGACAAGCGTCAGCCCCGGGGCGCGCAGCACCTCTCGCCCGGTCGCCGCGTCCGTGACGCGCGTGAGCCCGTACTTCGACCCCAGCGCATCCAAGTCCGTGTCCACGGGGCCGCCCGACAGCAGGATGTACCAGGCGGTGGCCGTCCACAGCGCAACTGTCATTCGATTTCCCCCCTCGTCCGACTACTTCAGCGCTTCGTCCTTCGTGCAACGATAGACCCTGAATGCGTGATTGGCGGCGCCCACGCTCAGCAGGGCGCCCTGCGAATCTACGTAGTACGCCGTCTGACGTCGCCGCGCGACTTTCACCAGCATCACCGCGCCGTCGACGGACTCGTCCTCGATCTTGATGCGCTCCATCGGCCCGCACTCGATTTCCTCGATCTGCGCGACGTCGCTGAAGGGGTTCAGCACGCGCAGCCCCCACGTCCCCTTCCCGGCGAGCGCAGCCAGCCCGCGCACGACATCCGCCGCGTCGGTGAGGTACGTCTTCTCGGAAAGGCGCAGGACCTTCTTGAGTTCGGTCACGCCCGCAATCGTGCGGGTGACGGTCGCCTCGCCGTTGGCGATCTCGACCGTCTCGAGGTAGGTTTTTTTCGGTTGGTCCTTCTGCTCGACGACGAACTCGTAATCGCACTTCTGCGAGAGACCGTCCGGCGTGAACGCGCCACGCGAACGGATGGACGTGCCGCCGTCGCTGTATTTGAGCGCCTGATCGACGTCCCACTCGTAGGCCGGACGACCGTTCAGCTTCCCTTCGCGGATGACCACGTGCTGGTGGCCAAACTTCTGCCCTTTAACGGTCACGCGGTACCAGCGATCGCCCGTCACTTCCGCGCGGAAGCCCAGTGCGGGCAGCTTCGCGATGCAGTCGGCCTCCTCCTTGGAATCGGGAAGCCCGAGCGTCAAGCTGCCCACGACCTTGCGGATGAGCGCAATCAGCGTGTCGACGTCCTTGCCCGCGCAAGCCCCATCGACAAAGAAGAACTCCTTGTAGCCGCGCGCCGCGATCGCGGTGACGATTGCGTGCGCCGCCCCGTCCTTCTTCTTCCCCTGGGCGACGACGAGACGGCACGGGTGGCCGGATACGGTCAGGTTCTCGTCGGTCGTGATCTTGAGATCCGCGAGCTCACCTTTGAAGTGAGGCGAGACGATTTCGTCGAAGAACACCTTCAACGTCATTGGGAATTGGGGCTCGTACTGACGCAGAACCACCTGCGCGCCGACGGGCCCTCCCTCGGGCGCCTCGAAGCGGACGAACGCGGGCGGCAGGAGAAGGACGGCCTTCCAAGCGGCGGGCGGGCGCACGGAAAAGTCGTACTCGCGGAAGACCTTTGTATCGCCGAGCCCGTCGCCCGACTGGGCCAGGATCAGCAACAGCGCCAGATGCAGCGGCATTAAAACCCCCGGGACAAGAGATATATCGGCAACGAAGGACCCGTTACTTCTGGATCTTGTACGACGAGATCCACTTTGCCGACCAGTCCTTTTCCTGCCCCTTGAGGGTCTCCCAGTCCGTGCCGGTGACTTCCGCCGCCGCCTCCTCCACCGATTTGCCGTCCTTCACCGCGCGTGCGATCAGCTGCTTGAGCTTGTCCTCGCCGTGCTTCGCCTTCACGAACTCAAAAAACGCCCAGCCGCGCGCGTAGAGGTGCTTGTGCTCGTAGGTGGCGTCGATCGCCTGCACCTTGATCTTGTCGTGCCGAAAGTAGGCGATGAAGTGGCCGTCGTTCGCGACGTACGTGGCCATACCTTCGAGAAACCACAGCGGCTGCTTCAGGTTCTGGAAGCAGTGCGTGAGCTCGTGGTGAAGGATCTGAGGCGTGCGTGCCGGCGGAATGACGACGAGCGTCTTGTCGCGCAGCTTCTCGTATTCCATGACCGACTTCTCGTAGCTGGCGAGCTTGTTGATGTCGAGCGCCACTTCCCCGCGTCCGGCGACGCCGTTCCCCATCGCGGGCTGTTCGAGCTTGGCGAACTTGACCGTGACGTCGATCTTCTCGGCCGAGAGGCCCGTGCGTTCTTCGACGGCGGCGAGCGCTTTCGCCCAGTTCTTCTTGTCGAGCAGGATGCCGAGCGCCCGCTTGAAGTGTTCGCCCTTGGCCGACCAAGTCTCGACCTCTTCCGGCGGTGGAAGTTTGAGTCCCTTCTCGATCGCCTCGCGATGCCGGTCCTCCTGCGCGACGAGGGCGATCAGGAGCCATACGACGACATTCATGACCATCTATGAAAGAAAACACCCCGCGGCTTTTGGCCGCGGGGTGTTTTACGCGGGACGATGTTGGGACGTTTTCTAGGTCTTTCTGCCTGCTTCACGCAGGGTAGCGCCGGCCAAGCCGACGAGCAGGACCATGAAGGCAAGAGCGCCGAGGCCGCCGCCGTTCTCTTCACCGAGGAGCGCGCCGGAGCATGCGCCGCCGTTGCGCGACCTGCCGTTTGGATTGCCGAAGGCGGTGCCGGGGAACGAGCTCGAGTCCTCGCGGACGCCGATGCCGTCGTTGCCGACCCACTTGCGATCGGGAGGCGTGATGAGCTGCTGCTCCGCGATGGAGAGCGCGAGGTGTGTCGAGAGGCCCAGAAGCGGATTCGTGCCCGTGTCGGTCGTCAGGCCGCTCGTCAGCGGATCGACGGGGCACACCCCGTAACTGGCGCTGCTGTCGTCGGCGCCGATGTACAGCCTGTCGTTGACGAAGTTCGACCAGATGCCCGTCGCACCGAGGAACGGAAGCGATCCGCGCGCTGTGAGCGTGCCGCCGGGATTGATGAAGTACGAGTAAACCCCGTCGCCGCCCTTCGCCGAACCGTTCGTTCCCGCCGTTACGAACAGGAAGTTCCCGATGACCTTGATGTCGTGGGCCACCGTCGGGATGCCGGATGTCGTCACCGTCGTAGTGAAGGTCGTGGGCAGGACGCCCGAGGCCGCATCGGCGGCGTACACGGTGACGTCGTCGCCGTAGACCGGAGGAAGGGGCGAGATGAGGACGTTGCGGGCGTGGATCAGGAACGGCCGGCCGGCCGCGTTAACCCACGTCTGAAGGCGATGGCTGTCGTCATCGAGGCCACTGATACCCGTCATGGTGATGAAGCGGCCGGTCCACGATACGCCGCTAGGGCCGACGCCGCCGAGCTGCGTCCCCAGGCTCGAGAACGGGGGGCCGTAGGTCGAGATCTGGGGCGTCGGGTTCCACGGATTCTGGACGGCGCCGCCTGAGAGCTGCACGTCGGCAGTGCGCAGGTCAAGGTAGTACAAGGTCTCCGCCGTCGAGCCCGTGGGGGCCTTATCGATCCAGAACCAGCGGAAGGCCGGGTTGGCCGGGCTGAAGGCTGTCGTCGTCGCCTTCGCGAACGCGCAGTCCTGCGGCTCGTGACCCGTGGGGATATGGACGAAGATCTCGGAAACGTTCTGATTATGGACGTCGAAGAATTCGAGCGACCCGCCGGACGCGTACTTGCCGACCACGAAGTAGTGCGGGTTGAGCGGCGGCGAGTTGACGTAGCACGCGCCCTGCGCGGAGCCCGTCGTGAGGTACGTATTGACGGGGACGCCGCTGCCGGGGCCGATGCGCTTCACGCCGACCGTCCCCGGGACGATACCGTAGATGGCGCTCGGGTTGAAGATGCTCGGATGCGCGTCAAGATGCGCTATCGTCCCCGATGTCCCTGCGGAACTGCGATACGTGTCGATGTCGACCCCGTTGGTCCAGATGCGCGTGACGTACGACCAGCCGGGGCCATGATACGCATATGAGTAGTCAATGACCGTGGCCTGAGCCTCAGGTCTGCTGACCCCCATCACAAGGAAGACAGCCACGAGCGCCGCGCTGAACGCCAGCCGCCCTGGAAACTTAGGGATGCGCATCACCATAACCTCCAAGCTAGAGAGCCCACCGCACCAGATTCCCGTGATTCCCGTGTCCGTATGCTCTACACCGCCCGGACCAGCCATATTTAATCAAATTTCAAAAATTCCGGGCAGCACTTTATGGCCTGAACGCCACTCGCACGGCGTGTGTATAATGGGACACGGAGGACACGTGACCGACCGGCAGCCTCAACAGGATACGGAGATGGGAGAGGGCCCCGAGCGGTTCCCTGCCACCCCTTGGTCCGCCATCATTCGAGCTGGGCGTTTCGAGGGTCCTGAACGCCGCGAGGCTCTCCAGCGGCTCCTCGCCCTCTACTGGCGTCCGATCTACGTCTACGTCCGACGCAAGTGGAACCGCTCGAACGAGGACGCCAAAGACCTCACCCAGTCGTTCATCACCAACATCATTGAGAAGGAATTCCTCGCCGGCGCCGACCGCGAACGCGGCCGTTTCCACGCCCTCCTTCGCACCGCCCTCGAGAATTACCTCCGCAATCAATACGCCGAACAGCAGGCACAGCGACGAGGCGGAGGACAGAAGATCGTGTCGCTCGACATGGCCGCGGACGAGGACGGCGAAGTGTCGGTGAGTGCGGATGGGACGCCCGAGGACCTCTATCGTTCGGAGTGGGTGCGGACCATCTTCACGCACGCCATCGACGCGCTGCGGCGCTCGTATGCGGCGGAAGGCAAAGAGATGTACATGAAAGTGTTCGAACGCTACCAGCTGTCGGCCGACGCCGTAGTCTCGTACGAGTCCGTCGCGAAAGAGCTCGGGCTGAAGATCTGGGACGTCACGAACTATCTGGCCGACGCGCGCCGCCGGCTGCGCGAACACATCAGCGACCGCGTGAAGGAGTACACTCTTTCGGAGGAGGAGTATCGCGAGGAGATGTCGGATCTCCTCGGCGAGCCGAAGCCCTGATGGCGGACCTGTCGGACATAAACGTCGCGAAACTCCAGCGCATGCTGGCGGGGCCGGAGAAGCCTTCCGGGCCTGCCAAACGCACCCCGGAGGGCGCTGCCAACCAGTTCGGCAAGTACACCCTCCTGCGCACGCTCGGACCCGGCGTGATGGAGGCGACCGACAACACGCGGCCTCACACCCTCGTCCTGCGCGTGCTGGGCCGCACGAACGATCCTTCAACCGTCGCGGCCGTCTGCGCCCATTTGAAACCGCTTGCCGCACTGCAGCATCCGGTGATCGTCACGTATCACAAGCTCTCCACGGTCGGCGGCGGCTACTTCACGGTGCGCGACTACGTGCATGGAGACCCGCTTGAAAAGACGACGCTCGAGCCGCTTCCCGCGATGCAGACGTTTTACGAAGTCGCACGGGCGATCGAGTTCAGCCACGAGCGCGACATCGTCCACGGCGGCATCGCGCCGCCGAACGTGATCCTCTCCTCGAACGGGCATCCGCACATCGTCGATTTCGCCGTCGGCCAGCTCAGGCGCCATTTTGACCCCGCCACGGCACCCCCTGTGGCGGACAAGGGCACGGACATCGACGCGCTGCACCTCCTCTTCCTGTCGCTGCTGAGCGGCAAGGCGTTCGCGCTGATCGCGGCTGGCGAGATCCCGCCGCTGCGACGCGTTCACCCGGTTGCCGACGCCGACTTCCAAAATTTCGCGAGGACGAGCTACCCGACCGCAGGCAAGATGGCAGACGAGGTTGCGCGCATCCTCCAATCGCTGCCCTCGGATTACAGCTCGAAAATGGGGCTGCTCGACCGGTACCGCCTCCACGAGCGCAGCGCCTAATGTCTCATCGATGAGACACGACTTTCCTTGGCGCGCAAGGACTTACGAATACCGATAATTTCGGTGTATTCGTCCGCCGCAGGCGCTACGATGATCGCATGACGAGTGATCGGCGACTGGCAACTATCGCGGACATCCTGTCGCACATCAATCGAGGAACCACGGTCGAGGAGGTGCTCTCGATCGTCTTTCAGGACTTCCGCGATCTCGTCCCGTACGACCGTATCGCCGTGACGGAGATCGCGGATGATCGCGACACGCTGCGCTGGATCGCGATCCGGTCCGATCACGCGCTTCTGCTCGAGGTCGGGTACAGGTGCGGGATCAAGGGCTCGCCCCTTGAGTCGGTAATCGACAAGGGCGAAGTGCGCATCGTGGAGGACTTCGAGGAATACAAGCGCAACGCCGTTCCTTGGGAGCCGACTGAAATCATGCTCAAGGAGGGGATGCGTTCGAGCCTCGGGCTTCCGCTCATCGTAAACAACGTCCCGATCGGCGTGATCTTCTTCACGAGCCGCACGCCGCGCGCGTACACGAACGAGCATGCGGAGCTGCTGCGCGAGGTGGTGGGACACGTGGCCATCGTCTTCGAGCGCACGCGACTGATCGCCAAACTCAACGCGCAAAACCGCGAACTCGAGGCCGCAAACGAGCTCAAGGCGTCGTTCGTGCGCAAGCTGCAGGACGAGGTGCGGCGCCAGACCGGCGAGGTGAAGAAGGGCTGGGACCGCGAGCGCATGCTGCTGAGAATCTCGAACGCGATCAACGCGTCGTTCGACGTCGAGGCGATCTTCCGCATCACCGTGCAGGAGATCCGCAACCTCGTGCGCTTCGAACGCGCGAGCATCACGCTGCTCGATGCGACCGGACAGGGCATCGTCTTCACGGCGCTGGAGCCGCCGCAGCGCGACATCCTCGGCAAGCAGGATCGCATTCCCGTCACGGGCAGCGCGATCGGCCAGGCGATCCGCACTCAGCGCACCGTCATCGCGCAGGATCTGCACTTCGACCACCCCCACTACGAGGACGAACTGCTCCTGAAGGCGGGCATCCGATCCTATGTTTTCACGCCGCTCATCCTGCGCGGCAGCGCGATCGGCACGTTCAATCTGGCCAGCAGCGTCCCTGTGAGCTTCTCGGAGGACGATATCGCCCTCCTGGCGCAGGTGGCCGAGCAGATGACGATCGCCGTCGCGAACGCCCGCGCCTACGACGAGATCAAGCGCCTGAAGGAAGAGCTGCAGGCGGAGAACGTCTACCTCCGCGACGAGCTGTCAACGGAGCACCACTTCTTCGAAATCGTCGGCGGGAGTCCCGTGCTCGCGAATGCGTTGCGCGACGCGGAGCGCGTGGCGCTCACGGACGCCACCGTGATGATCCGAGGCGAGACGGGCACCGGAAAGGAGCTGATCGCGCGAGCCATTCACCGGCTGTCGAGCCGTCGCGAGCGCGCGCTCATCAAGGTGAACTGCGCGGCGCTCCCGGAGACGCTGATTGCGAGCGAGCTCTTCGGCCACGAGAAGGGCGCGTTCACGGGCGCCGTCGCGCGCAAGCTCGGCCGCTTCGAGCTCGCGGCGGGCGGAACGATCTTCCTCGACGAGATCGGCGACCTGCCGCCCGATATCCAGACAAAAATCCTGCGCGTCCTTCAGGAAAGGGAGTTCGAGCGCGTGGGCGGCACGACCACTGTGCACGTCGACGTGCGCGTCATCGCGGCGACGAACCGCGACCTCGAGGCGGCGATCGCGTCGAACGCGTTCCGCGCAGACCTCTTCTACCGCCTCAATGTATTCCCCATCACGGTGCCTCCCCTGCGCGAGCGCGTCGAAGACATCAGGGACCTGGCCATGCACTTCGTCACCAAGTACGCGCGGCGCCTGAACAAGAAGATCACCAAGATCGCCCACCGATCCATGCAGGTGCTGCTGAGCTACGCGTGGCCCGGGAATATCCGCGAGCTCGAGAATCTGATCGAACGTGCGGCCATCATTTGCGACGGCGACACGCTGCACATCGACGGGCGGTGGCTGCAGCCCGCGGTGCAGCACGCGCAAACCGGCGACTTCCGAACGCTTCAGGAACTTGAAGCGCATGTCGCGGAAATCGAACGACGCTATTTCCAGCATGTTTTACAGGCGAGCAGTGGGCGGATTTATGGGCCAAAGGGGGCCGCGGCGATGCTTGGCCTCAAGCCGACTACCCTTCAGAGCCGCCTGCGGATGCTTGGGGTAACGAAATTTTCGGTTAACACCTAAAGTATCGGTGTTTCTTCACGGCCGCGTGTATGCCACCACGCAACATGCTGCACTCAAACGCCTTGCATTCCATAACAGTGGCACGTCGTTTGATACTGTGCTACCAGTTCAGTTGCTGGAGGCAGACCACGATGACATTCAAAGAAACTGCGCAAGGCGACTGGGGGCAGCAGGGGACAGCCGAATCGGACGCACCCGCTCGCGGTGCCGGAGCCGCATCGGATCCAATCGGGCGCTATCTGGTCGAAGCCGCACGCACGCCTTTGCTCGAGAAGGAGCAGGAGCGGCATCTCGCACGGACGATGGCACGCCGCCGCGCGATGTTCATCAACGCGGCCAGTGCCGTGCCCGAACTCTGGCCGCACGCGATCGCGCTCGTCGCCGACGTCCTGCGCGGCCGCAGGCCGGCCATGAAGGCCTTCAACATCGGGGGGCTGTCGGAGCGCGACTTCCACGCACATCTTCGACTCCTGGCGCCGGTCATCGCCCGCCTGCGCGAAATCGTCGAAGACGGTGGCAGAGAAGTTTATGCGGAAGGCCGCGACCTCGCGCTCAAGTTGAAGCTGCGCATCGGCATCCTGCGCCGGCTGCTCCGCGCAGTCGAGCACGAAGGGACTCGCCACGAACGCGGCCGCAACTACCGCCTGCATCGCGCTCTGGCCGTTCATCGCGCGTTCGTCGTCGTTCGCAACGCACTCGTGTCCGCAAATCTGCGCCTCGTTGTTCACGTCGCCAAGCAGGTCGCGCGCCACCCGTCGCAGATCCTCGAGCTGATCCAGGAAGGCAACGTCGGCCTCCTCTACGCGACGGAGAAATACGACGCACGCGAGGTGTGCCAGTTCCACTCGTACGCGTTCTGGTGGATCAAGCAGTCGATGACGCGCGCCCTCGCCGGCAAATTTCGCCTCATCCGGCAGCCCGTCAATCTCGCCGAGGCGCCGCAGATGATCCGCGACGCCGTGAAAAAGTTCCGCGACCGGGAGGGACGCGACCCGACGCCGTACGAACTCGCCGCGAAGCTCGACATCTCGCGCGCGCAGGCGCAGCGGGTCTTCCGCACGGCAGTCCATTGCCTCAGCCTCGACCACGTGCAGGGCGACGAGTCTTCCCTCGCCGAGACTGTCGCGGCTCCCCGCGAGGAGCCTCTGGCCGACGCGCGCTCGCTGCTCGAGGGCATGACGCGCGTGCTCGACACGCTCTCGCCACGGGAACGCGAGGTGGTTCGTCTGCGATTCGGGCTCGGCCACGGCGATTCGTACACGCTCGAAGACATCGCGAAGATCTACAATCTGAGTCGCGAGCGCGTACGCCAGATCGAACTCAAGGCGATCGAGAAGCTGCGCCATCCGACACGGGCGCGCAAGCTGCGCGCGCTGCTCGACAGCCTCGACTAGCGAATCCCGGTCCCAATCCCAATCCCGATCCTGCATAATGGGCGGGACAAGGGAGGTTCGGGGATGAGCACGATCGCACTCCTCCTCCTGCTCTCGGCTCAGGGGGACTGGAACGCCGTTCGCGACGCCGCGAAGGCCGCGCTGAAGAACCCGGCGACGGCCGCGCGCGCCGAGGCCGCGACAAAGCTCGGCGAGTTCGACAAACCCGAATCGGCTGCGCTGCTGCTCGACCTCTGGGCCGTCTCGACCGGCAACATACGCACGTATCAGTCGGACAAGCTCGATCGCATCCGCAAGATGGAGGCGAGCCCCGTCCACGCGAAGATGCAGATCGGCACCGTGGAATGGAAGGGCGACGAAATCAAGCAACGCGAGGAATACGTCGCCCTCTCGGCCGAAGCCAAGGCGCTCGAAGCGAAGATCTTCGCCGAGGAGGGCGTCAAGCCGGCGATCCGCGCGTCGCTCATTCGCATGAAGAGCGGCGAGGCTGTGAAGTCGCTCGTCTCCAGGCTGGGCGATTCCGACTGGGCCATGCGAGGCGCCGCAGCGGAGGCGCTGGGCGAGTGCGCCGCGTCGGAGGCACAGGACGCGCTGCGAAAGGCCGCGGGGCGGGAGAAGGACGGCCGTGCGCTCGTCTCCATCCTCGACGCGCTCGGCCATCGGCGCGAAGCCGAGTCGATCCCCGCCATCGCGGACGCCCTCAAGCGGTCGCCGGACTTCCCCGTGAAGCTCGCGGCCGTCGATGCCTTGCATCGAATCGACGACTCGAAGGGGATCGAGCCGCTCATCGAGGCGCTCAAAGACGCGACGGGACGGCTGCGCGAGGAAATCAACGCCGTGCTCGTCGCCCTGACCGGCGTCGACAGCCGCGGCGACTACACGGCGTGGAAGGCCTGGTTCACGGCGAACAAGGCGGCCCTCCTCGGGGGCAAGTACGAAAAGCCTCCGGAGCGGAAGCCCGACGCGGGCGGCACGGCGAGCGAGCCGGCCAAGTTCTACGGCATCCCCGTGATCTCGAAGCGTGTCGCATTTGTCCTCGATCGCTCAGGCTCGATGAAAGAGCCCGCGGAATGGAAGCCGGACGAGACCGAGGTGGCCACCGGCGGCGGCGATCCGATCCCGCGTGCGAAGGAGTTCAAGGGCCGAAAAATCGACGTCGCCAAGCACGAACTGCGCAACGCGATCTGGCGGCTGAAGGAGGACGTGCGCTTCAACATCATCATCTACAACCACGAGTACCAGCCGTGGCTCGACGAGGGACTCGAAGCCGCGA
Organism: uncultured Planctomycetales bacterium; assembly: GCA_964468745.1. Taxonomy (GTDB): domain Bacteria; phylum Planctomycetota; class MHYJ01; order MHYJ01; family JACPRB01; genus JACPRB01. Next base: position 32,293 of record CAYXVY010000201.1, on the reverse strand, counting down.
CGCGCGCAAACAAGGAGAAGGCGATCGCGTTCATCGACGCTCTCGAGCCGGACGGCCAGACGAACATCTTCGACCCCCTCGAACGCGCGTTCCTCCTGAGCGAGAGGAAGGAGCCGAAGGAGGCGCTCAAGCGTAGCGAGACCGTCGAGGCGAACGCGTTCAAGGCGGGCGTCGACACGATCTATCTCCTCTCCGACGGCGTCCCGAACAACGGGCGCATCATCGAGCCTGGCGAAATCCTGTCGAAGATGATCGAGATGAACCGCACGCGCCGCGTGAAGATCCATACGATCGGCGTCGGCGCCGACGCGCGCGAAGACTTCATGCGCGCGCTCGCCGACCAGAACGGCGGCGTCTGCGTGATTCGAAAGTAGACGCGAGCCCTCGACGAATCGAAGCTCGAGGTCGGCGATCCGGATGATGTCGCCGTTCTTCAGCGCCTCGTCCGCGATGCGCTTCTGGCCGACGTACGTCCCCATCTTAGAGCCGAGATCCTTGACGCGGCCGCCGGAGATCTGCGCGTGACGACGGTTGATGTTGGCCGCTCGCACGACGATCGTCGCTTCGGGATCGCCCCCGACGACGACTGGATCGCCGGCGACGGGATACACCTGTCCCTCTCCAGGACCGCGATGTATCACGATCCGCGGCTGCGCCAGCAGTTGCTTCGACTGCTCTTGCGCGAAGACGCGGGCGCGTTCGTAGTCGTCGCTGAACTGGAAGAACTGCACAAGCCCGAGCGATGCGAGAACGACCTTGATCTTGCCGTCGGCCTGCACGAGCGCGATCCCGCCGCCGCGCCGCTGCAGTCGCACAACGAGATCCGAAAGGTAAGACAGCGAGATGCTCGGCAGGAACGGCACATGTTTGAGGCCCAGCAACAGAATGCTCACGGGGCCGTCAACCGCGGCATCGATCGTCCCCTTGAACGACATGACGCCGGCCGCCGTCATTTTCCCGTGCACGTTGAACTCCGCGGCGTGCGGCAATTCTCTCCATGACGTACGCTCGATCGACAGGTCCCCCACGTGAACGCTTGTCCCAGCAGTATCGGATTGACCCCTGCCACAGTTGCCACTACGCTACTCTGCCTATGGCTGAAATCCCCGCGATCCTGAACGCGCTCAAATCCGTTCAGGACCCCGACCTGCACCGCGACATCGTCTCGCTCGGCTTCGTGAAGGATGTCAAGTCGTGCGGAGGCGTCGTCTCGTTCACCATCGAACTCACCACGCCCGCGTGCCCGGTGCGCGAGCAGCTGAAACAGCAGTCGATCGATGCCGTGAAGCGGCTGCCCGGCATCGAGAAGGTCGATGTGCAGATGACCTCGCAAGTGCGAAGCACCGTCTCGGCCAAGCAGCACATGCTCACGACCGTGCGCAACGTCGTCCCCATCGCCAGCGGCAAGGGCGGCGTCGGCAAATCGACGGTCAGTGCGAATATCGCGCTCGCGCTCTCGAAGCTCGGCGCACGCGTCGGCGTGATGGACGCGGACATCTACGGTCCGAGCATCCCGAAGATCCTCGGCATGGCCCCGGGCTGGCAGCCGACGACCACGCCTTCGACGAAACTTGTGCCGCCGCGCGTGTACGGCATGCCGATGGTCTCGATCGGCCTCTTCTCGCCCCCCGGCCAGGCCGTGACGGTGCGAGGCCCGATCCTCCACAAATACATGGAGCAGTTCCTCGGGGGCGTCGAGTGGGGCGAGCTCGACTATCTCATCATCGACCTGCCCCCCGGCACGGGCGACGTCCAGCTCTCGCTCTGCCAGATGATCCCGCTGACCGGCGCCGCGGTCGTCTCGACGCCGCAGGACGTTGCGCTCAACGTCGCGACGAAGGCGGTAGACATGTTCAGCAAGCTTCACGTGCCGGTGCTCGGCATCATCGAGAACATGTCCGGCTACGAGTGCCCGAAGTGCCACAATCACGACGACATCTTCGGCGTGGGCGGCGCGAGGTCGATCGCCACAGGGATGGGACTCCCCTTCCTCGGCGCCATCCCGCTGGACACGACGATTCGCACGACGGCGGACGCGGGGCGTCCCATCGTCGAAGCGGATCCCAATCACCCTGCGGCGCGCGCGTTCATGAGGGTCGCCGAGAACTTGGCCGCGCAGGTGAGCATTGCCGGCTTCAAACAGAATGAGCCCGCGCTGCAGCCTCTCGTCTGGGGGAAGCCCGGATAGCGATCCGCTGACAGGTGCCGGCGGGTTTGCGTTATCATCGGAATCGTGGACACCGCACCGGTAGCGTTTCCATCGACGCTGTGGACCCTCGTCTCGCACGCGCGCGGCGAGGAGAAGGACTCCCAGACCGCACTCAACACGCTCATCGAACGCTACTGGAAGCCCGTGTACTGGTACGTGCGCACCTCCTGCAATCACGACGCGACCGCGTCGATGGACCTGACGCAGGCCTTCTTTCTCCATCTGATGGAATCCGGCTTTCTCGAGAAGGCGGACGAGGAGCGCGGACGCTTCCGCAACTTCCTGAAGACAAGCGTCCGCAACTTTGTCGCCGACCAGCGGCGGATCGATCACGCGGTGCGGAGGGGCGGGAAGATCGCGCACCTGACGCTGGACCAGGCGGAGCTGGGCGCGGAGGAGAACCTCGCGGCCGCCCGCGAATTCGGTCCCGAAGAGGTGTTCGAGCGCGAATGGCGGGCCGCGGTGATCCGCGCGGCCGTGGAGTCGGTCCGCGAGACGTTTCACAAGCAGGATCGCATGAAGTGCTTCGAGGTCTTCCGCCTCTACGATCTCGAGGGGGACGGACAGGCTACGTACACGGCCGTCGCGAAACAACTGGGAATCACGGAGGACAGCGTCAGCAATTATCTCCGTGTCGCGCGCGAGGCGTTCAGGGAGGCTCTCAAGGCGCAGGTGCGCGAGACCGTGCGGTCCGCCGAAGAACTCGCCGACGAGCTGCGCGGACTCTTTTCGTGGCTGGAGTAGACGGGACCCGAGTCCCACCGTCGTACAGTAGGTGAAGTGGCAGACACGATAGTCGGGCGTCTGGCCGTCGAACGCGGCATTGTCCCCCAGGAGGCCGTGCAAGAGTGCCTTCGCGAGCAGCAGGAGCGGCTCGCCCGCGGCGAATCGGTCCTCCTGGCGGATCTCATGCGCGAGCGCGGACTGATCGACGACAAAGCGCTTGAAGAGCTGCGCCGCGAGGAGCGCCATCGCCAGTACTTGAACGGCGCCGTCCCGCGCGGGCTGGCGCCGGAGGTGTCGGAGGCGCTCTACGACACCGCCAAGCTGGAGCTTCCGAGATTCCGCCGCTACGAGATCATCGAGCGGCTCGGCGAAGGGGGCGTGGCCATCGTCTACCGCGCCCTCGACCGCGAGCTCCACCGCGAGGTCGCGCTCAAGGTCCTGCGCCCGCGCGCCAAGAGTTTTGAGACGATGCGTCAGCGCTTCTATCGCGAGTGCACGGCCGCGGCGCGCCTCGCGCACCCGAACCTCGTCACGCTGCACGACGCGTGCGAGGAGGACGGCCACATGTACCTCGTGATGGAGTTGGTGAAGGGCAAGACGCTGACGGAGTTGATGCCGCAGGCGCGACGGGCGCTTCCGTCCATGATCCGCCTCCTCGCGACAGTCTCGCGCGCGGTTCACTACGCGCATCAGAACGGCATCATCCATCGCGACCTCAAGCCCGCGAACATCATCGTCACGGAGATGGGTGAGCCGAAGGTCGCCGATTTCAGTCTGGCGTTCCTGCAGGAAAACGAGGCGCGCGTGACCGAGACGGGATTCGTGGTCGGCACGCCGCCGTACATGGCTCCGGAACAGGTACAAAGCGGCATCGACCAGGTGACCGCTCGAACCGACGTCTATGCGCTCGGGGCGATCCTCTACGAGATGCTGGTCGGCCGGCCACCTCATACCGGTGCCCACCCTATCGAGGTCTTCAACAAGATCCTCGCAGGTCCGCCGGAGCGCCCTCGCAATCTCAATCCGCGCGTCTCGGTGGAGCTTGAGACGGTGTGCCTGAAGGCGCTCGACCCGGTTCCGTCCCGGCGCTACGTGAACGCGGAGGAGTTCTCAGAGGAGCTGCTGCGCTACCTCGCCGGCGAGCCCGTCTATGCGCAGGCGCCGGGCGTGGTCCGCAAGCTGAGCCGCTGGTTCTCAGTGCGCAGGCGGGTCACCGCCACCGCCGCCGTTCTGATCGTCGCCATCGGCGCCTCGATCTGGAGTTTCGCGCGCGCGGGCGAGGCCGAGCGCCGGCTGCGGGCGGAGCAACTCGTGCGGCCGATCGAAGCCGTCATCCGCGGTGCACGTCCGTGGTTCCACGTCGAAGGCGACGCGATTTTCGCCGAGCTGGCGCGCGTCAAGAAAGCGTGCGACGAACTGGACGCGATCGTGCGGGAGGGGGGAGGCGCCGAGGATTCGCACGCGTGGGTCACGCTGGGCATCGGGCGTCACATGCTCGGGGACCTCGACGCCGCGGAGCGGGCGCTCCGCGCGGCGGAACGGTGCAGCCCCAACGATTCGGGGGCGCACTACCATCTCGCACGGCTGTACCAGGAGCGCGCGATGGACGCGTTCGTCCAGCGGATGCACGACACGCTCACGCCCGACGAACGCGTCATGCAGCACTTGGACACCGCCGCGCGCCATCTCGCGTCGGCCACGAGGCGGCCCGACGCCGCGGAGGATGCCGACCGGTCGCTGCTGGCAGTGTATCGCGCGCTCGCGCAGCTGCGGCGCGACGAGGTTGTTCGGCTGAGCGATGACGCCATCAAGACGTTCTCAGGTCGTCTCGGGTGCGAGGAATTCTGGCTCCTGCGCGGCATGGCCCGCGGAGAGCCGGACGATTTCGGACAGGCGCTCAAGCTGCGTCCCCACTACGCGCGCGCGCGATTCCTGCGCGGCAACGCGTGGATCGCCCGCGGCCGCCAGGCGGACGCGATCGCGGAATACACCGCCACGCTGCGTCTCGCGCCGCGCTTCGCGCCGGCCTACAACAACCGCGGCTTCGCGCGCGCCCAGTCGGGCGATCCGAAGGGGGGCATCGCCGACATCGAGCAGTACATGAGCATGCGGCCGGACGACGCCGGCGCGCTCTGCAACAGGGCTTTCGCGAAAGCCCTATCGGGCGATCTGCAGGGCGCGATCGACGACGCCAACGCCGCGATGGCGAAGGATCCCAAGCTCGCGCTCGCGTACGTGAATAGAGGCAACGCGCGGCAGTCGCTCGGCGAGCAGGACGCCGCGATGGCGGACTACGGCGAGGCGATCCGGATCAACGTCCATTGCGCGCTCGCTTACTTCAATCGCGGCGCCCTGCGCGCGGCGCGCCGCGATCTCGACGGCGCCCTCGAGGATTTCTCCAGCGCCATCGGCATCATGCCGGCGAATCCGGCGCCGCACCTCAAGCGCGGCGAGACCTACGAGGCGCGCGGACAATGGAAGCGTGCCCTCGACGACTACTCGCAGGCGATCCTGCTCAATCCGACGGATCCCGCGACGCACTGCCGCCGCGCCGACCTCAAGCGCCAGCGCAACGATCCGGTCGGCGCCATGCAGGACTACGATCGTGCGCTCGAGCTCAACCCGCGGTTCTTCCCCGCGCGCGTCAACCGCACGGCCCTCAAGGCCACGACACGGGATTTTCCGGGCGCGATGGCCGACGCCGAAGAGTCGGTGCGGCAGTATCCGCAACGCCCGGAGCCGTACCACAATCGCGGCATGGTCCGGCAGGCCACGGGAGACTTCAAGGGAGCCATCGACGATTTCCGCACCTGCCTCGACGTCGCGCCCCCCCAGTGGCCCCTGCGAGAGGCCCTCAGGGCGCAGATCGACACCCTGCTGGCCAAACAGCAGGAATAGCCCCTCCCTGCCACCCCCTGGTCCGGGCACAAATCTTTACGAATCGGGTACGGAAAACGGGGCCCCCCTTCGTATGGGGAGCGGTGGGGTTAGTTCAGCAGTTTTGCTTGGACTGGGGTTTTGCGAGGAGGGCCTTGTGAGCAACGTTTTGCGGAAGTCCCGCATCCTGGTGATTCCGATCCTGGCGATCGGCATCGCGATCGCACTCGCCGCGACGGCGCCGCTTCCGGACGGCACGACGGACACGAGCACAGCACCCACGACCAGCGAGCCGCCCGCGTCGGATACGACGACGCCTCCCACGACCACCACGACGACGCCGCCGGCATCGACAACGACCAAACCGCCGACGACGAGCACGACGACACCTCCCACGACGACGACAACCACGCCTCCCACGACGACTACGACCACTCCTCCGGTGACCACGACGGCGGTACCGCCGCCGACGACAACGACGATCACTGTGAAGAACCTGGTGCAGCTTCGCTCCGACGCCACGACGGTCATCGCAACCGGCGGCTACAGCGAAGGCGCTGAGGCCATCGTCACGTGCGACATCGAGAGCATTACGTCCTCGACAACCACGACAAGCACGCCCGCGGATCCCACATTTGCGGTCTCCGCGGTAACCTACAAGGTGCACGTCGAATGCGTGCCCACGAGCACGACGTTCACGGGAACGCCCACGCACTCCGTTACTGTGACGGCAACCTCCGCCTCCATCACGCTCACCGGCCTCACGGACGGCGAGCTCTATCACTGGTCGGTCTATGCCACGGACGGTGTGACGACCAGCACGACGGTCTCCTACGGCGCAAACCCCGAGACGGACACGGATTTCATCTGCGGCACCTCGCCGCCGGTAAACCAGCCGCCCATCGTGAGCGCCCCCGGGCAGTTCGACGGCGGCGGCGTGAATCCGATTCCGACGGGCGGAGTCGTCGTGGGCTCGCAGGTGTGGTTCAAGGCGATGGTCGCGGACGTCGATGGCGACACCATCCGCTGGCACATCGAACGCGCCATCACGACCATGGGATTTACGGGCAATGCGACCGAGAGCACGAATTTCCTGGCCAGCGGCAGCCAGGCACAGATCGTCGTCGCCCTGCCAGTCGGCAACTGGGCGTGGAAGTACCGCGCCGAAGACAGCGCCGGCAACTTCAGCCCGTGGACTTCGTTCGACATCAACGCGGACACAGTGCCGGACCTGATCGTACCCGTCCCCGTCGCCGGCCCGAAGAGCAAGGACGGCGGCAACGACTGCCAGATGTTCGACGCGACGCGCGGCATGTACGCGGGGAACGCGCTCGTCATGGCGCTCGCCCTGACGATGCTCGCCCTCACCGCCGCCAGACTACGCCCATAAAACCCATCGCAAGGCCAGTCCTCGAAACGGGCCCCTGCCCTCGCCGGCTGGGGCTCGCTTCATTTTAAAGCGACGGGCGCGGCTTATCGGCTGTTCTTCTTGATCGGCATCGGCCGCAGATCCTTGTCGACGACCACGAAGACGAGATCGGCCTCGGTCACCTCCTCGGTGATCGACGAGTCCGCTCGTCGCTGGACTTCAACATCGACATGAACCGTGATCGAGGTAGTACCGACCTTCAACGTCTTGCAGTAGAAGCTGACGATATCGCCCACGAACACCGGCTTCTTGAAGACGAGTTCCCGCACGCAGACGGTGACGACGCGCTCGTCGGTGTGCCTGCGCGCCTCGACGGCGGCGGCCTGGTCGACGAGGCTCATGATGACACCGCCGAAGACGGAGCCCACCTCGTTCGTGTCACGCGGCAGAAGCACGACGCGGATCGCCGGCGAACGCTCTCTCAGTTTGGTCGCGAGTCCCACTCCCCTATTTATCGGCAGGACTTAGCGCCGGGCGTTGCGGCCGTGCGCAGGCCATCGGCACGATGTCCCGCCGGCCATGCACCCGGGCCAGCTTCGAGAGCTTCGCGCGCAGCTCCGCCGGCGGCCTTCCCCGCCGGAACCCCAGCTTCTCGAAGTACTCTGGGCTTGCCGTCGTCAGCCAGATGCGGCGGGACGGAAAGCGCGCGACCAGAAAACGCACCAAGGATGCGCCGACCCCGCGCCGCCGGTAGCACGGCAGCACCACGACACTTCCCAGCTCGAAACACTTCGCGTACGGCTTGATGCGCGCGAAGCCGTGGCGCGCTCCGACGATCACGTACTGCTCGTGCGACATCCGCTCGTCGTCCATGCCGATGGTCGCGATGGTGCGCCTGATGAACGTCATGTCCGCGGGGGCCGCAGGCCGGATTCCCTCGACGCGCGGGATCTCCAGCTTGCGCGCCCGCGTCAACCGCTTCACCGCGATTTCGCGCGAGAGCGCCCGCCCTTTCGTCGCGTGCGCCTCCCACGACACGAGCCTCGCGCCGCCGCGGCTCCGCGTGTACTTGGCGCCGGTGCCGTCGCAGTGCTGCGCCATTCGGCGCGCAAGATCCGTCGTGACGCCGGTGTACAGGGTGCCGTCTGCGCAGCGCGCCAGATAGACGTACCAGCAGCGCATCACTCCGTCTCTTCCTCAGCCTGCTCGGTTTCCTTTTGCTTTTCGGCCTTCTCGATGCGCTTGATCAGTTCCTCGGCCCTCACCGCGGCCTCGAGATCGCCGACGCGGCGCAACCGTTCCCGAAGCCGCGCGACGATCACGCGGCCGCGCTTCTCGAGCGCCTCCTCCGCCGCGGTGGTGACCATGAACTCGTCGCTGAGCAGCGCGTCGATCTCCTCCTCGACGAACGCCGCTTCCTCCTCCGAGAGCTTCTCGGCAATCCGTCGCGCGGCGATCGTCGGCGGCGGACGGCGGAGGGCGCGATCGCGATACCGCGCGTGCGCGTGCGAGGTGATCTTGCGGTCGGAGCCAAGCAGCAAGAGCGCCTCGACCGTCGAGAGGCCGCCTGCCGTCAACGCCCCCATCGCCAGCGCGCGCTCGAAGACAAGCGGCTCCAGCTGGGTCAGGCGAATCGTCTTGGCCGTGGGCGCGATGGTCGTAAAACCGGCGCGATCGACATCGAGTCCCCAAATCGCGATTCGTGCGCGCACGTTGCGTGTGAGCGCTTCGTCGAGCAGTTCGCGGTCGCGAAGCTCATCGTGGCGACGCTCGCGAAGCACGTCCCACACCGCAAGTGCGCCGGCCGTCGCGCACCCTGCCGTCACGTCGTCGATTTCGATCATCGCCTTCATCGGATCGCGCACCCGGTACACGAGACTCGCGCCGACGTCGTAGACGAGGCCGTCCGCGATGGCGATGCGCTGCGCCGGCAGCACCTGCGTGATCGCCTTCGAGTGGATCTTCCGGACGTGCTCAAGGCCCGGAATGAGCCAGCGGAAGCCGGGCTCGATGACGCGTCGCGCGCGACCGAAACGGAAGAGGACGCCCACCCAGCCGCTCTGCACCGTCGTGGCGAAGAGGCGCGCGATGAAGATGACGAGAAGGATCGCCTCCGTCGGATGACGCATCGCCCACTCGACGATCGCGCGGAGCGCGCGCCGCGCGTACTCCACCTACGCACCTTCCTCGTCCGGCTTCGGAGGCGCCGGAGGCGGAGGAGGCGGCGGTCCGCCGTCGATTTTCGGCACGGTCACGACGGCCCCCGCAATGAGAGCGACGGCCGCCTCGCGCGTCAGACCGCTCTGGTCGAGGAACTGTCGATAGAGGCGCAGCTTCTCCTCCGAGAGCAGCCGCAGCTGCGTGACTTCGAGCGTTGCCGGTGACGGCGACAGGTTCGAGAAGCCGAACTCGTGGATCGTGACGCCCCACTGCTCCTCGATGGGGCGCAGTTCCTGCCGCACCTGCGCGATCAGCGACACGACGTCGCCGATCGACTGCCGGTCCTGCGCCTTGACGACGCGTTGCACGGACATGGCAACCCTGTTGCGCAGGCCCGCGACCAGGTCGTCCACTTCGATCATCGCCTTGCGGAGGTCCACGATCTGGTACACGACTTTCGCGTCGACCTCATAGACGAGGTCGTCCTTGAGCTGGATGACCTGCGGGTCGAGGTCGAGCGTCGTGTGCTTCGTCTCCTTGACCTTGTACTTCTGGATGATCGGCCACTTGAAATGGATGCCGGGGCCGACGACCTGCTGCGCCCGGCCAAGGGTGAACTTGAGGGCATGCTGGCCGTCGTACACGACGACGAAGATGCCGGTCACGGCCTGGAAGATTTCGAGCATCATGGGAACTGCGATGATAGCAAATCGCAAATCTCAAATCGCGACGTAGAATGGCGCCGTGAGTCCGAAAAGCGCCGACGACGGCGAGATCAAGATGGTCCAGAAGAACCGCAGGGCCTGGTTCGAGTACGAGATTATCGAGAAGGTCGAGGCGGGGCTCGTGCTCGCAGGATCGGAAGTGAAGTCGATCCGCAACGGTCGCGTGAGCATTCACGAGGCGTGGGGGAAGATCCGGAACGGCGAGGCGTTCATTGTCGGAATGGACATCGCCCTGTACGCCAATGCGGGGCCGCTCAATCACGAGCCGAAGCGGTCGCGCAAGCTGCTGCTGAAGCGGCGCCAGATCGACAAGCTGGCGCACCAGCTGCGGGAGAAGGGATTCACCCTCGTGCCTCTCGCGTTGTACTTCAAGGGCGGCCTCGCGAAGCTGGAGGTCGGCCTCGCGCGCGGCAAGCAGACGTGGGACAAGCGCGATTCGATCAAGAAGCGCGAAAGCGATCGGGACTTGCGGCGTCGGACGATGCGCCGGTGACAGGGATTCTGTTAGGATGAACGGCGTCGGCAGTCTTATTAAGTGATCTTTGGAAAGCGGTGGATTCGACTCGGCGCTGCGCGCCTCGCTCACCACACTTCGCCTTCGCGGCGAAGGCGTGCTCGCACTGAGCGAAGCGGCGCACAGCGCCGCGAAGTCGAAGTGGGCCCGAACTGGTATCGACCGGGTCGAGGAGATGGAAGGCTGCGCGCCGAGGACGCTCGTGGGCCTCGCTAAACATCGAGCACAACTTCAAATGCTGAACCGCATTACGCTCTCGCGGCTTAGTCCGTGACGTCCTCGTGACCATGCCTGCCATGGCGCAAGCCGTGGGTCACGATCGACGCTAAAGGTGGGCTATGCCGAAACGCTCGTCTGGCGGGGCGTCTAGGTGAACGGTTCACAGCCGGAAGGTCCGCTGGAAGCCCGTCCGTGGGCGTCCAGCGGACGAGATAAACCGCGGACTACGCGCGTAGACGCCCCCGTTGATTCACCTTGGGACGGGAGTTCGATTCTCCCCGGGTCCACCACCCTTCCTCGTATTGAACCTGCGGCAAGCGACTGCGTGCCAATCGGAAGCATCGGGACGCCTCCGCAACGCACGAACCCATCCGTTGGTCTCGAAACGCGGCGTATCGCCATCGTGGTTCACTCGAATGGTTCGCGGAATTTCGCGAACGCCACGCCAGGAAGTTGACATCGATCGCGCGGAACGACCGCCTCTGAAGGTGCCGCACAATCGTTGGTGACGGGAGTCGGATTCCAACGTACAAGCGTACAGCCTCAGTGTGGCTCGACGGACCCACGCTGACCCGCCCACGCTCGATCAGCCCCGCCGAGCACTTTTCCCAGAGATGCCCTGCCCGGAGGGGATATGCCGGATACCGCCGCGATCGAAGCGCTACAGAACACGGCTCGCGATGAATGGTCCGTCATGGTGTCGTTCATCCGCTATCGGACACGCGCTGGAAGACACGACGCCGAAGATTGGCTGCAGGAAGCGATCCTCCGAGTGTTGCAGCAGATCCAGAGCGGTGCGCCGTTTGGCCCCATCGGAAACTGGCGCGCCTATCTCGCCGCCTGCGCGGTCCACGAAGGCTATGGGGCCGGGAAGCTGAAGCGTCTGCGACGCGAAGTCTCGCTCGACGAAGTCGTGCTCGGCAGCCCGAGCCCCCTGGACCGCGTGAAGTTGCGTTCCGCCGCTTGAGCACTCTCCATTCAGTTCAAGGAGCCTTCCATTACGCACAGACGAAGGCAGCGTCATGCTGTCCGGCGTCGCGTCATCCGAGCTGACGACGCACGGCCGATCGATACGCGAGAGTTGATCGCCAAGGAGATCGCCGAACGCCTGGGTTTGCATTGGTCCTTGGATCCGCACCACTTGAAGGAGGTTCAATTCCGTGTCGAACTCGACCGACGATGCCGTCGCGCCGGATGAGACGCTTCATCCCGATCCGACAGGGGACAATCATGCACGCATGCCCGCCCCTACGCTTCCGCGCGAGACACGCCGCGTCCGGCTCAAGCCGGCGGACCCGTTCGATCTCATCCGGCTCCTTGCGCGCTCGCAGAACGATCCGAAAAAGGCCGTCGCGGAATTGATCCAAAACTCGCTCGACGCAGGCGCGACCGAGGTCACGGTGACACGCCTCCGGCACCACGGCAGCATCGGCCTCTCGATATTCGACAACGGTGTGGGTGTTCTGCCGGAAATGGCGCGCCCCGACGCGCTCAACCACATCGCCACGCACATCGGCCACTCTTACAAGCAGCGTCTGACGCCGGAGCAGCGTTACAAACTGCTCCAGCAGGGCAAGTACGGCATCGGCCTGCTCGGCTTCTGGTCCGTCGGACGCCACCTCGCGATCCGCTCGCGGGTGAAGGGATCGGAGACATGGGTGCTGCAGCTGGAAGAGGAAAAGTCGGACGGCTCTGTAGGACCCGAGCGTGGGCAGAAGACGATGGAGCCGACGTGGACGGAGGTCGTGATTCGAGACCTTCATCCGTCGGCGCAGCGGTTGATGTCGGGACGCCGTCTCGCCGACTTTCTCGCTTTCGAGCTGCGTGGCCAGCTCCTTCAACGCGACGTGCGCCTCCGCGTCGTCGACCGCCTCGCACGAGGTCGCGCACAGCAGGACTTCCCCGTGAGGCCGCAGCGCTTCCAAGGGGTGCCGCTGACGGAGGTTCGGGAGTGGCAGGTCGAAGGCCATCTGCCGATCCGTGTCGAGCTTCACTATCTGCCCGAGGAACACGGGCCGGGGCAAGTCACGCTCGCGTGCGCGGGAACGGTCGTTTCGAACGATCTCACGCTGCTCGAAGCCGTCGACTTGCGCCATGTACCATGGCAGAGCGGGCGGCTGACCGGCATCGTGGATGCGCCGTTCCTGGACGTTGCGCCCGGCACGCGCCGCGGCATCGTGCCGAACGAGAAAGCCGAGGTCTTCGCCGCCGCGATGCTCGCACTCGGGGAGCGCGTGAGCGAGTGGCTGGCTCGCTTTTCGCAGTCGCGCGCTCATGAGGCAGACCGGGCGCTCCACAAGAGACTGAAGGACGTCTTTCGCGAATTCCACCGCCGGCTGCCGCACTACGAGCTCTTCCCCGTTCAGGCGCCGCATGGCGAACCCGGGTCGGGCGACTCGGTCGAGGGAGCGATTACGCGCGAATCCGTGCCGACAGGCGAACAGGATACCCCCGAGATCTATGAGCCAGGTCCGCTTGATAGCGTTCGCATTGTGCCGGGCATATGCCGCCTTCCGGTGAGGGCGGAGAAGTCGCTCATCGCTCGCGCTCTCGACGCCACGGGGCGCGCGATCAGGAGCGGCGTGGACTTCGTCTGGCGGATGGAGGGACCGGGACGACTCGCCACGAAAGGGGCGAAGGCGACATACCTCGCTGATGCGATTGGTGAAGCGGTCGTCCATATCGAGGCGAGGCAGGCGGAGCGACGGGCGACAAGTGAGGCAAGGATCGAGGTGGCGCAAGAAATCGAGGCGCCGGAGCGAGAAGACGTTGGGATTCCAGAGCCGATCGAGGTGAAGGATCCCTCGGGCCGGTGGCGATCGCGCCTCGGCGCCGGCCGGTGGGAGTTCAACGGCTCACATCCGGATTACCTGCTTGTGGCGGCCGATTCGGCGCGCCGCTTCCGGTATCTCGCGACGCTGCTGGCGAAGGAAGTCGCCTTGCGGCAGGTCGCGGGCGGCCCGCAAGAGGACCGACTGCTCGAGTCTCTCGTCGAAGTCATTGCGGCCATCGAAGAGCGATTAGGTCGTGCGTCGCGGCGATAACCCGTCGATCACAGGGACGCGCCTTGCACGCGTCATCAGCGAGTGTTACAGTTCATTCATGAGCCCTGCCGAGGAATGCATCGTTGTGAATCAGAAGGTCATGGGCGGTAAGCCCATCGTGCGTGGTACTCGCGTCACCGTGCAGCGGGTCCTCGATCTCCTGGCGCAGGGCATGTCGGTCGGGGAACTCCTGAAGGAAAACCCTCAGCTGACGGACGCTGGCGTTCGGGCCTGTCTCGCCTATGCCGCAGGGCTGGCAGGACACGAGGAGATCATTCCTCTGCCCGAAAGTCGCTCTGCGTGAAGTTCCTCGTCGACGAGAACCTCGGCGTCAGCCTTGCGGTCCATCTTCAAAGCCTCGGTCATGACGCCACATCCGTCGCTCTCGTGGCGCGCGGGCAATCGGACGAGCAGATACTGGCGATTGCGCACGCTGAAGATCGCATCCTGATTACCGAGGACAAGGACTTCGGAGAATTGATCTTCGCGCAGAAGCTCCCTCATGCCGGAATCCTTCTGCTGCGGCTGCGCAACAGTCTACCGATGCAAGTCCGAGGCGCGGTGCAGAGGACCATCGATGCTGCTGGCGAGAGACTACGGGGACGATTTGCAATCGTTCGTGAGACCGTGTTGAGGCTACGTTGATCCCTCCTACGCCCGCGACTCCCGCACCGCGGCTCTCAAAGCGTCTAGAGTGGTCCACCACTTCGACTCGGTCCCGCAGCGTAGCTGCGGGTCCCTCGCTCAGTGCAAACATGAGGATTGCGAAAGCACTGCGCCCCCCTGAATCCTGACCGATGTCGAAGTGTGGTGAGCGAGCGCCTCCAAACACGCGAGTCGAACCACTCCTCGAAACAAACGCGATTTTCTTTCCGATTTCCCGGCGAACTTTCGCGTCTCGAAGCACACCGTGGTGTGTGGTACGTGTACATCGCCGTTCTCAAGGATGGCCGGTATTACGTCGGCATGACTCGTGTCCACCCGCGCGAGCGGGCACGCCGCCATCAAATCGGTTGGGGAGGCAACTTCACGCGACGTAACCCCGTCGAACGCATCGTCTTGTTCGAGACGCACGCGTCCGCCTCGTCCGCTCGGGACCGCGAGCAACAACTCAAAGGCTGGACGCACGCCAAGAAGCAGGCCCTCATCGACGGCGACTTCTCACGCCTCAAAGCGCTGGCTCGTTCGCGAAAACGTTGACCACGCTAGTTCTCAAATCGTCTAGGGCATTCCACCAGCCTTCGCCGACCCTCAGCAAACGAAGATGGCCCGCGGCCGCAGCGAGTCTCGCGCGCACGGACGCCTCCAGATTCGTGAAGGCGCCTTAACCACATCGTCACCGTAACCTCACGTGCGCCGCATCTGATCTTCCCAGTCAAGCACCACTGGAGACACCATGCTTCACGTCAGCCTGATCGCGTTCCTGCAGACCGATGCGGCCACGTCGACCGTCTCGCTGACGCGGGACCTCGACGTCCAGACCGAGCAACAGGAGCAATGGCGCGTCGGCGCTCGCTTCCACGTCTGGACCTCCTTCGGAAAACCTGCCAACGACATCATCGGCGGCAGCCTCAACGCATCGCATCGTCTGAATGACGACTGGTCGCTCACCGCGGAGCTCTATTACGCCGCCTTCGATCACGAGGATCCGATGAAGAAGGTGTTCGGCGTCGCCAACCTGCCCGTCGCCGATGCCGGCATCGACATGATAATGCTCAGCGTCGGCGCCCAATATCACCGGCTCAAGACCGACGATCCTCTCGACGTGTACGTCGGCGCCGGTCTCGGGCTTGTGAAGCTGAGCGACGGACATGCAGAGGCCCCCGGCATCATCGACGTCGATGTCGACGGCGGCGCGGGGGTGACGATGCACGCGCTGTTCGGCGTGAGCTATCGCGTGTGGGGATCGATGCGACTCGTCGCCGAGGCGCGCCTGAACTACATCTTCGCGTCACTCGACGTGAAGGACAACCTGTCCGGCGACACAGGGTCCGTCGACGGCTTCGAGGCGGTCGGGTTCAGCGCCGGCTTCGAATTCGGATTCTAAGTGGCCGGCAGGAAATAGTCGGTCATTGGCGGCCACTTGCCCCGAGGGAGCGGAGCGGGTCGAAGGGTTGCGACACCTCAAGCCCCTTAGACCTTCGCCACTTCGCGCGCCGGCAGCGGTTGCGGCGTGCGCGAGAGAATCTCCTGGGCGAACTCCTGCTTTTCCGCGTCCGTGCCCATCCATTTCGTCCTGAAGACGTAGTCGAAGATCGGGATGGTGAACGCGTAGTTCTTGTGCTGATGGCGGTGATGCAGCCAGTGGTGAAAATTCATCCCCCGGGCGATCGGCGCGCGATGCAGCCCCGCCGTCCCCGGATGATGCATCGCATAGTGAACCGTGCTGTAGAGGAACAGGTAGTGGAAGAAAACGTACGCGCCACACGCGGCAATGCCCGGCCATCCCGTCAGGAACCACGCGCCGACGTAGAGCGGGATCACGATCATGTGGCTGCACAGCAGCAGCGGCAAGTCGATCCAGTCCATCGGCTTCGGGCACCCGCTGTAGACGTACGACTCCTTGTCGCCGTAGTCCTGGTGGTGCTCCATCGAATGCGTCTGGTAGAGATGCGCGAGGAGCGCGGGGTGCCATCCGAATATCTTGAAGCGGCGATGATCGAGGAAGCGGTGGATCAGGTACTCGACAAGCACGGCATAGACCAGCGTCACGATCACGATGCCTGCGAGCCAGGCGGAAAGCACCAGCATGGGGTCAGTTTACACGCGCCCCTGTCGGCTGCGCCACAGGATTAGCGCCCGCCGCGACGGAGTCCGACGACCGCACGCGTCGCGCCGTACACGAAAATGTAGAGCGCGAAGCCGGCCGCGGCGGTCGCAAGTGCGGCGGCTCCGAAGGGCAGGACGTAGGCAAGCAGCGCAAACGTCCCCTGATGCCTCCGGCGCCGATAATTGCCGCCGGTGTCACTCCATGCGCTTGACCCCCACGCAGAGGAAGTTCTCCAGGCCCAGTTCCAGGTGCCGAACATCAACTCGAGCACGACAGCGGCGACCGCAAGGCACGGCCACATCGCGAAGCCGAGGAGCCTGTCGACCCTCTCGTCGGCGATCGATTCCGGCGTCGGCTCGCACATGGGGCACGTTCGCGCCTCCGGGCGGCTGTTCGCGAACTCGCGACCGCACGACGTGCACAGCCGTGTAGTCGATGCTGAAAACGGCAGCGAGCGCACGAACTCGCTTCGACGCGGCGGCGTCGACACCGGGGCCAACTCAATTTCCTCCACCATGCCTGCCTCGGTTTCCAGTGCGGTTCCGCGCTTGACCCCTCTAAGCGCGGAACGCGCCATCGACTGCAACTTCCCTTCCGCGACTCCCGCCTTCGTGGCCAGTGCACGCGCGATGGCGAATTCCCGGGGCGAGATCGAACCGTCGGCTGCGGCGATGTCGAGCACGGAACGGAGACAGTCGAGCCGCGCCATTTCGTCTTTGGGCATGCGCAGCGAAACGGGCTTCTTCGCGACGGCCTCCGCGCGGATCTCGGCCGCACGCTCCGTCGACAGGCCGAGGCGCTCCGCGTGCCGCGCGAGCCGCTCCGCCTCCGCGATGACGACTTCCCCCTCCGCCGCGGCGGCAACGGCGAGATTCCAGAAGATGCTCTCAGCAGCGCTCATCCGATGTTACTTGAACGACAGCCGGCCTCGCGCGTTACGACCCTCGCGCACCCGACTGCGCCAGACGCTCCTCGACCGTAGCCCGGTGCGGCGAGTCGTCGCGCATGAGCTCGAGGGCCCGCGCGAAGTCCGCACGCGCTCCCTTCGCATCCTTCCCCTGCGCCCGAAGGACTCCCCGGCAGTACCACGCCTCGACGAGCAACGGACTCAATTTCTGCGCTGACTCGACATCCGCCATCGCGCGCCTCACGTCTCCCATCGCACCGCGCAGCACGCCGCGACACAATTGCGCCAGCGGATAGCGCGGCCGGATGTCGAGCGCCCGTTCGAACGCGGCGAGGCGCGCAGGCGGCCGCACGTCCGCCACACCGATCAGCCAATGAAATTCCTCGACGCCGGGCTCGCCGTCGAACAGCTCGGTCCCGACCGTCGCCTGCCGCACCGCCTCGTCCCTGTTTCCGTGAGCGAACGCGAGCAGCGCGTCGACAAATTGCCTCTGAAGCGGCGACGTCGGCGCTCCCGCGCGCGCAACCTCCAGTTCCCGCGCCGCCTCCGGGACGTCGGTCCGCGGTCCGCCGATCGAGAGGATCGAACGGATGACCAGCAGGCGTCCGAGCTGGTAGTGGGCCGTGGCGAGGTCCGGATCCAGCACGAGCGCATCGCGGAAGGAATCCTCCGCATCGTCGAACGCGCCGCGAATCCCCTGCACGCGGCCCTGCAACACGTATGCGGACGCGAGATTCGGCAGCCGCGCTATCACTTGCGCGATGAGCGCTTCGGCTGCTTCAAGGCGGCTCCCGCCGTCGTCCGCACGTGCGCCCTTCATGTAGAAACTCTGCGAGACGCGCTCGAGGATCGCGTGCGCCCCCTCGAGCAGCGCGATCGCCTCGCGCATGTTCGCCTCGAGCGGCTCGATACGCTGCGGGATTCGCGCCGGCTCCGCGCCTCGCGCTTTCACCCGAGCGATGCGACGCGCCGCGGCCGACGGCATGTGCACGCCAAGCCGACGCCAGATGGCGCGCGAAACGCGCGGCGGCGGACTCGGCGCCTGCGCGGTGACGGGCTGCCCGCGCTGCCAGCGAGACAGCTCCTCCGCGAATTCCAGCGCAGACGCGTATCGCGCGCCCGGCTCCTTCTGCATCGCCGTAAGCATCACCGTTTCCAGCTCGTGCGGCACTCCCTTGCGCAGCTGGCTGGGCGCTACCGGCTCGACCTGGATGATCAAATCGATCGCGCGCAACTCATCCACGTCGGAGAACGGCGGATGGCCCGCGAGCACTTCGTAGAGCACCGCGCCGAGCGCATACACGTCCGTGCGCGGCGAAATCGCGTCCTTCTGCCCCGACGCCTGCTCGGGCGCCATATAAAACGGCGTGCCGAGCACGATGCCGTCATTCGTAAAATCGCTGTAGTCAACCAGCCGCGCGAGTCCGAAGTCGGCGACTTTCGGCTCGCCGTCCTCCCCTATGAGGATGTTGTTCGGCTTGAGGTCGCGGTGGATGATCCCACGCTCGTGGGCGTAGTGGACGGCGCGCGCGACTTTTTCGAGGATCGCGGCCGACCGCGCAAAGTCGACCTTCTCTCGCAGAACTTCCGTGAGCGTGTGCCCGCGGACGAGTTCCATGACGAGCAGAAACTGGCCATCGCGCTCGATGAAGTCATGCAGCGTGACGATCCCCGGGTGCGACAACCGCGCCGTCGCCTCCGCCTCGCGCCGGCTGCGCTCGGTGATCTCGACGTAGTCACCGTGGATGCGCTTCAGCGCGACGTGGCGTCCGAGCACGCGGTCGCGCGCCTCGAAGATGTCGGACGTCGCGCCGGATCCGATGCGACGGATGATCTCGTATCGATCGCCCAGTTCCGTGGGAGCGCCCTGATCGACGGCCTCGAAAAGGTCCTTCAGCTGATCCTGCGAGAGCAGGCCGCGCTCGACCAGCGATTCCGCCCGGCCGTACGGCTCGCTCTGGAGGTGCTTCGCGAGATCGTCACGCGTGATCCAGCCGCGCGACACGGCGAGTTCGCCGACGCGCTGGTGCGACTGCGCAACAAGTCCGCGCTTCGCACGCTCGACGAAATCCTCCGGGATCACGGTCAGCTGCTCCCGAACAGGTGTTTCATCTCGTCGCGCAGCTCGCGCTCCGACGTCACGATCGACGAGATTTTCTCGCGGAGGATGCGGTGCAGCCGGCCGCGCACCGCGAACAGCGCGTTCTTCACTTCGTGCGTCGAAATCGCGAAGCGCTTCGAGATGTCCTCGTAGCTCGGCACGGGGCTCTCGCTTGAGAGTTCGATCGTCTCGTACACGCGCCACTGGTCCTGCCGTCCCTCGCCCTCGAGCTGGCGGCGCAGGTCCTGCAGCGCCTCCATGAGCAGGTCGCGCGCCCACTGACGGTCGAACATCTCCTCAGGATTCGCCTCCCGCAGCTGCCGGCCGAACGCCTCCGTTTCCATCTGGGCCGTGTCGAGCGGAACGACCGCACGGCCGCCGCCGCGCTTCAGCGCCGAGCTTGAACGGTACGATTCCGCGAGGAAATTGCGCAAGGCGCCTTTGAGGTAGTCGCGAAACCGCCCGCGCTCGCGGACGTACTTCGCGAACATGTCGTCCTCGATCATGTGGCAGAAGAACGCCTGCGTGAGATCCTTCGCGTCTTCGACGGGCTTCCCCGCGGAGGCGCGCACGTAGGCGTAGACGGGCCGCCAATACCGCCCGACGATCTTGCTCAACGCCTCCTGTCGCGCCGCGGCCGACGCCGCGTCTGTCATCGAAAAGAGGGACGCCCACGTCGTGTTCGGGAAGTTCTCTGCCGATCCTCCCATCCGCGTTTCAAGTTCGTGCATGCGCGCCCTCATTCTCATAGCGTCCGCACAGAAAAGCCAACTCCGAAGTGACACATTGCATCGAAATTGTTTTGGTCGTGAAGATTTCTCAAGAAGTCGCGGGCCCTTTCGCAAATGGATATGCAAGGACGATGTCGGGTGCGGTGCCAACAGGGTCGATCGTTGGAGGGGCTCACCAATGCGCAGTTTTGTGGGGTCGCGTTTTCTGTTCATCGCAAGCGCGGTCGTCGCTTTCGCGGGCATTGCCGTAGACAGCCCGCAGGCTCAAGCAACCGTTCGCGACTACTCGTACGCGTACCACGGGCCGGGGTTCGCGTATTTGAGCCGCATCCGGACCACGGGTGCAGGGATCGATACGTTCGAGAGCTCGGCCAGCACGGGACAGTCGATGTACGAACTCGCCGGCCACCCAAGCAACATCAACCCGTCCGTGGTCCTGGCGATCTCGCCGGGGAGCGTCGGCGTCCGCCGCATCGGGCCGGGGAACGGCACGCCCGTGACAGTGACGGGCACGACCGGTTCGCTTCAGGGCGCCGTGTACGTGAATGTGCCCCCTCTCAATCCGCACTACTTCGTCGTGGGAACGTACCCCAGCGGCAGCACCCACGAGTTCTTCGATCCACACGTCAGCAACATCAACGAACTCTTCGTGCATCTCGGGTCGGGATACGCCCCCACGGACGCCGGCTTCACGCGATCGACCGGCGGCGCCTTTACGTCGGTCAATCCCGCGTATCGCTGGTTCTGGACGGACAAGTCGCCGAGTGGATCGACGATGGACGCGATCTGGTGCATCGACTTGCGCGAGACGGACGTGCTTCTCGCGGGCGCCACGCAGGACCCGTGGAATCCGACGCCGTCCATGACGACGTATGGACCGCCGTTCCCGTCGCTCGCGACGCAGATCGGTGGCACCGGCTCCACGGGCGTGCCGTGGGGGACGCGAATCAAGAGCATGCCGCTGGCCGGCCTCGACGACGACTCGCATCGCATTCAGACGTGGACGGCACCCGCAGGCATCCCCGGTATCGCCACCGGACGGAACTACCTCATCGTCGGCAGAGCCGTGCTGCTCTCGTCGCCGCCCCCCGTCTACGGGGCCATGATCGACGTATATGACGCCGACTCGGCGACGATCCCGCTGACGACCGCCGTGATCTCCGGTTTTGTGGCGGGCTCCGCGGGATTCCCGACGGTGTTCCACCAGATCAAGGTGATCGGCAATTACCTGTTTGCGACCTCCGGCGCGAACGGCAGCTTCAAGGGTGGCCTCACTTTGCATGCGTGGTGGATTCCGAGGCTCGTGACAGGCCCCCCGGGACCGCCCAGCGCCCCTGACCTGCCGGCACAGCGCGGCGCGTGGCCCTTCAGCGGCGCCACGGGCATCTGGCCAAACGTGGTGAAGGACAAGATCTACGTCGGCGCCGACGATGGGTCGTACGATTACGCCGTCGGCGCGGTGACGCCGGCGACAAGCGGGCTCACGGTCGATGCGCCGTCGGCGCTCGTAGGCGCCCCCGCCACGCACCTCTGCCTCACGACCGCCGAGCAGATGCTGATCACGCCTCCCGACCGCAAATGGTGCGGGAATGACGGCATCGGAATCCGCGAAGATCCGAATGCATTCCCGGGCTCGATCTTCGGATCGGTGGGCGGCCGCAAGAATAAGGGCGGCGCCTGCTCAGGATCAGTTCTCGACAACGATTCCGGCGGCGCGATCCCCGCAATCGCGGGGCTTCTACTCCTGATCGGGCTGACCGGCGCAATTCTTAGGGAGGCAGCGAAGAGAGCCTGACCGCACCAGATTCCCACAACTTCGCTCCTGCCGAAGCGCCCTGCGGTACCCGCCGTAGGGTGCTTCATTTTTAAATCCCGACTCGCCCGCCGAAGCCCGCAAGCACACTGTGCCTTGTGAAAGTCGGCGAAGGTGGGTTCCGATCCAGATCAGCGCAGATTGTTCGATGTAAGAAACCAGATGACAAAGACGATGCCTGCAACAATTCCGGCGATGCCCGCAAGCCCCTTCATCAGCTCCGCTCGCGCCGCGACTGTGGGAGCCTCCGCGGAAAACAGCAGACCGATCGTCGTGTCGCGCTTCAACAGCCAGCGGCCCCCGCGATTCTCCAGTCGCCCCACGATCGTGAGTTGAGGAACGACCGGCAGCCAGTATTCGGTGTGGCGCGAATCGGGGCCGCCGAACCCGAAGAACCCGCCCCCCTCGTAACCGCGATCGGATGCCGCGCCCTGCACCTCGGTCGGCAGTTCGTCGATGCGCACTTCGGCCCCATGAACCATCAAGACGAAGTCCGCGATGTCCGCCTCGTCCGATACGGTGCGCCAGTGCCGGCGCCGGCCCCATCCCGACCGCTCCTCGTAGACCGTGCGACGCCAGAGGCACGAGTGGCCCGCGCCGCCCAATCCCCGCTCGACGCGCACGTCGCCGTACAGCGCGACGGACGCGTCCTGCATGTCCCGCGTGACCGTATCGTGTGCGCCGCGCATCAATGCCGCCTGCCGGAGACTCTGCACGCTGATCCAGCCCAGCCAGCCGAGCGCGCCCAGCGCGACGAGGCAGACCACGATGGCGATTGCAGACATGGATTATCGACTGACCCTCTGCTCCAGCTGTTACGGCGTCTTCGCGGGCAGCACGTCGGCGTACCGGTCCTTCTTCACGACGTCCGCCTTCGCGAGCGTGCCGACGAGCACGTCCTTCACGTCCGCGTTGATCCTGTCGATCGCGGCGTCCAGCTTCTTCGCCGCACACGACTTCTGCAGCACGTTTCCCCATAGCTGGAGCATCGCGCTGTCGATCTTGCGCGTCGTGTTGAGCTTGGCCCACTCGGCCGAAATCACGCGGCCCAGGTCCCACAGGCGCGGCGCGATGGCCGCGTACGCCTCGTCGCCGAGCTGCTTCTTCAGCCCCGCCTCCTGCTTCTCCCACCCCGGCACGACCTGGTAGCCCTTGTAGAAACGCAGTACCCAGTCGAAGTAGTCGTTCGACGACTGCACCTTCGCATTAGCGTGATCCGCGGTGTACGCGTCAACGTAGAACTGCTCCGGCGGAAGCTCTGCCGGCCATTCCCCCTTCGTGTAGCTCGGGATATTGCACCCGGCCGCGGCCAGCAGCCCCAGCACCGCGATTCGCCTCATGGTCGCACCCGCTAAAACAGTATAAACGCCGCTCCGGCATCGAGCTTGCGATGCGCGAGCTTGAAGCCGTGTCCCATCGAGAACGAATCCAGCCCCATCACCGCTGTGGACGACCCCTCGATTATGCACCCGAGCCTCCAGATCGTCTCGGCAAGCACCTTCTGCCGCACGCGCTCCGTGCTTGCGCTCCAGCGCGCCTCGGCCTCCGGATCGACCACGCAGCGCTCCTCGACGATGCGACGGACGTTCTGCGTCTTTTCCCGCGCGCGCGGCGTCGGGGCCGTCGTCGCATCGAGGCTCTTCTCCACCTGCGCCTTCTCGTCCGGCGAGAGGATCTCGAACAGCTTCTTCATCGCAGCCATTTCCCGAGCGCGGTCGCAAGCTCGCGAAGAAACGACTCGTCGACGCGCCGTGACGCGTCCGCGTAGTCCGCGATGCCCGCCTTGTGCTTCATAAACAGGTGGTCGAGGTCGGTATAGCGTCGCACCTCGAAATTCTCCTTCCCCGCCCCTTTCATCGCCTTCTCGAGCAACTCCGCATTTTCCGGATAGACCTGCGCGTCCTTCATGCCCTGGAAGACGACGACGGCCGCCTTCACTCCGGCGATCTCCCTGGCGGGATCGTGTTCGAAGTGTTCGCGCAGCCACCCAATGAACGTCTCCCGCTCGTCGATGGTAATCCAGTCGCTCTCGCAGGTTCGGATCTCCGCGAATTGCGCGCGCTGCTTCTCCAGCTGGCGCGCGATGACGTCTTCGGACACGCCCTGTTCGCGCAACCCCGCCTCGCTCTGCTGGAGAATGACGGCGTCAAGCGGTCTGCCCGTTCCGGCCATCAGGAATAGAGCGCGCACGCGCGCGTCTTTGTTCGCGACGATTGGCGCGACAATCCCCCCCTCGCTGTGGCCCACGATGCCGACGAGGTCCGGATCGACGTCGTCCCGAGTCCGCAGGTACGCCACGGCCGCCGCCGCATCCGCCACGAAATCGCTCAGTTTGGCCAGGTCGAATACCCCTTCGCTCTTCGCCACGCCGCGGTCATCGTAACGAAGCACGCCGAACCCGGCGGCCGAGAGCTCATACGCCGTGCTCTTGAAGATGCTCCACTGGAACGCATCCTCGACTTTCGCGCCGACGACGTTTTCATCGCGATCCTGCGGGCCGGAACCCGAGACGAGCACAACGGCTGCCGCCAGGCGTTTGAGCTCGCGCGGCCGTGTGAACGAGCCGGAGAGCGTGATGCCGCCGCTCTTAAACGTCACTTCGGACTCGACAACGCCGTCCGGGCGCTTGATCTCAACGCGCAAACCGCCGACGACCCATCCTTCGTACTCCGCAAGGTAGGCCGTCACGCCCTGCATCGGATTCCGGACCGCCGCCACACGCCCGTCACCGCGCAGGTAGACGCTGATGCCGAGCCGGCCGACGTTGACGATGATGTGGCGCACGTCGACGGACTTGTCGCCCGACGTCATCCGCATCGGGCCACGATCATCGATCGACGCGTCGAGCTCGCCGAGCGTCCCGATCGCGAAGATGCGGATGGGGTAAAAACGTCCCTTTTTCGCGTCGTACGTTCGCGCGATGAGACCGATCTGGATGAAGCAATTGTTGTCGAGGAGGTGCGACTTCTCGCCGAGTTTCGCCTCCTTCGTCGCTTCGTTGCCGCCGGACTTCGTGGCGATCGCGGCCTTGCCCGCCTTTACCTCGATCCGCGTCTCCTGCTCCAGATCGTTCACCTTCGCGATGCCCGCGTACGTGGCGACGCGCCCGTCCTTGTCGAGCTTGAGCGCGGTGTCGTTCGCGGCGACGAGCGCGTTGCCCTTCGATTCGATCGTTAGCTTCGTCTTCGCGAAGACGCCGGTACCTCCCTCGGGGAACTTCTCGACGCGCCACTCCTCCGTACCGACCTTCTTCCCTGCCATGTGGATGACGAACTGTCCGCGCTCCTCCGACTCCTGCGTCCAACCGAACCGCGACAGACTCGCAATTAGAAGAAGTGCGACGAGGCGTTGCATGGGCCGCAGTATACCGTAGAATTCTCGGCAACGTATTGGGGGTGGGGGACAGCACCACGTGGCACAAATCGTCTTCATCGATGGTCAGCAGATGGGAACAGCATTGCTGCTCTCCTCAACGAGCATGATAGGCAGCGACGCGCAGAACTCGATCATCCTGGACGAGCCCGGCGTCCAGCCCACCCACGCGGTGATCAAGTACCGCGACGGCGAATACCGGCTCTCCCGCGCGGAACCCCGGGCCGCGCTGACGGTCAACAGCCGCGACGTCACCGAAGAGGCACTGCGCCACGGCGACATTCTCACGATCGGACCCCTCTCGCTCCTCTTCAGCGACGAGACGCCGGCTCTGCCGCATGACTACGTCGCGGACGACGCGCTGGAAGCAAAGCTCGGCAAGTCGGTCATAGAGTCGCGCGTCAAGATGTCAAGCGATCCCCACCTGATGCTCGACGCGCTTCGGAAGTCCGACCGCATCGCCACGCACCTCGAGACGTTTTATCGGGTCTCCTCGACGCTGAACGCGACGCTCAATCTCGAGGACCTCCTCGACGGGCTGATCACGATCATCTCCGACGTCTTCGGTCCCGATAGGGTATTCATCCTGCTCTACGACGAGATCGGCCATCTCCGGGTAGCCGGCAAGCGTCTGACGGCGCGCAGCGAGGCGGACGGCTTCACTAAGGTGAGCTACACGATCATCAACGAGGCGATCGAAAAGCGCGAAGGGATCATCACGCGCAATGCCGCGGCGGACAAGCGATTCATCGGCGGCCAGAGCATCCTCGAGCAGAACATCCAGTCCGCGATGTGCGCCCCGATCGTCAAGCAAGACCGCATCCTCGGCGCGATTCACGCCGACACCCTGAACCCGCTCAAGAACTACACGCCGCCGGACCTTCAGCTGCTTGGCGGCATCGCGACGCAAGGCGCGCTGGCGATCGAAAATGTCCTGAGCTACGAACGGCAGACGGAGCGCAGTCAGAAGCTGATCAGATTGAGCGAGACGTCCCGCCGCATCAGTTCCTTCCTCTCGCGCGAGCTGATCGTCCGCGAGGCGGTCGAGAGCCTCGGACGCATCTTCGACTGCTCGAAGGCAACGCTCATGCTGCTCGACGAATCCGCCGCCGTGCTGCGCATCGCTCATTCGACGCATTTGCAGAAGCCGCTGGCCGAATCGATCGCGATCAAACCGGGCGACGGGGTCGCGGGGCTCGCGTTCGCGAATAATGTGGCCCTCCGTGCGACGGATGCAGATACGCCGGGACGTCCCTATGAGGCGCGCGCGTATATGGTGGTGCCGATCGTCGCGCGGAGAGAGGGGTTGCGGGGCGAATCGAAACCCGTCGGCGTACTATGCGTGACCGACCGCCGTCACCGCCGGGCGTTCGACGAAGATGATCAGGAACTCGTGACGATCTTCGCCGCGCAAGTCGGCGTATCCCTGCAAAACGCGCGCTTCTTCGAGAAGGCGACGATCGACGGCCTCACGCAGCTCTTCACGCGCCAATTCTTCTTCGCGCGGCTCGAGGAGGAAGTCGAGGCGCACCGCCAGCAGAAAGCGCCGCTGACGGTGCTCATGTTCGACTTGGACCATTTCCGCCAAAAGAACACCGAATTCGGCCACGCGGGCGGGGACGTCGTTCTCAGCCAGGCGGCGCGAATCGTGAAAGACCACGTCCTGCGTCTGGGCGGTATGGTCGGGCGGTACGGCGGTGAGGAATTCGTGGCCTATCTGCCGGGCCGAACGGCGGCGGCCACGATGGGGGTCGCGGAGCAGATTCGCGCGGCGATCGAACAGGAGCACTTCATGTTCGACGGACGGACGATTCCGTGCACGGTGAGCCTCGGCGTCGCCGAACTCGGCGCTGGAGACACGCACTCGACTCTCGTGCGCTATGCGGACGAGGCTCTGTACCAGGCGAAGAACGGCGGGCGCAACAAGGTCGTCCTGTTCGCGCGTTGAAAGCGCACACAGCTTTTCATTTGGGGTGTGCTGATGATCCCCAAAACAGCGCGCTGCGCCCCCCACACGCCCCGTGCGCTTTGTCCCCTCAGCGGCCTCTCTTCGAGCGCAACTGCAGCCGGATGGGAACTTCGGCGAACGGCAGGTACGTCCGGAACTTCCGTTCCAGGTAGCGCACATAATCCTGCGTGAAGTTCCCCGGATCATTGACGAAAACCTGGAATGTCGGCGGGTGCCCGCGCGATTGCGTCGCGTAGAAAATCTTCGGCGGCTTCCGTCCGCCGCGCGTCCCGGGCGAGCGTTCCTGCTGCGCGCGTTCGCAGACACGATTGACTTCCGCCGTGCCGATCTGCTGCCCCGACTGCTCGTGCAGCTCTTTCGCGACCTTGAGCACGTCCCATACACGCTCCTTCGTGAGCGCCGAGATGAGCAGGAGCGGCGTATACGACAACACCGGCATCGTCTTCTCGAGGAACTTCTCGAACTCCGCCGGATCGAACCCCTCCGGCACGAGGTCCCACTTGTTCAGGACGATGAGGGCCGGCTTCTTGCGCGCCTCGATCAGCGACGCGATCTTCTTGTCGATATCCGTAACGCGCTCGCGCACGTCGATGATAAGCGCGACCACGTCGCACCGGCCGATCGCCTCCTCCGAGCGGGCACGACTGAAGAACTCGACGGAGTTTTCGACCCTCTGCTTCTTACGCATGCCCGCGGTATCGACGAGGATCCAGTGATTGCCGTCGCGTTCGAGATGCACGTCGATCGCATCGCGCGTGGTTCCCGGAATCTCGCTCACGATCACGCGCTCCTCGCCGACGAGCGCGTTGACGAGCGTCGACTTGCCGACATTGCGCTTCCCCACGATGGCGACCCGCACCGGCTTCTGCTTGAACGACTCCACGCTCGGCAGTTTCTCGCGGATCTCGTCGAGGAGCTCGCCGATCCGGCGGCGATGTGCCGCGCTGACAAAGAAGGGATCGCCGAGGCCGAGCTCGCCGAACTCCGTCGCCTTGTTCTCAATGGCGAGCGTGTCCGCCTTGTTGGCGACAAGCAGAACCGCCTTGCTGGCGCGCCGGAGGCGTCGCACGGCATCGCGGTCGAGGGCCATCACGCCCTGTTGCGCGTCCACGACGAGGACGACCAAGTCCGCCAGGTCGATCGCAATCTTGATCTGGCGTTCGACCGGCAGATGGAAGTCATCCAGCTTCGAAATTCCGAGCCCCGCCGTGTCGACGAGCTCAATCGCGGTGTCTCCGGCGGTGACGATGACGCTCACCCGATCGCGGGTGACGCCGGGCATGGGGTCGACGATGGCGTGCCGCCGCCCGATGAGCGCGTTCAGAATGGAGCTCTTCCCGACGTTCTGCCGGCCGACGATGGCGACGACAGGGAGTTTTAGCATGGGGCGGGGATTATACAGATCGCTCCACGCGGTGTCCGCAGCGATCTCGAAGCGGGCCTGATCAATCGCGGTGAACGGTCATCCGCTGATGATGTCGCGCAGCTCGCGTTCGACGTCCTCGTAGCTGGCGCAGTACGAGCGGATCCTTTCCCATACGATGCCGTGCAGCATCTCGCGGCACACGCCCAGGAAGTTCTGGACGTCCGTTACCTGGACGTTCAGGTGCCGGGCAACGGTTGCATAGGTTGGCGGCGCGCGTTCCTCGTTCCGCAGCAGCTCGGCGGCTCCCCCCGACGGCTCGAGGCAATAGAGCTCGAACGCGTCGAAGTAGACGCGCTTGCCCTGCTTGGTCAGCTCGCGCCGCAGGCCCCGGATCGAGGCCTCCATGACGCAGCGGAACCACTCGCGATCGAGCGCGCGATCCGGCGGCTCCTCCGGCCGATCCTGAGCCATGTTCTCGAGCTGATGCGCCGGAATCCAGAAGAGCATCCCCTCCGGCCGCTGTGCCTTCTGGCGGCGGGACGCATCGATGAGAAAGTGCTTCAACGCCAGCTTCAGGTAGCCGCGGAAACTCCCCTTCTCCGGGCTGAGGTGGGCGATCGCCCCCCGTTCGAGGAGTTGAGTGAAGAACTCCTGCGTGAGGTCCTTGGCGTCCTCGTTCGACTTGCGCCACGACGCCCGGATGTACGCATAGACCGGCTTCCAGTACTTGCGCACCAGCGAATCCAGGTTCTCCCGCGCGGTCGGGCTGGCGGGGTCGGCCGACCCCAGCACGAGCGACCAGCGCGTGGTGTCGAAGCCCCGGGGCCCGCCGACGGAGGTGTCGTCCCTGGGCATACGATTTTCGCGATTTCGTTACCGGGCGTCCGGACTTCTTCGCACTGTCCGGCGTGAGTTTACACAATCTTAACTTTGAGCGATTTGAATATAAGTACTTCGTCCCGGAAGCGTGGTGCGACCGCATCCGCCGGTTCATCGCCCCCTACACGGAGCCGGATCGCGAGGCGGGCACGGCCGACACCTACACCATCACCAATCTCTACTTCGATACGCCCCACTTGGCGTTCTACCAGGCGCACCGCAACGGCGCCCTCGACCGGTTCAAGCTGCGCGTCCGGTCCTACGGCGAGCGCGGCGACGGGGACGTGTTTTTCGAGGTCAAGCGGAAGACCAAGCAGGTCGTCCGGAAGAACCGCGCGCGGGTCCCGCGCGACGTGTGGGAACCCGTGCTCCGCGGCGACTACCGGCTGCCGCTCGAAGGCGCGGCGGGGCGGAACCTCGAGGATTTCCTCGGCCGCGCCCTCCGCTTCGACATCCTCCCGACCCTCCTTATCCGCTACGAGCGTGAGGCGTACGGAAGCGCCTTCGGCGACTACGCGCGCCTCACGCTCGATCGCGCGATCCGGTGGCAGGAGCCGCGCGGGCTCGATCTCGAGGGGGACGAGACGGCCTGGTCCTGCGTCGATTCCCCCTTCGCCACGAACGGCGTTCGCGAAGGCGTGCTTCTCGAGCTGAAATTCACAAGCGTCGTGCCGGCCTGGATGTGCGCCCTCGTGCGCACATTCGAGCTGGAGCGCTGCCAATTTTCGAAGTACTTGACGGCGATCGAACACCGCCACGGGACGTTGATGGACGAAGGCAACCTTGAGCGGTGGTCCACATTGGGGGTGAGCGGTGAACGACTTCTACGACCAGTTGATGCGGCACGAGCCCGGCGTGACGTGGCAGACCGCGCTCCTGTGCATGATTCTCTCGTTCGTTCTCTGTAAGCTGCTGGCGGCCGTCTACATCTGGAGTTATCGCGGGCTCTCCTACTCCCGCGGCTTCGTCCACTCGCTTGTCCTTGGCGGCCTCGTCGCGTCGCTGCTCCTCCTGGCGATCGGCAACTCGATGGCGCGGGGTCTCGGGCTCCTCGGCACGCTCGCCCTCATCCGGTTCCGCGCCACGCTGAAGGATCCGCGCGACATGGTCTTCGTCTTCATGTCGCTCGCCATCGGGATCGCGTGCGGCGTCCAGGCGTACTTCATCGCCCTCGTCGGCGCCACGACGTTCAGCGTATTCGCGCTCTACCTGACGGCGTCGACCTTCGGCAGCCGCCGGCAGTTCGATGGGCTCCTGCGCTTCCAGGCCCCCGCGACGGCGGAATCGGACAATCAATGCACCCAGGTGCTGCGGGAGTACTGCGCACACTTCGCGCTCGTCACGCTGCGCGAGGTGGCGCAGGGTCGCATGCTCGAACACGCCTATCAGATCAAGCTGGTCGACGACACGTACACCGAGCCGCTGGTCGGCGCGCTGCGCACCGTGCCGGACGTGGCCGGCGTCAGCGTGCTGATGCAGGACCAGGGGTCGGAGCTGTGACGCACGATCCGATCGTGATCATCGGCACGGACGAGGCCCGTCGCGCGCCGCGCATTTCTGTCGAGCGCCGGTTCGTGCAGGGCGCGCGGCGCTTCCTGCCCGTGCTGGTGTGGCTCAGCGCCGCGATCGCCGCGGTGTGGCTCTACGTGGACACCACCGCGCTCGGCCAGGCGCTCGGATACGCCGAGACGGTTCAGCTGCGCGTCACCGTCGGCGTGCCGGGGCGGCTGCTCAGCGTAAACGTGGAGGCCGGACAGTCCGTCAGCGAAGGGGAGGTGCTGGCCACGCTCGACGCGACGGCGATCGACGAGCAGATCGCGCGCTCGCGCGCGCAGATCGACCGGCTGAACGCGGTCGTCAAGGCGCAGCGCGAGGCGATGGAAATTGAGCGCGCCGATCGGGCCGGCCAAGCCGCGGCGCGGATGCGCGAACACGAGGCCGATTCGCAGCGCATCCAGCTCGACATCGACCGCTTGAAGGGCGAGCAGGCCGTCGATCGCGCGGAGGCCGGGACCCTGGCGGAACGGATCGACAAGCTTCGTCCGCTCGTCGAGCGGCGCGTCATGACGTCGGAGAAGCTCGACGACCTCACGCTGCGTCACGCAATTCTGGACAACCGACACTCGGCGCGCGCGCAGGAGATCGCGAACCTCGAGGAACGGCTCAAGTCGTGGGGGCAGTTCAAGCCGGAGCCATTGCGGGATCTGCCGATCGACGCGCGACTCGTGCCGTTCAGCGAGGACGTGCGCATCCAGCAGCTGAAGCTGGCGGAACTCGAGCGCGAGCGCGAGAAATACACGCTGAAGGCGCCTGCGGCAGGACAGATCGAGAGCGTCAACTGGCGGTCCGGAGAAAACGTGGTCCCCGGAACCGACGTCGCCACTCTCGTCGTGCCGCGCCACGGCCGAGTGACGGCATTCATCACGGACCGTCTCGTGCCGCTTGTGAAGCAGGGCGCGCGGGTCGACCTGTGGCCGCGCGACCACACGGGTCCGTCGCTCAAGGGGCGAGTCATTGCGGTCGGCGCCCGCATCGAGCAGGC
>CAYXVY010000200.1:0-13859 GCA_964468745.1 uncultured Planctomycetales bacterium | reverse complement strand
TCACGGTCGGCTCGGGGAAGATCGCCGTCCTCATCCGTAAAACCGGCGACGAGCTTCCGGGCGGCCACAGCGGCGGACAAGTTGTCGCGTTGACGACGGCCCAGAAGGGCATCCAGCTCGAACCCCTGCCGGAAGGCTGGTACTGGTACAACCCGTACACGTGGGACTGGGTGATCGTCGACCAGGTCACGATCAACACGAGTCAAGTCGGCATCAAGACACGCAATTTCGGCGACCCGCTTACGCCGGGACAGGTCATCGCGGGCGAGAAACAGAAGGGCATCACTCCTGAAGTTCTCCGGCCCGGTCGCTACGTGATCAATACGCTTGCGTACAGCGTCAAGACGTGGCCGGCGGTCGAAGTGACGGCAGGACATCTCGGCGTCGTGACGCTCCAGTCCGGCAAGGACCCCGTTAATCCCAACCAGTTCCTCGTCGAGGTGGGCGAGCGCGGCGTGCAGAAGCAGACGCTGCAACCGGGAACGTACTATCCGCACCCGTTCATCGAAAAGATCGTCCCTGTCGACGTTCGTTCGCATCGCTTCGACATGATGGGGGACATGATCATCAAATTCCCGTCCATGGACGGATTCGACATCACCATGGAGGGGACGATCGAGTGGAAGGTAGATCCGGTGCGCGTGGCGGAAGTGTTCGTTCGCTATGTCGATCACCGCGACGTGATCACGTGTATCACGGAGGAGATCATCCTCCCGAATGCACGCGCGTTCAGCCGCATCGAGGGATCCAAGCATCTCGCGCGAGAGTACATCAGCGGTGTCACGCGCGAGAAGTTCCAGACGCAGTTCCGCGAGGGCCTGCAGAGATCGTGCGCCGCGCAGGGCATTCAGATCCAGTCGGCCCTCGTGCGCGACACCATTCCGCCGGTCGATATCGCCAATCCGATCAAGCAGCGCGAGATCGCGATCCGCATGCGCGAGCAGTACACGCAGGAAAAGGAGCGCGAGCGCCAGCAGAAGCTGCTGTCGATGGAAGAGAAAATGAAGGATCGCAAGCAGCTTGTGAATCAGATGGAGGCGGATGTCTCCGTCTCCGTGACGCTCGCGAAGCAGCATAAAGAGGTCGCGCAGATCGAGATGAACCGCAAGCTCGACGTGGCCAAGCTGCAGCTGCAGGCCGCGCAGAACCAGGCCGAAGCGACGGTCGCCGAGGGCAAGGCCCGGGCGGACGTCATCGTTTACAAGAACGCGGCCGAGGCGCAGGGCCTTCGAAATGCGGCGGCTGCGTTCGGCGACGGCGAGACGTACGTGAAGTACGTCGTGGCGCAGAAGCTTGCGCCCGCCATCCAGTACGTGCTGTCGAATACCGACGGTCCGTTCATGGATCTGTTCCGCAAACTCACCGAATCCAAGAAGTAGGAGGACGCAATGAAGCTCAACACGAAACTCCTGGTGCTCGCGGTGCTGGTCGCCGTCTTCCTGGTGCTCTTCTGGCAGTACGGCGTCTGCCGTGTTTACGTCCCGGCCGGGCACATGCTCGTGGTCACGTCGAACTTCGGAAATGAGAACACCGATTCGGACAACGTGCGTGTCGTCCCCGAGGGGATGAAGGGCGTCTGGAAGGAAGTGCGCGGCGAAGGCCGGCACTTCTTCAATCCCATCATGTACGACGTGCGCGCCACGGATAAGGTGATCGAGGTCAAGGCGGGCGAAGTCGGGATCGTGGAGTCCTCTTCGGGCAAGCAGCTGCCGCACGGACAGTTCCTCGTTCCGGACGACGGGGACTTCAAGGGAGTCCTGCGGCGCCCGCTCACGCCCGGAAAGTGGCGGCTCAACCCCTCTGCCTACAAGGTTACGATCATGCCGGCGACGCAGATCAAGCCTGGGTACGTGGGCTGCGTGACGGCGCTGTCGGGAGAGTCGCCGCCTGAAGGACAGCTCGCCGATGAGGGCCAGCGCGGATTGCGCAAGCGCGTACTTCAGCCCGGGATCTACTACGTAAACACCCGGGAATTCAAGGTTGAGGAGGTCGAGGTCGGGTACAGCCAGATCACGCTGAACGACGTGTCGTTCCCATCGAAGGACGGCTTCACGATCCGCATCGATATTTCCGTGGTCTACGGCGTGAAGCCGAAGGACGTGCCGATCATCATCGGCGCGTTCGGCAACATGGAGGCGGTGGTCGACAAGATCATCAAGCCGCAAGTCGAGTCGATCTGCCGCATCGAAGGGTCGAAATACGGCGCGAAGGACTTCATCGAGGGAACGACGCGCGAGCAGTTCCAGAACACGTTCCGGCAGACGCTCGAGAAGGAAGCCCAGTCGCGCGACATCGACATCCTGCTCGGACTCGTGCGTGACATCCACGTGCCGATCGAGGTGCGCTCGCCCATCCAGAAAGCGAAGATCGCGTACGAGGAGCAGCTCACCAAGGAGGAGCAGCGCAAGACGCAGGTCGTGTCGAACGATCTCGAGGAGCTGAAGAGCGAGGTGCAGAAGGGCGTGCGCGAGGTCGCCGCCGAGACGTCGAAGTTGGTCGCCGAAACCAAGGCCAAGGGTGAGCAGCTTGTCGGCACGATTCGCGGCGAGATGGAGGTTGCGCTCGCCGTGACCAACAAGCTCGTGGCACTGATCGAGGCGGACCGGCAGCGCATCCTCGGCAAGGCGGAGGCGGACGTTATCGAGATGATGCAGAAGGCCGAGGCGGACCGCTTCCAGCAGAATGTGAAGGCCATCGGCAGCCCGTCGGCGTACGCGAACTTCGAGTTTGCGAGGAATCTGCGGGCCGATCTCAAGATCTGGCTGCGCTACTCGGGGCCGGGGACGTTCTGGACCGATCTGCCCAGCGGCGCGAAGATGTTCGAGGAAGCGGCGGCCCGGAAGATTCTCGAGAAGGAGAACCAGATGTCTCCGGAGAAATAGGCCGGAGGTCAGCGCGTTCAAAGGGGTTTCCCGGGGTCCTGTATAATCCCTAGGATGCGCCGCCTCATTCCGCTGTTGAGTGTTCTGGCCGCTCTGAGTTCCGTGTCCGCCCAGGACAAGGAACCCACCGGCACGAACGTCATCGACGATTACTTCGCCGCGCGCTGGAAGGATGCGGGCCTAACATCGGCGGAACCCGCCGGCGATGCGGAACTCCTGCGCCGGCTGACGCTTGACGTGCTCGGCCGTCTGCCCGCGCCGGACGAAGTGCGCACGTTCCTCGACGACAAGGCGGCCGACAAGCGATCACGCGCGGTCGATCGCCTGCTCGCCGCCGAGGAGCACGCGGAGTACATCTCGGATATCTGGCTCGACGCGCTCGTCGATCACTCTGTCACCACACAGGACTACGCCCGCGCGCACTTCGGATCGCTGCGCTCGTGGCTTCGCAAGGCGTGTTACGAGGACGTGCCGTACCCCGCCTTCGTGCGCGCCCTGGTCGCGGACCGCGGCGGGCGGATGGAGCGCCCGGCGGTCAACTACTCGCTGAAGCATCTCGGCACGGAGCAGACGCCGGTGAAGATCGCCGTCATGAACGCCCGCCTCTTCCTCGGCATCGACATCCGCTGCGCGCAGTGCCACGACCACCCGTTCGACAAGATGACCCAGGAGCAGTTCTGGGGCTTTGCGAATTTCATGCGTCCGCTGCGCAATCGCGGATCGCTCATCGAGATCGGGCTCGTCTACGAAGGCGACCCGCGGCCCGACATCGGAGAAATGTTCGTGAAGCCGAAGTTCCTCGACGGGCAGGATCCCGCCGAGGGCCAGCCGCTCGGGGACGAACTTGCGCGGTTTATCCTCGCGACGCCCGAACAACTGCATGCACGCGCCCTCGTCGAGCGCATCTGGCAGCTGCTCTTCAGCCGGAAGCTCCTGGATGTCAAGAAGCGCGGCCACCGCGAACTCGTCGGGCGGCTGGCGAAAGAATTCGTCGAACGCGGGCAGAGCATGCGCAAGCTGTTCGCCACGATCCTGAAGTCGCGCGTGTACCAGATGTCGTCGGCAGGCGGGGAGGAGGCGCGGCGGGAATACGCCGTCGGCCCGCTCAAGATCATGAATGCGCAGCAGTACTACAGCGTCTTCACGGACGTCTTCGATCTTGAGGATGCGCACAAGGAGATGTACCGCCGGCTGTACGAGTCGCCGAAGGCGGGCGAGCAGTTCAAGGACCCACAAGTCATGCGCATGATGATGTTCGGGTGGACACAGGATCTGCTCTTCCCGAAGGGGAAGACGCCCGAAGATACGCCGGCGACGGCGACTGTGCGCATGGCGATGAAGTTCATGAACAACAAGCGCGTGCTCAGCATGATGAAGTGGCAGTGGGGCACGCTGAAGAAGGTGATCGACAGGAAGTCGAAGCCCGGCGACCGCATCGAGGAGCTCTTCCTCGCCACCCTGTCGCGCAGGCCCACGAAGTCGGAGAAGTCGAAGTTCGTCGAGCACGTCACGGAAGCGCACGACAACAGCGCCTACGAGGACGTGCTCTGGGTGATCGTAAACTCGGCCGAATTCCTGGTGATCCACTAATGACGCACAAATGCGGCTGCAATCGGCGCGACTTCGTCAAGCTCACGCTGGGCGCGGGCATCGCGTCGCAGTTCGGGCTGCCCTTCGGCTTCGCGCAGGACGCGGTGAAGGGGCCTGCCAAGAGCGGCATCCTGCTGTTCATGTGGGGCGGTCCCAGCCAGCTCGATACGTTCGATCCGAAGCCCGGCTCCGATACGCAGGGCGAGTTCCGCGCGATCGACACCGCCGTGCCCGGCGTCCAGATCAGCGAGCATCTTCCGCGCCTCGCCGCACAGATGAAGGACATCTCCCTCATCCGCACGCTCAATTCGCGCGATCCCAATCACGACACGGCGCAGTACACCCTGCACACCGGCTATCGCAAGGCGGCCGACCTCGAGCACCCGCACGTCGGAAGCATCGTGACGAACGAACTCGGCGAACGGGTCGACGACCTGCCGGGATGCGTCGTGATCGGCAGCGATCCGCCGGCCGGCGGCGGCTTCCTTCCGGCCGAGAAGGGGCCGATCGTCTTCGACAAGCTCGAGGCGCCCGCGGAGGACGTCCTCGCGTCGCCGAACCAGAGCCGCTCGAAGCTCGAGAAGCGCTGGAAGATGCTCCGCGAATTCGACAGCAAGTTCAGCGACGCGCACGAGGACGCGCGGCTCGAGGCGCGCAAGCGCGCGTACGAGAAGGCCTACAAAGTGCTCACGAGCGAGCGCGTCAAGGCGTTCGACATCAAGAGCGAAGGCGAGGCGACGATCACGCTCTACGGCGATTCCGCGGTCGGCCGCGCCTGCCTGATGGCCCGACGGCTCGTCGAGGCCGGCGTGCGTTTCGTCGAGGTGATGTTCGGCACGTGGGACACGCACGACAACAACTTCCAGCAGGTACGGGACCTGTCCAAGCAGATTGATGCGGCATTCGCGGGACTCGTGATCGACCTAAAGCGCCGGAGGATGCTCGACGAGACGCTCGTCGCGTGGACGGGCGAATTCGGTCGCACGCCGCGCATCAACGCGGCGAACGGCCGCGATCACTGGACGCGCAACTGGTGCGCCGCGCTTGCCGGCGGCGGCATCCAGGGCGGGCGAGTGATCGGAAAAACGGACGGGCAGGGGCTCGACATCGTCGAACGCCCCGTGAGCGTCGGCGACTTTTACGCGACGATCTACAGGAGCTTCGGCATCGATCCAGCGAAAAAGCAGTCAACGGGCTTGCGGTCCGTGCGCGTCCTCGACGCGGGCGATCCGGTGAAGGAGCTCTTCTGATCCGCGCTGCGGCACTTTCGATAATCCTCTTGCTCCTCGGCGAGGATGTCGTCGGCCCTGCAAAATACTCGAAGACGGGCGTCGAGATCGACGGCAAGGTGATCGCGTGGAAGAATCTCTCGAGCCTGAAAGAGACCGACCCTGAGCCTGTCGCACTGAAGGAGCCCGATTCGGAGGCGCAGAAGCAGGTTGAGCTGAAGCGGCTCACGCTGAAAGCGCTCGAGTTTGCCGACTGGTGCCGCGCGCACGCGCTTTACGACGAGGAATGGAAGACGATCGTTGAGCTGCTCGTCGCCGACAACTGGAACCGCGAGGCGATCAAGCGCGTGAAGCCCATCATGCAGCGCCGGATCGCGAAGACCGTGCTGCGGCCCCCCTTCGAGGGACGCTGGAAGGCGATGGTCGACGCGAACCAGCATCACCAGATCAAAGTATTCGCGATCGAGGCGATCGATTGGGTCAAGGTGGACGGCAACGGGAGGCTGCACAAGGGGACCGGCAAGTCGGTCGACGAGTATTTCGGATGGAACGATCCGGTCTACGCGGCGGCCGACGGCGAGGTCTGCGCGGTGGAGGACAGATTCGACGACATGCCGATCGGGAAGGCAGGGAAGTTCGACCAGGCGAACTACGTCGAGATCAAGCACGCGGAGAGTGAGTACACGCTCTACGCGCACACGAAGAAGGGAAGCGCCGCGGTCAAGAAGGGCGATCGCGTGAAGGCGGGCCAGCTTGTCGCGCGCGTGGGCAACTCTGGCGCAAGCGGCCTGCCTCACGTCCACTTCACGATGCAGACGCCGGTCTGGTCCGCGAAAGGCGGTGCCTGGATCGGGATGCCGGCGCGGTTCGAGAACTTCAAGCTCGTCGAGGCCCTCGGCACCGCGTGCGCCGTCGAGGTGAAGCTCGCGCGGCCGCAGGAGGGCTGGATTCTGGTGGCGAGTGCGCCGTGACGTCGTCTAAAGGATGATGTTTCGATTCAATCGATCGCGTGCCGTCCTTGAGGCGTTCGTTCTGGCCGTCGTTACGTGTGTGGCGCTCGTCGTTCCTGCTCTCGTCGTGATGGGCGCGCGTGCCGGCCGCGCCATGATGCCGTTCAGCATCGCGTCGCTCGTGCTCTGGGCGCTTGCCGTCGCCTTCCTCGGCGCGGCACGCTGGTCGAGTGCGTTCGAGATTCTGCCAACAGGGCTGACTCGCCGCACCACGGGCCGTGTCGAGTCGCTCGCGTGGGAGCAAGTCGTCGAAATCCACGAGTGGGTCGACTGGGAGGGAGCGACGCACGTGCGCGTGACGGCCGAGGGCGGGCAAGCCTTGGAGTTCTCGTCGCATTATCGAGACGCCGATCAGCTCGCCGGCGAGGTCCGGCGCGCTGCCGCGGTCGCGATCCAGGCGGCGCTGCAGCGTGAGCTGGAATTGACTGGCGTGATGACGTTCCGTCACCCCGGGTCGCGCTGGGGGGGGCACGTCACCTATTTCGTGGCGCTCTGCGGATTCGGCGGACTCGGCGCGGGCGCGTGGACGCTCCTGGCGACGCTCGGTCTGGCGGAGCGCTCGCTGCTGCTCGCATTCGCGACGGTGATCCTGTCGCTCGGTGTGTATCAGATGCTCGTGCGGTTGCGGACCCGGGCGGCCTGGCGGGGCGGATGGGTGCGCCTGACCGACGAGGCTCTGATCGTGGCGCGGCTTGACGGCGTCACCCCTGTTCCGTGGTCCCGCATTGCCGGCGTGTGGCGCACCGCGGACGGGCACGTGCAGATCGACTGTGCGAAGCGGCGGCCGCTGAAGATTCCGGCCACGATCGGCAACGTATCGCACTTCGAAGAGCTCGCGCGTGCCGAGGTCGAGCGGCGTACGTTTGCGGAACGCGCCTGACGTCGTACAATCTCCCGGCCGATGCTTGGCGAACTGATCGCACGATTGGAGCAGGTCGCGTCGGACGCAGACCGGCCCGCCCCCGCACGCAAGCAGGCGAAGCGCGCCGCGTCGCTCATGCGTTACGGCTTGGTGCCGCCACGCGGCATCGAGCGATGGTTGGCGGACGACATGCCCGGCGACGTCGGGCGCTATCTCGTCGACCGGTTCCTGGCGGACGAGGCGGCCCTCGATCGCGAGTTGCTGTGCCGGTCGGCCGAACTCGACGAGGAGCCGCCGGAAGTGGCGGTGGCGAAGACGCTGCCCGCGAACGTGTACGGATCGGTGGTGCGCCTTCAGAAAATCGGCGAGAGCCCGACGGGCATAGTCTGGAAGGGATGGGACATGCGGGCGCGACGGCTCGTGTCGTTGCGCGTGCTGAGGCCGGACGCGACGCGGTATCTGGATGGAGCTCGCGTCGCAATGGGCATCGTGCAGCCAAATGTCGCCTGCGTGCTGGACGTGGGACGGCGCGAGGCAGAGGGGTACGTCGTTTCCGAACTCGTCACCGGGGTGAGCCTGCGCGCGTGGGCGATGCAGCATGGCCGGCAGGTCGGGGCGCTCGTCTCGCACATTCGATCGGTGGCGCGCGCGCTTCATCGCGCGCACGAGCGCGGTTATCTTCATCTCGCCCTCAAGCCCGAGAACATCCTTGTCGCGGCGCTGCCGGAGGGAGATCAGGCGTACGTTTCCGATTTCGGAATGCGGGGGGACACGGCCTACTTCAGTCCGGAGCAGTTCCGAGGTGCGCCCGGCGCGACTGACGGGCGCGGAGACGTCTACAGTCTCGGGGCCACGCTGTACGCGGCGCTGGCCGGACATCCGCCGCATGCGAGGCCGGGGGCGGAGGATGCGGCGCCGTCGTTGCGCGGCATCCGAGCCGACATCCCCGATTCGCTCGCGGCAACTGTGTCCCGCTGTCTCGAGAAGGAGACGGCGAAGCGGTTCGCGTCGATGCGCGAACTCGATGCCGCGCTGCTGCGCACGTCGCTGGATCCAGTCGCGGCGCGAACGGCCGCGGCTTCGGTCGAGGTGGTGGATCTGACCGCGCGGAGCGTGCAGGTGCCGAAACGCCCCGACATTGCGGTCGTCGATCTGGTGGGGTCGCTCACGACGTCCACACTTACGAAGGTGCAGGACGCGGTGCGCGCGTTGCGCCCGCGCGGCGTGAAGCACGTGGTGCTCGATCTGCTGCATGTGCGATTCATCAGCAGCGGAGGCTTTGGATACCTGATTCAGTTGTCGGACGAACTGCGCCTTGGCGGTGGCGCCGTCGCGCTCGCGGGCATGCGCAAGCACGTGCAGCTCGTCTACGAATCGCTCGGCCTCGACGCGTTCTTCCAGGTGGTCGCGACGCGCGATGAGGCGGTACGTCGGATGGCCCCGGAGTTGAGCGATGCGGGGCTTGCCGCGGCGCCCGCGGCTCACGTGGAGG
Organism: uncultured Planctomycetales bacterium; assembly: GCA_964468745.1. GTDB lineage: Bacteria > Planctomycetota > MHYJ01 > MHYJ01 > JACPRB01 > JACPRB01. The sequence goes on along the minus strand of CAYXVY010000200.1, from coordinate 4,794 downwards.
AGACGCTGCGCACGGTCGAGATCGCGGATCTCGGCCAGGAGCTGAATCTTGCGGCGGGGGCGGACGCGGCTACAGTTCGCGAGCGTGGGCGGCGCGTCCTGTGGCGCATCGAAATGCTGTTGCGCGCGGACGAGCGCGACGCTCAAGCGCTCACCCTGCGGGGCCGTGCCCTGGTGGCGTTGGGCGACGTCGGTCGCGGGGAGCTGGAACTCAGGCGCGGCGGAGACGCGGCGGCCTCGGCGTTGCTCGCGCGGGAGCGCGAGGCGGTGCTCGCGGCATGGAAGGGCACGCCGCCGGATCGCACGACCGTGGAAGCGGCGCTGACGCGCGACCCGAAGCGCGCTGAGTTGCACCTACTGCGCGGGCTCAGCCGGCGCGCGGCCGGTGATCTCGTCGGGGCTCTACAAGACTTGAATCGCGCCACGGAGCTGCGTGCGGGATACGGAGAGGCGTTCGCGACGTACGCGCTGGTGCTGCGCGCCCTGGGGGACCGTGCGCAATGCGCCGAGTACTTCGAGCGCTCGATCCGCGTCACGCCGCCCGACTGGCCGCTGCGGCCGCATGTCGTGGCTATGGCGGGGGCGATCGGGTAGAACCGAGGGCGATGGCGGACGAATCGGGGGCGACCGGAGACCTGCAGTTCGACAAGGCCGAGACGAAAGGCGCGGCGAACAGGCCCGTCTGCGCCGGTTGTTCGACGGAGATTGCCGTCGAGTACTACACGATCAACACCGCGACCCTTTGCGTATCGTGCAAGGTTGCGATCTCGCACGAGCTCGCCGGTGGAAGCGGGCTCGTCCGCTTCGTGAAGGCGACGGCCGGCGGACTGGGCGGCGGCGCGGTGGGCGCCGGCATTTGGGGACTCGTGATGTACTACTCGAATTCCACGTGGGGGATCATCGCCGTCGTATTGGGCATCCTCGTCGGCAGCGGGGTCCGCTGGGGCGCCGAGCGGCGGGGAGGCGTGGGATATCAGCTCCTGGCGGTCGTGATCACGTACTTGGCAGTGGTCGCGGCATTCGTGCCGACCGTGTTTCGAGACGCGAGCAAGGCGCCGCAGACAGGCTGGAACGTGTTTCTCGACGAGGCGAGCCCAGCGCCCGCGGTGGCCTCGATCGTCAAAGCCGAGAGCACGGAAGACGCGGCGACGGTGGCCTCCGTGCTGGCGGGAGGCGGACTCGTGAAGGGCGGGCTCCAGCGCGAGTCCGCGGAGCGCCTCATGGGGTCGTTGAAGGGAGCGGGCGGCGCGGCGTCGATGCGCGAGGTCGTGGCGTTGCCGGGCTGGGCGATCTTCCTCGTTGCGTGCGTGGTCAGCGCCGTTGCGCCATTCGCGAGCGGCATTATCACGGTCCTCATCGTCGGCTTCGCGTTGTACGAGGCGTGGAAGCTCAACGTGCGAGCGAACGTCGCGATCGAGGGACCCTTCCGTGTGGCGGCGAGCTGATCGTGGCGGCCGTCTGCCCCGAATGCGGAAGTGAAATTGCGCCCGGCCTCCTCAGTTGCCCGGGGTGCCGACGTCTCGTCCACGCGGAAGAGCTGAAGTCGCTCGCGGCCGAGGCGCAGCGTGCACGGGACGCGGGCGATCCGTCTGCGGAGTTGGCGGCGTGGCGACGCGCGCTGGAACTCCTGCCGCCGGACGCGCGGCAGCGCGAGGTGGTCGACGCCAAGGTTCAGGCACTGAGTGCCGAGGTGGATCGGGGTGGACAGCCGCCTCCTCCAAAGAGGTCCGGCCCCGGGGCGATGGCGATGGGCGTCGGGGCGATCGCGTTGCTGATCTGGAAGTTCAAGGCGGTGCTCGCCTTCGTTCTCACGAAGGGCAAGCTGCTTCTCCTCGGTCTGACGAAGTCGAGCACGCTGCTATCCATGCTGCTGTCGCTCGGCGTCTACTGGTCCATCTGGGGCTGGAAGTTCGCGGCGGGGCTGATCGCGTCCATGTATATCCACGAGATGGGGCACGTCGCGATGCTGCGACGGTTCGGGATTCGCGCGACGGCGCCGATGTTCCTGCCGGGGTTGGGGGCGGTCGTGCGGCTCAACCAGTATCCGGCGAATGCGCGCGAGGATGCTCGAGTAGGCTTGGCGGGCCCCGTCTGGGGGCTGGCGGCCGCTGTGGCATCGTGGGGACTCTTTCTCGCGACAGGCGCCGGGATCTGGGGGGCGATCGCGCGCGTGGGCGCGTGGATCAACCTCTTCAATCTGATCCCTGTCTGGCAGCTCGATGGCAGCCGCGGATTCCGTTCGCTGTCCCGCGGGCAGCGATGGATCGTCGTGGCCGCGGCGGGCGCCGCGTTCTTCGTCACGCAAGAGCCGATGACCGCGCTGATCGCGATCGCGGGCCTGGTGCGGTGTTTCGGCGGCGAGGCGCCGAAGGAACCCGACGGCCGGTGCCTGTCGGAGTTCCTGTTCCTGATCGCGGCGTTGTCGGCGCTGCTGCTCGTTCAGATTCCCGGAATCGCGAATTCTGCGCAATAAACCCGGTGGCGTCGCGTTAGGCAGGGAGGAGCGGACTGGAGGAACTGATGAAGCGGCTCACAGGCTTGGGGATCATCGCTCTGGTCTGGGCGTTCGGGGTGTCGACACTCTGGGCGCAGGACCAGGACGAAAAGAAGGACGAGAAGCGCTCGGAGAAGCAGGAGAAGAAGGCCGAGCAGGGCGAGAAGAAGGACGAGAAGCGGGCAGAGAAGGAAGAGAAGCACGAAGGAGACGGCCCGTGCTGCAAGTGCAATTGCCACGAGAAGCGTGAGAAGAAGGTCGAGTGCGGCGCGTCGCCCGACGAGCTCTGCAAGAAGCTGCGGGAAAAGTGCAAGGACGGGGACGTCGAGCGCGAGGTCCGCGAGCACTTCAAGCATCACCATCCGGACGGCCGCTGCCACTGCATGTGCGGGCACGACAAGAAGCGTCCGCCTTCGCCGCAGGACGGGGACAAGAAGCGTCCAGGGGAATGCGACGGGGATCACGACAAGAAGGACCGCCCGGAAGGGGATCGCCCGGAGGGGAAGAAGCAAGGCGACCGTCCGGAGGGGAAGAAGCACGATTGCGACTGCAAGTGCCCACATGACGGCGACAAGAAAGGCGAAGACAAGAAGGGCGGGGAGAAGGATCGCGACAGCAAGGAAGGCGATCGGAAGGAAAAGGGGAATAACGGAGTCGGCAACGGCGAGGACCCCCAACCCAAGGGCGAGCCGAAAGAAAACGACGGCAAGGGGACGGGGAAGGGAAATCCGGGCAACAAAGGCGGCGGCAAGCGCTAAGGCGAGGATTTCAACAGACCGCCGGGGCGAAAGCTCCGGCGGTCTTTTTTTGTCGCAGGGCGCCGTGACTGATCAGCGTTAAGGCGCCGGTTCCAACGCGGAACTCGAGGGCGAGCTGCGCGACCTCTTCGAGTTCCTCCAGACCCTCCGGCCGTCCTTCGCCTCCGCCTCCGACATTCTCGACGTTCTCCGGCTTTCCTGCCGATTCCCCTGCGATGTTGCGACAGGGACTACCCGTTAAGGCATGAACAAGAACGAAGAAGTCGGAAAGCGCGGTGTGGCCGTGCACAAGACGTCGGAGGATCTCCGAACGAGCAATGTGGCGCAGCCGTGGCCGTTCCGAGATTCCGCAGACCTCGACACCGTCGAGTTCCGCCTCCTGCGAAACGCGGGAGTCCCGTCTTCTGCCTGCACCGTTGCGATCGACGGGTTAAGAAGGCACGACGCGCGGCAGTACTGCGCGTTCGCCGTCTCTCGAACGCCGGGTGGGGCGCGGCGCCGCGCTCTCCGAACTCTTCGAAGACGCAATACCGGGCAGAAACGCGGTTTCTAGCGAATCCCATGTGGGCTTTGCGCCGCGGTTTCGCCCATTCCTACAGTGAAGATACCTCTATGTTGATGCCGGAAGCGCGGTCCTCGAGCGAACGGCCCCTGGACTACTTCGGCCTCTATCTCGAGCCTCGGCTGAGCGGTGATGTCGCCGCCGGCGCCGGTATGAAGAACATCACGGCCGCGCAGCATTCGCTGAACGAGGCCAACCCGAAGCAGCGCGCCTCGTACCGCAAGCTGCAGAGCGGGGGACACGTCGGGATTGGGATCGGGATCGGGCTTCAGGTAGAGCGCTGATGTGCTTTAAAATAAAAATGGCAGAAGGCGCCTGGAGTTTCCTTTCGGAAATCTCCAAGCGCGAGGATGTTTTTGACCCACCTTGCTGACGCAAGGTCTGGGTGGATGATCCTTTACTCAAGTGTCTTTCCTCGGGCTTCGCTTGCGCTGGCCCTGATAGCGGAAAGTCCTTAGAAAGGAGGTGATCCAGCCGCAGATTCCCCTACGGCTACCTTGTTACGACTTAGCCCTCCTCACACGCTTTACCTTGGACCGCGCCCTCCTTGCGGTTGGGCAACGGGCTTCAGGCATCTCGTGCTTGGGTGGCTTGACGGGCGGTGTGTACAAGGCTCGGGAACATATTCACCGCGGCGTGGCTGATCCGCGATTACTAGCGATTCCAGCTTCACGGAGGCGAGTTGCAGCCTCCGATCCGAACTGAGACGAGGTTTTTGAGATTGGCTCCCGCTCGCGCGTTGGCAACCCTTTGTCCTCGCCATTGTAGCACGTGTGTTGCCCTGGACATAAGGGCCATGATGACTTGACGTCATCCCCACCTTCCTCCCATTCAGCACGGGCAGTCTTCCTAGAGTGCCCCCTTGCGGGGTTGCAACTAAGAACAGGGGTTTCGCTCGTTACAGCACTTAAGCTAACATCTCACGACACGAGCTGACGACAGCCATGCAACACCTGATGAAGGCTCCCCTTGCGGGGTCGT
>CAYXVY010000199.1:0-3037 GCA_964468745.1 uncultured Planctomycetales bacterium | reverse complement strand
CACGCCGCGAGATGCGCGCAATCGAGCCTCCGTCGTCGGTGGCGGGATGCGAGTGACTTCGAATACGGAGCGCGCGATCGCACCCACGCTCGTCAGATCGTCGGACGACCTGAGCAAGGCGAACTTCGAATGCGACTCTTCCTCAATGTACTCGATTCCATCGTCGATGACGGTCACGAAGGGGCGCTGGACCGTCGGGGGGCGCGAGGTCTCACGCGACGGCGCGAGGAACTCGGCGGGATATGGGCGATCTGCGCCGTGGACGCCGAATCGGGCGGGAAAGAGGACGTATTTCCAAAGCACCGCGACTCCCGCACCCACCACGAAGCCGCCGATGTGTGCCCAGTACGCGACGCCGCCGCCGACGCGATCCCATGCCAGCACCCCGTTGAGCACCTGCATCCCGAACCAGAAGCCGATCCACCAGACCGCCTGCACGCGGATGATGTCGACGTAGTACCACAGCCAAAGGAGCATTCGGATGTTGTGCCGCGGGAAGAAGACGACGTAGGCGGCGATGACGCCCGAGATCGCGCCCGAGGCCCCGAGTGTAGGGATATTGGAGTTCGGGCCGGACAGGATGTGGAAGACATCAGCGGCAATCCCGCACGCCAGGTAGAAGATCGCGTACGGGATGTGGCCGAGCTTGTCCTCGACGTTGTCGCCGAAGACCCAGAGGAAGACCATGTTGCCCAGGATGTGTGCGATGCTCGCGTGCAGGAACATGCTCGTGAAGAGGGTGGATATCTGGCCGAGCGACCATGTGGCGAGCAGGTCGCTGGGTTGCAATGCGAACGAGAGGAGGACTCGCTCGTTTGGCCGCGGGAAGCAGAGAAAGACGAAAGCAGCGACATTTATCGCAAGGATGGCGTAGTTGACGTACGGTGTCCGCTCGCGCGGATTGTCGTCGCCGATGGGGATAAACACGTTACGTAGACTCCTCTGTTCGCTGGAGTGTTACTCTTTACGACGCGTCGGGTGCTTCCGTCAAATCAACGATGACTGCATTGCTGGCATTCCTGCTGCTTCTCTCCGGCCAGGACGACTGGTCGAAGCGCCGCGCCGCATTCACGAAGGCGTTTTCGGACGGCGACACGATGGCACGGTGCGCGGCGATCCGCAGCGTCGGACAGGCCGACCGCGTCGAAGCAGCGGAGTTGCTGGTGAAGGCGTGGACCGACTCGGAATTGCGCGTGCGCCGCGCTGACGAGAAGCATCCGATCGACTTTGATGCCGAGCGGAAGATACGCGGCGAAATCGCGCTGGCGATCGGGTCGATGACCGACGCGGTCGCGGCGCGGTTCCTCGCCGCACAGCTGCGCGACTCGACCTCGGAGGACCTGCGCGAACTCGTCGCGGCGGCGGCATGGCGGTTGCGCGGTCCGGTGATGATCGAACAACTTGGCAGGACCCTGAAGAGCGAACGCTCGCCAATCGTGCTCGCGGCTGCAATCTCGAGCGTGCGCGCTATCGAGTTGACACAGCATCGCGCGGCGATCGTCGAGTACGTCAAGCATGCTCATTGGCGTGTTCGACTGGCCGCGGTTTCCACCGTTGCGGCGTGGGACGTCTTCGACGCGGTCGAGTCGCTCGTCGAGCTCCTTGCGGACGAGGGGCAGCTGCGCGCGGAAGTGAATGACGCCCTGATCACGTTGACCGGGGTGGACAAGCACGGCGATCACGCAACGTGGTACGAGTGGCTCGAGAGCGAAGGGCGCAGAGTCCTCGATGAGCCGCCGGTGCGCACGCAGCGGCTGGCGGCGTTGGATGCGGCGCGCCGGTCCCCGCAGACCCGCGTGATGTTTTACGGTGTCCCTGTCGTCTCGCGTCGCGTCATTTTCGTCGTCGACGTCTCCGGCAGCATGTTGGAGAAAGCCGAGTGGCGTCCTGAGTCGGAGTTGCCCCGGCCGGTGGGCGATCTGAAAATCGACGTCGCGCGGTACGAGTTGAAGCGCGCGATCGACCGCCTGCCGTCGGAGGCCATGTTCAACGTGGTCGCCTTCAACACGAAGATGTACTGGGCGAGCGACGGCATGATGCAGGGCGAGGCGGATGACAAGAAGATGTGCCTGGAGTGGATCGATCGTTGGAAGCCCGAGGGGGGTACGAACTCGCACGGGGCCTTGATTCGCGCGCTGGAGATCGCGGGCGCCCATAAGCAGCGGCTCGCCGCGGACACCATCTACTTCATTTCGGATGGGAAGCCTACGCTCGGAACGCCCGAGTGGATCCTCGGCAAGGTGCGCGAGAAGAATCCGCACGCCAAGGTGGTGATTCACGGAATCGCCGTCGGCGTGAGCGCTGATCGCGGATTCATGGAGGCGCTCGCCGAAGAAAACGCGGGCAGCTATACAGAGCGATAGTCCCTGCACATAATTGTGCGCCATGACGCACGACATTCGTCGACTGCTGGACGGGAGTCGCGACGAATGGGACAACTTCGTTCGCGAGTATCGATTGGTCGTTCTCAAGGCGGCATCGACGGCCGCGCGAAGATTCGGCGCATCGTCCATCGACGTCGAGGACGCGGTGAGCGAGCTCTTTCTGGAATTGCTGAAGGACGACAAGAAGGTACTGCGTGCGTATCGCGGCGAAAGCGCCTTCACCACCTGGCTGACGGTTGTCGCGTATCGCGTGTCCATCCGCGAGTTTTCCAAGCGGGCACGTGCGAGGCAGGTGGACGGAGGGAGGATTCCTGTCGAGCAGCGTGGCCCCGACCCGGAGGCGCTGTCCGAGCTCGCGAAGCTGCCGGAGCGTGAGCGCCGCGCGCTCGTGCTCTTTCACGTCGAGGAGGCGAGTTACCAGGAGATCGCATCGCGGCTGGGAATTCCCCCGAATCAGGTCGGGATGGTACTTCTGCGGGCACGCGAGGCGCTCGCGAGGATCCTCGGCGGGCGAATGTGAGATTTCTGTTATTTTCCACGGGCGGGTCCCCACCAATACGGTGATTGTGGAGGGACTTGCAATGAAGCGACTCGTGATCGCGTTGTGCAGTCTTATGGCAATCGCCTGCGGGGGCGGCGGTGGAGGAGGCGGC
>CAYXVY010000198.1:0-5702 GCA_964468745.1 uncultured Planctomycetales bacterium | reverse complement strand
TCTTCTTCGCCCTGACGCTGATGCTCGTCTTCTCGAACGGGATCATCACCTACACGTCGCTGTACAAGTCGAAGGAGACCGGATTCCTGCTCGCGGCGCCGGTGCCGCCCGAGAGCATCTTTCTCTACAAGTTCGGCGAGTCGGTGGCCTTCAGTTCGTGGGCGTTTCTTTTCCTCGCGACGCCGCTCATGGCCGCCTACGGCTCGCTCTTCAAGCTGGGGGCGCTCTTCTACCTGGGTTCGGCGCTCTACTTTGTCGCGTACATCATCCTGCCGGCGGCGCTCGGATCGATGATCGCCATGCTGGTCACCACGTACGTCCCGCGCACGCGCAAGGGACTGGTGTGGGCCTTTGTGCTCGCGGCTCTGCTGCTCGTCATGATCCTGGTGTCCAAGATCCTCACCATCCGGAGTGGCTACTCGGTCGATCTTCGTCTCGCCCTCGAGGTCTTCGAGAGCATCAGCTTCAGCAGGAACCCGATCCTTCCGAGCTATTGGATCTCGCGCGGCATCCTCGTGATGCGCAAAGAGCAGTGGGGAGACGCCGTGTTCTTCTTCGGACTCATTGTGGCCAACGGCGCGTTCCTGCTTGCGCTCGCCCACTGGATGGCGAGCGGGCTCGTCCTGCGCGGCTGGTTCGTATCGCAGGGGCTCAGGAGCGCCCGGCGCTATGCCGCCAGCGGCGTCATCGACTGGCTCTTCCACCGCCTGCTGTTTTTCGTCTCGCGCGGCGTGCGGCTCATCGTGGTGAAGGACGTCAAGAGTTTCATCCGCGATCCTGTCCAGTGGTCGCAGTTCCTGATCTTTTTCGGGCTGCTGGGAATCTACTTCCTGAATTTGCGATCGTTCGACTACGAGGAGCGCGACATCTTCTGGAAGAACCTGATCGCCCAGATGAACTTGCTCGCGACGTCGCTTACGCTCGCCACATTCTCAAGCCGCTTCATCTATCCGCAGCTGTCCCTCGAGGGGAGGCGGTTCTGGGTGATCGGCATGGTGCCGATGGATCGGGAGAAGATCCTCTTCGGAAAACTGGCGCTGTCGTTCACGACGTCGCTTCTCATCAGCGAGACGCTGATCACGGTGTCGAGCATCATGCTCCGCACGCCCATCCCGCTTGCGATCGTGCACGGCGTCGCGCTCTTCGGTATCTGCCTGGGGCTGTCCGGCCTGTCCGTCGGGCTCGGGGCGCTCTACCCGAATTTCGGCGAGGACAACCCGTCGAAGATCGTCGCGGGATTCGGCGGGACGCTCAATCTCGTGCTGAGTCTGGCCTTCGTGCTCGTGGTCCTCTCCGCGCAGGCCGTGCCGTGTTTCATGTACTTCGGTCGCTACGCGTTGGGCGAGGCGGACTTCAAGCAGTGGATTGTCGTCTCGATGGTCGCAATAGCGGTCGTGAGCCTCGCGGCGTGCCTGGTGCCGATGGCGTTCGGGTTGAAGGCGATCCAGAAGCTGGAAGTCTGATCAGCGGCTGTCGACGTCGACAGGCTCACGGGACGACGCCCTGGGGGTCCCGCGCGAGAAGAGGCCGACGACGGACGCCCCCATGCCCGAGAAGATGCCGAACGGCAGCACGATGAACCAGCCGACGATCGGGACGCACGCGGCGGCGGAAAAGGCGAGCCATCCGGTTGCGACGTTGCGGGCGCGCGAGCTCTCGTGGCCGCAGGCCCATGCGATGCGCCGGCCGAGATCCTCCGCCGTCGCGGTCAGGCCGACGATCGTAAAGACCGACGCGCTCGCAATGGCGAGGATGGCCAGCGCCGGGGCCTTGCCCCCGATGGCCAGCAGCAGCAGGTGCGCGCCGAAGATTCCCGCGCCCGAGAAAAAGGAGACGAAGCCCCTCTCGCGCAGCGCCGTGCTGCACCGTGTCGTGAGCCCGGGCGCCATCGCCATCGTGAGCGTGAAGAGGCCGAGCAAGGCCGAGATGCCGATGAGCGCGCTGATGGCCGTGCCGCCCGCCCAGAAGAACCACGCCGCGGTCTTGTGAAGGGTATCGACCGACATGGGCGCTTCCTGGATCATCGCGAAAATGTTCATGGATTACCTCTTCAGAAGCTCGGTGACACTGAGAGCGCCGCGGAACGACGATTCGATCGTGCGACGGGCCGATTCAACCTGCGCCGTCGGGGGGCCGATGCGCGCGTCATAGCCGTACGTGAGCGCGGCGATTCCGAGGCCGAGGGCGGCGACGAAGACGGCCGCGATCCGCAGCAATTCGCGCTGGAAGACGTGTTGCGGCTTCGGGACCTGCGCCATGATCCGGTCGACGAGCCCCGCGGGCACGTCGAGCTCCGGCTGGCCGCGCAGGTGCGTTTCCACCATCTTGTGGGCGCGGGCATCGGCGAAGCAGGTTGCGCAATCCGAGAGATGCCGCTCAATCGCGGCGCGCGCAGGGTCGCTCAATACGCCCGCCAGGTAGTCCTGCAGGAAAGCCTTCCATTCATCGCAATTCATAAAGTCGCTCCGTCGCTATCAGCGGTTACAGGAGGGTGGACACGTGCGGTTTCAACTTTTCCTTCAGCTGTTCGCGGGCACGGAAGAGCCACGTCTTCACGGTGCCGGTGGGGATGCTCATGGTGTCGGCGATATCCGCCACGGACATGCCCTGAAAGTAGAGGTACGTCAGGACCATCTTGTATTCGGGCGGCAGCTTTTCCATTTCGCGCTGCAGGAGCGCGCTCGGGTCGCGCGGGCCATCGGCGGGCGCGCCGGCGGGATCGGCTTCCATCGCGTCGAGCGATGCGTTACGGGGCTGCTGCTTGCGCCAGTTGATGCAGACTCGCGTGGCGAGCGTCCGGAACCACGGCAGAAAGGGAAGCGTGGGATCGTACTTATCGAGATTCCGGTGCAGGCGCAGGAAAACCTCCTGCGTAAGGTCCTCCGCGTCCGTGGCGTTGAAGACCATGCGCCAGGCGATGTTGAACGTCATTTTCGCGAGCGATTCGATGAGCGCTCGGAACGCGTTCCGGTCCCCCATGCGGGCTGCGACAACAGTATCTCTGGGGATTTCGGGCGCCATCTAACTGAGTCTATCGGCGCTTCCGGGGGGTGGTTTCAAGATTCGTCGACTTCGACACGCCCAACTCTGTGATGAAGGCGGTGATCAACCTTGCGGGTGTTACGTCGAAGGCCGGATTGTACGCGCGGGCGCCCTTGGGCGCCGCCGTCAGCACTTCCGACTCCGAACGCTCCTCGATGGGGATGTCGCGCCCCGTTTTGATGCACGGGTCGAAGGTCGAGCGCGGGGCGACGACGTAGAACGGGACTCGATGAGCCTTCGCAGCGAGCGCCAGCGCGTACGTGCCGATCTTGTTCGCCGTATCTCCGTTGCGGGCGATGCGGTCCGCGCCCACGAGTACCGCCTCGATCTTCTTCTCGCGGATCGTCGATGCGGCCGCGCCGTCGGGGATGAGGTACGCCGTGATTCTGTCGCGCAGCAGTTCGTACATCGTGAGACGCGCGCCTTGCCACAGGGGCCGCGTCTCGCATGCGTAAACAACCGGGTTCTTCGCCCGCCGGAGCACGGCGTAGGCGGTGCCGAGCCCTCCCGTCGCCAGCGCGCCCGTGTTGCAGATCGTCAGGAGGCGGGCGCCGGGACGGATGAGCTTCGCGCCGTGTCTGCCGATCGCCTCACACGCGAGTTCCTCCTCGCGATGGATGCGCTTCGCCTCCGCGAGTGCGACGGTTCTGCAGTCGCCGCGGGTCGTCGCGATCGCGAGCATGACGCGCTTGAGGGCGGCGCTCAGATTGACCGCGGTGGGTCGCGCCGCCGCAAGGACCTTGGCTGCGCGGGCGATGAGGTCAAGCCGGCTCGGGGCCAACGCGAGCGCGTAGGCGGCCGCAATGCCTATGAGCGGCGCGCCGCGAACGCTCAGGTCGCGGATGGCGCGTGCCACGTCGATGGGGCGTCGGCAAACCAGGATGCGCTCGCGTGCGGGCAGCGACCGCTGGTCGAGAATCAGCAGGCGGTCCTTCTCCCAGCTGAGCGGCCGGAGCATGGCGGGCCCGAGCTAGCTCTTCTTGAGGAAGCCGACGTGCTTGAGGATCCGCGCGACCGACTCGGTGGGGAGCGCACCGTTTTTGATCCAGTGCTCGTAGCGCTCCTTGTCGATCTTCACCTTGTGCTCGGGCTTCGAGATCGCGGGATCGTACGTCCCGAGGTTCTCGAGGTAGCGCCCGTCGCGACGGGTGCGCGAATCGAAGACGGCCACGCGCCAGAGCGCGAGGTTCTTCCTTCCGACGCGGCTGAGTCTGATCTTGACCGACATGAGAGCGCAGACTATAGCAAGCGGTCCCGCGCGACGCAAGGCCTCAGCGCCTGCGGAACGCGACGAGTTCCGCCGCCAGGTAGTTGAAAACCGTTCCCGTCAGGATGCCGATCGAGGCGCCCCATAGATAGTGCCATGCCCCCAAGCCGTACATGACGGCGATCTGTACACCGAGACCTCCCAGCATGCTGACGGCAAATAGGACGTATGACGTGAGGAAGGGAACGCGCCTGGCGCGAAACGTCCAGAACCGATTCAGCGCATAGTTCCACGTCATGGCGAGAACCCACGCTCCCGCGGCGCCATGCGGCTTGGGCGCCCAGTGGACCTTCTCGACGAGCAGCCACAGCACGGCCAGGTTTACCGCCACGCCGGTTCCACCCGTCGTCAGAAACTTGAGCAACCGCAGCGGCCACGCGTTGAGATCGACGTAGAGCTCGCCCAGCTGGTGGAGGTACTCCCGCCGCTGTTTCGGTCCGAACTTGCTGAGCCCTGCTTCGCGATCCTGGAAGCGGATCGGCACTTCGACGATCTTCGCCGGCTTCGCTCGCGCGAGGATCTCGAGGAGGATTTTGAAACCCTTCGGCTTGAGTTCGATGCCGTCGAGCAGTTTTTTGCGGAGGCAGAAGAAGCCCGCCAGGGGATCGCGCGCCGGCGTGAGCGGCCGCGCGAGCAGCGTCCCCGTGCCCGAAGTCAGCCGGCGAGTCAGGGGCCAGTCGTCGATCTCCCCGCCCTTCACGTAGCGGCTGCCGATGGCCATGTCGGCCCCCTCCTCGACGGCGCGCACGAGGTCGGGGATCTTCTCCGGCGGATGGCTGAGGTCCGCGTCCATGACGACGCAGATCTCGGCCTTCGCCTCCTTGATGCCGCGAAGCGCCGCGGTCGATAGCCCACGCTCGTCGTGGCGCTCGATCACCGTTGCCCCCAGTTCGCGCGCCTTCGCGGCCGTGCCGTCGGGTGATGCGTCGTCGATGACGACGATCTCGCAATCCGGGAGCGCAGCGTGGATCCGCTGGAAAAGCTCCGCGAGATTGTCGGCTTCCTTGAACGTCGGAACGACGATTGACGCGCGGCTCATTTCAACCCTTTGAACATCCCGCCGAACCCGCCCTGCTTCTTCACCATGCGGATCATCTTGCGTGCTTCGTCGAACTGCTTGATCAGGCTGTTCACTTCGTGAACGGGTCGGCCGCAGCCGCGGGCAATCCGCTGGCGCCGGCTCGAGTTGAGCAGCTCGGGATTCTCTCGCTCCTGTTTCGTCATCGACTGGATGATTGCCTCGGCGTGCATGAGCTCATCCTCGTCGATTTCGCCGGCCATCTTGCCGATGTCGCCCGGGAGCATCGCCATGAGCTTCTTGAGCGGCCCCATCTTCTTCATCTGCTGGAGCTGCGCGTAGAAGTCGGTGATCGTCAGCTCGTCGCGGCGGATC
>CAYXVY010000197.1:0-9729 GCA_964468745.1 uncultured Planctomycetales bacterium | reverse complement strand
TATCCGGACGCACAGCCCGATACAAGAAACGGCAAGGTCACGATCAGGAATCGCGAGCACAGCAAGTTCACTGCTTTCACCTTCCGTGCAGTGCGTGTCAAAGACGTCTTGCGGCAGTCGACGAGTGAACTCTACCGCATGTATGGTAGCGACAGGCGAATCGAGTCACTGAGGGAGGTTCTAAAACCGTCAACTCGGGGGTACCATCCGCCTTCGCTCGCCGATGGCGAGTCGAAGGTGGATGCCACGTCGAAGCTCCGAAGGAGCGGAGGTGGGCAAGCGTCCACCAGAGGCCGGCGTGATTGGCGCTTCGGCGTATTCATCGCGCTGCGACCGGCCATCGGGACAGTGATACCATTCACGAGTTGGCGAGAAATGGCGGGACGCACGCGTCGCGAGGTTAGTAGGCGAGGCCTTACGCCCGCACGGCTTCCATCGCGCCGTTAGCCGCGGTCCTGGGACCCGAACGCTTTGCGAGCGACGATCTGTTCTCGCCCACGGCCGAGCGCGGCAGCGAACTGGCATAACCCGTGCGTTTGCGGCGCGCGCGGGGAGACCAATCCAGCGCGGTATTGCTCAGTTGACATTCACGCGACCGGGCCTAGAATACGCGCCCAACAGGAGACACGGTCAGGAAACTGAGCATGGCACGTGCCCACAAGGAAGGCGACCTGGACAAGCCGCAAGCGCCAGTTCCTGCGTCCTTTGGGCTGGTTCGCGATGCGAAAGCTGTTCACCTGAAGCGTGGACGGATCGTTGACTCGTCATCAGGGGGAGACCGAGAAGGCGATCTGATCATCAGTGGCGGGCGCGTCGTGCGGACCGGCCGAGGTCTTGCCACGCCAGCCGACGCATTGGTCATCGACGCCCAAGACTACCTCATTGTCCCAGGCTTGATCGACCTTCACGCGCATCTACGCGAGCCGGGCGAAGAGTATAAGGAAGACATCAAGTCGGGATCGGCCGCTGCGGCGGCGGGAGGCTTCACCGCTGTCTGCGTCATGCCGAACACGAACCCGCCGAACGACACCCGCGCCGTGACCGAGCTGATCAAGAGCCAAGCGAAGACCGTCGACGGCGTTCATGTCTATCCGATCGGCTGCATCTCCCGGGGTCTCAAAGGGGAGTCGCTTGCCGACATCGCCGAACTGAAGGATGCCGGCGTCGTCGCGATCAGCGACGACGGCAGGCCCGTGATGAACGCGGGCCTGATGCGGCGCGCCCTCGAATATGGTCGAACGTTCAATCTCCCGGTGATTCAGCACGCGGAGGATCTGAATCTGTCCGAGTCCGGCGCCATGCACGAGGGGGTGTACTCCACGCGAGCCGGCCTGCGAGGGCAGCCGGGGCAGGCGGAGGAAGTGATCGTCGCCCGCGATCTGGCGCTCGTGGAGCTCACCGGGGCCCGCTATCATGTCGCTCACATTTCCACGGAAGGATCCATCAGGCTCGTTCGTGAAGCCAAGCGTCGCGGTTTGCCCGTGACCTGCGAGGTTACCCCGCATCACCTCATGCTCAGCGACGAGGCGTGCGTGGGGTACGACACCATGACGAAGGTGAACCCGCCGCTGCGCAGCGCCAGGGACGTCGCGGCGCTTCGCGAAGCCCTCGCCGATGGCACGATCGACGCGATCGCCACGGACCACGCCCCCCATACCTCCATCCAGAAACTTGTCGAGTACGAGTTCGCGGCGCCCGGGATGATCGGGCTGGAAACCGCGTTGTCCGTGGTCTTGAAGCTCGTAAAGGATGGCGCGCTGCCGCTCGGCACAGCGATCGAACGCCTGACGTGGGGGCCCGCCCGCATCTTCGGGTTGCCGGGCGGCACGATCCCGGAGGGCGCCGCCGCGGACGTCACGTGCATTGACCTGGAGAAGCGCTGGACTGTCAATCCGGATCACTTCAAGTCCAAGAGTCGCAACACCCCATTTGCCGGATGGGAGCTGACCGGCAAGGCCGTGCTCACGATTGTCTCGGGGAAGATCGTCCACGACGAGCGAGACAATCGCGAAGGCTAGCTTGGAGCGTACATGTCCATCGAGCAAGCGCGTCGCAAGAAGAGCGAAGGCATCGTGCAGCGGCGCACGCTGCTCGACAAGACCGGCGTTTCCACGGCGCTCCGAACTGTCGCGCAGAAGATCCTGGAGCGGCATCCCGACCCGAAGAAGCTGGTCCTCATAGGGATCCGGACCGGCGGCGCGTTTCTCGCCGAACGACTGCGCGCCCTGATGAAGAGCCAGATCAACGTGGATGTTCCTTGCGGGGCCATGGACATCACGCTCTACAGGGACGATGCCTACTCGAGCCTCCAGCGCCCGGAGGTTGGGCCACCAGATCTCCCTGTTTCGATCCACGGGAAAGTCGTCGTCCTCGTCGATGACGTGCTCTTCACTGGCCGGACAATCCGTGCTGCGCTGGATGAGCTCATGGACTTTGGGCGACCCCAGAAGGTGGAGCTTGCTGTCCTGGTCGACCGGGGGCACCGCGAGCTTCCGAGTCAAGCTGACTATGTTGGACTCACCGTCGAGACTTCACTGGAACAGAGCGTTCGTGTCATGTTGCAAGAGTTGGGCGAAGCCGATGAGGTGGTTCTTTGCGAAAGGGCCCGCTCATGACGCGTCCCTTTCCTCACCAGCACCTGCTCGGCATCGAGCCGCTCAACAAGGACGATATCCTGGCGATTATCGACCAGGCCGATCAGCTGATGGAAATCTCCGAGCGGCGGATCAAGCGTGTCCCAACGCTTCGAGGGAAATCCGTCATCAACTTCTTCATGGAGCCGTCGACCCGAACGCGCACCTCGTTCGAGATCGCAGGGAAGCGGCTCTCGGCCGACGTAATCAACGTGTCGGAGTCAGGCTCCTCCACGGCGAAGGGGGAGACGCTTCTCGATATGGCCCGCAACCTCGACGCCATGCGACCGGACATCCTGGTCATGCGCCATTCTGCTTCGGGAGCCCCGCACTTCATCGCCCGGCACGTGCGCTGCGCCGTGATAAACGCGGGTGATGGGATGCATGAGCACCCCACTCAGGCGCTTCTAGACTGCGCCACGATCCGCAAACACAAGGGTCGGTTCGAAGGTCTGATCGTCGCCATCCTTGGGGACATTTCCCACAGCCGTGTGGCTCGATCCAACATCCATGCGCTGAACAAGCTCGGTGCCCGCGTCCGGGTGGCGGGACCGCGGACCCTTCTCCCTCTTGGAATCGAGGCGATGGGTGTGGAGGTCCATGATCGTATCGAGCCTGCGCTCAAGGACGCGGACGTCGTGATGGTTCTGCGGCTTCAGAAAGAGCGGCAGACGGAGGGTCTGATCCCGAATACGCGCGAATACAGCCGTTACTTCGGCGTGAACCAGCGGAATGTGGAATTGGCCAAACCGGACGCCATCATCATGCATCCGGGACCCATCAATCGCGGAGTAGAGATGGAGCCCGAAGTGGTGGACGGCAAGCGCTCCGTGATCCTGGATCAGGTGACGCATGGGGTAGCCGTTCGCATGGCGGTTCTCTACCTGCTGGCGGGTTCTGTGCCGGAGGAATCTGCGCAAGGAGCATCTTCATAACCACGGCTAGTGTCGGCGTCTCCCAGCGCTTTCACGAGGGACGCCGGCTCGGCAGGTATGAAGAGATCGAGATCCGCAACGCCGGTTCGCCGCGCCCGGCTCGCGCGGCATTCAAGGAGTCGAGCGTGCCGCCGCGGGAGAAGATCACGTCCACATCCGAGCCCATGGCCGGGAAGCGGCGTCTTTCGATTGCGTGATGCGGCGGACGATCGGAATCAGAGCATGGCGTCCGCGCGTTTCAGCAGGCGCCACGCGCCCGGCGCGAGACCGTCAAGGGTGAAGGGTCCCACGGCAACGCGGATCAGGCGGACCGTCGGCAGCCCGACGGCGGCCGTCATCCGGCGCACTTGCCGGTTGCGCCCTTCGGTGAGCGTGAGTTCGAGCCAGGCCGTAGGCACCGTCAGTCGATGGCGTATCGGCGGATCACGGGGAGGAACCGGCGGTGCTAGTGGGAAGAGGCGTGCCTTCGCGGGCCGTGTGGGGCCGTCCGGAAGCATAACACCGCGCCCAAGTGCCGCGAGTTGCGCCTCCTGCGGCAGCCCCTCGACCTGCGCCCAATAGATCTTGGGCATCTTGTGACGCGGATCGGCGATGCGCGCCTGCAACCGGCCATCGGCCGTCAGAATGACCAGGCCCTCGCTGTCCGCGTCGAGCCGCCCCGCCGGATAGACGTCGGGCACGGGGACAAAGTCCGCCAGCGTGCGCCGGGAGCCGTCGCCGCTGAACTTGCACAACACGCCATGCGGCTTGTTCAACAAAATCACCGATCCCTGCGAGGACTGTGCGGTCCGGGGAGTCGACTTGGCCGGATCGAACGTCTTCATGGGCAATTCAGCGCTAACGAGACACTCCATGCAGCACGCCCGCGGCACGGCGCGCTACTGCGGACGTCCCCGGCATCCTCCCACAAGTTGAGGCTGGGATGCGACGCTCATCATATGCCATGGAGGCGATCTCGATGACAGTTGTCCACGTGCTCCTGGGCGAATCGAGGCCGGATCGCTGTCACGTCGGCACGACTTCGCCTCGCGTTCGTGGCGGCCTCCGCCGCACTTCCTCTTGGCGCACCGCGCGCGCAGCGACTAGAATCCGCCCCCAGTTCTGCCGCGAGGATGCTCATGATCACACCGCTCATCATTGTTACGTTGCTGCTCGCGCAGGAAACGGACGCGGACCGACTCAAGAGACTCGAAGAAACCGTCCGGAAACAGCAGGAACAGATCGACAAGCTGTCGCAACCGAAGAAGCCGGATTCGGACATCAAGGCGTCGTTCACCGACGGCCTGCGGTTCAAGTCGGGCGACGGCAACTTCGACATGCACATCGGCGGCCGATTCCAGGAGCATTACCGCCACATCTTCGATCGTCCCGAGGCGTCGCGTACGACCGCCGACACGTTCTCCGCCCGTGCGGCGCGCTTGCAGGTGGACGGGGCCCTGTGGAAGGACTGGGGCTACCAGGTCCAGTACGACATCGCGTCGTCGAGTACGGGATCCGCGGCCACGCTTCAGGCCGCCTTCCTCGAATGGCGACACCTCTCCGAATTCCGCCTGTTGCTCGGCCAGTTCAAGGCGCCGCAAAGCCAGGACTCGCTCTGCTCTGCTCGATTCACCGAGTTCATCGAGCGGCCGATCCTCGCGCGATTCGTCGCCGGATACGAGATCGGCGCGATGGCGCACGGAAAGCTCGCCGAGGGCGCGTTCGGGTACCAGGTGGCCGTGACCAACGGGCGCAGCCATCTCGCGGACCAGGGGCGCGGCCGCACCGACGACAACGACGAGAAGGAACTCACGGCGAGGCTAACCGCGTCGCCGTGGATCGCTGACAAGGAGTCGCCCTTCAAGGGGCTGCGCGTCGGCGTCTACGGGTCGATCGGCGACGTAGACAACGTCACTCTCGCCGGCGCCACCACGACGACCTTCGATATCCAGACGGCGGAACTCGGCGTGACGTTTCTCGACACGACGGCGGGCTTCCTCGACGGTGACCGCACGCGCCTCGGCCTCGAACTCTCGTTCGCGTGGCAGTCGTGGGGCCTTCGCGCGGAGTTCCTGCAGCGCGAAGACGAAATGCTGGGAGGCGCCGTCCGCGTGGACGTTACGACGAAGGCATGGTATGCAGCGCTTTCGTGGATTGTCACGGGTGAGGACAAGACCTTTGAGACACGCATCACGCCCGCGTCCCCTTTCGATATCACGGAGGGGAACTGGGGCGCCGTCGAGGTCGCGTTTCGCATCGCGGCGGTTGAGGTCGGCGACGAGATCGAGCGCATCGGCAATTCATTCGCGGGGCAGTCGGACGGCGTGCGGAGTATGACGCTCGGCGTCAGCTGGTGGCCGGTCAAGAACGTCCGCATTTCCCTCGACGTAATCCGCGAGGACTACGGCGCGACGATCGCATTTGGAAACGGGGTCGACGAAGACGCATTGCTCGGGATCCTGCTGCGATTCCAGATCGACATGTAACATGGCGGCGATGCCGCCCGATCCCCCGAGCCGCGACGATATCCGCCGGCGCCTGAGCAACGTGCGCACGTACGCCGTGCTGCTGATGATCCTGGCGTTCAGCGGACAGGTGGTCTTGAGGGACGGCCTTCGACACGGGAGGCCTGCGTGGTCCGCGGCCATTTTCGTGGCGTGCACGCTGCTCATGATCGTCACGTGCGCCGTCTACGCGCGCGCGAAGGGGCGCAGTCCCTGGCTCGGGCTGCTCGGGATCGCGGGTTGCATCGGATTCGTGATCCTGCTTTCGCTCGCCCGGCAGTGCCATCACTGCGGACGGAAAGTGGATAACGCCGACGCTGTGTGTGCCGCGTGCGGCGCTCCCGTATAATCCCTGCCCGTGAGCGAACCGCAGGGTGAACGCTTCGGCGAGTACATCCGCACCGAGCTCCTCGGCAAGGGGGGCTTCGGGGAAGTGTGGCGCGCGTGGGACACGAAACTCTCCCGCTGGATCGCCCTCAAGATCCTTCACCAGCAGGACCCCGATCAGCAGAAGCGCCTCGTCCGCGAAGCCCAGACCGCCGCGTCGCTCTCGCACCCCAACATCGCCGCCATCTACCAGGTCGGCGACGTCGATTCTCGCTCGTTCATCGCGCTGCAGCTGGTCGACGGCCGGACGCTCGAGACCGTGCCGCGGCACGACCCCCGCGAGCTCGCCCGCATCCTCCGCGACGCGTCGCTCGCTGTCGCCCACGCCCACGAACGCGGGATCATCCACCGCGACCTCAAGCCCGCGAACATCATGGTCGCCCGCGACGGTCGCGTCTTCGTGATGGACTTCGGCATCGCGCGCGACATCAACGTCCGCTCGTCCCTCTCCGTCAGCGGCATCGTCATGGGCACGCCGGCCTACATGAGCCCTGAGCAGACGCGCGGCGAACGGGTCGACGCGCGCAGCGACGTGTGGTCTCTGGGCGTCACCCTGTACGAAGTGCTCGCGGGACATCCGCCGTTTCGCGCAACGAACGTCATGTCACTGCTCGATGAGATCGCCCGCGACGAGCCTGCTCCGCTTCCCGGCGACCTCGGCACGATCGCCCTCGCGTGCCTCGAGAAGGATCCCGATCGGCGGTACGCGAGCGCGGCAGCGCTGGCCCTTGATCTCACGCGCTGGCTCAATGGCGAACCCATCGCGGCCTCCGCTCCCAGCCTGGTTCATCGCGCGCGAAAGTGGATCGCGCGCCGTGCCGTCCTTGTCGCGATTTCGGCCGCCGTTCTCATCGCAGTCGTTGCCGGGTTTTTCGGAAAGCGCTGGCTCGACGAACGCAAACAGCGCGAACGGGATGCCGTGGCCGCGCGCGACAGGGAGGAGGGGCTCAAGGAGCTGGGCGCCCTCTGGACGAGGATCGTGCTTGCGCGGCGCGACCTCCACAAAGCATCGAACGATCCGCGGAGGGTTTACGGCGAGATCAGCGATGCGGTCGGGGCCGTGAGTTCGTATATCGCGCGTCGGCCGGACCATCCCCAGGGTTATTACGTCCGCGCTCGCGGATTGCTCTACATCGAGGAGCTTGATGCGGCGGAGGGCGATCTGCGCCACGCCGTCGCGCTCAATCCAGCATTCGCACCGGGCGAGATTCTGTTGGGGCACGTCCTTCTGCAGCGGGTCGCGCGGGCGGTGTTCGCGCCCGCCGCCAGGGAGGCGCGGGTTCAAGGGCAGGTCCAACCGTTGCTCAAGGAGGCGCGCCGTCTCCTCGACCGACGGGCGGATCCGGAGTCCGACCGCGCGTCCCTGTTGCGATGGGGCCTTCCGAATACACGCGAGGACGACGAGGCGCGAATCGTCGGGGAAGCGCTGTGGCAATACTACGGCCTTGACCGGCAAGCCGAGGCCCTCGCATTGCTTGAGTCGGCGCACGCGAAGGACCCGTCGCCTGCGTACGCCGGGTGGTTGGGGCAGTGGAACGGCGATCTCGCCTTGCTGACGTGGGCGATCCAGGCGATGCCGCTGTCCGCGCGGGCGTATTTCGATCGCGGCACGGTGCGCACGGCCGGGGGCGACACGCCGGGAGCGCTGGCGGACTACGACGAGGCCACGCGCATCCAGCCAAACTTTGCGCTGGCGTATTACAACGGCGCCGTACTGATGTCCGCGGAGGGCGACCGGTTCATCGGCGCCGGCGACGTGAACCGCGCGCTTGCCGCGTCGGAATCGGCCATCGCCCGGTATTCGAAAGCGCTGGCGGCGGACCCGGGATTTGCGGACGCGGTGAACAACAGGGGCCTCACGCGACGGCAGCGCGCCGGGCTGCTGGTCGCCCTCGACAGGGATGACGCGGCCCTCGTGGAATTCGACGCCGCCATCGGCGACTTCGACGCGTCGTGCAAGCTCGCCCCCACCTACGTGGAGGCTTGGATCAATCGCGGGCAGGTGCGCGTGGCGAAAGGCCTGCTCGTGTCGGCCGGCGGGCGGCGCGAGGCGGCGCTCGCGGAATGGCGGAGCGCGATCGAGGACTGCGATGCCGCCCTGCGCATCGACGCTACAAATCCGCATGCGTTGGCCTGTCGTGCGGCTGCGCACATCGTGCGCGGCGAGGTGCTGGCGGATATCCTCCATCGTCCCGCGGAGGCGCGGGCGGAGTGGGACGCGGCGATCGCCGACTGCAATTCGTCGCTGGCCCTTCAGCCCGGCGACCCCGAGGCGCTTACGAATCGCGGCTCGGCCCACGAGTGGAAGGGGGATGTTCGGGGCGCGATCCTCGACTACGAGGAAGCGTTGCGCGGGCTGCCGGCGGATTCGCCGATGCGTTCGCGCGTCGAGAGGTTCCTGTCGGACGCGCGCAAGAAGCCGCGCAAGGAATGAGGCGGCGCCAAGGGGCAGATATTCGGTCACTCGGCGCACACGCAGCGGCTCAGATTGCGCAGTGATCCCGACTTGGCGCAGAGTCCGCGGAGCAGGACAAGAGGGGTTCCGGACGCGGAGGGGATGTGCCGTCCGCCGGCCCGCGCAGAGCGCGGGTGCGGCCACGCAGAACCGGATTCCGAAACGATCGCCGCCGACGCGGCGCGTTTAGGAATCCGGTTCTGCGTGGCCGCCCGTGCGGGCTCCGCCCGCACGCCGGCGGGACTCAGCGCCCCAAGCCACTCTGCGTGCTCCGCGTTTGGTTCGGAACATGTTGCGGCGAGGTGAGTGGCCGCGTGTGAACTTCGGCGTTGCGAGGTAGCTCATGAGAACGCCTGTTGTCCGTTTCGCGGTCCTGGCGGCTTGGACGTGCAGAGGGTATTCGTGCGCAGTCCCTCAGTCCGTCACCTCGAACGAGTCGCGCACCATCTTCTCAGCCTCGTCCGCGCCATCGGCGCGCTTGCCTTCGGCGAGGGGCCCGTCCTGCATCAGCACAACGACCACGTCGGCGCCCGACTGAAATGCGAAGTGCGTCTGGCGCATTTTCATCTTGGCGAGGCTGAAGCTGACGCACACGCCCTTGACCTCGCGCTTCCCGAACACGGCCTTCACGTCTTCCTGCTCCACGTCCTTGTGCACCTGCGCCGCACCCTCCACCATCGTCTGAAGGAAGGCGTCGGCGTCTGGCTGGTCCTTCACACGCATGATCGAGATGAGGTGCGCTTCACCGACGAGCATCCAGTGCGCGACGGTCGGCTGCGAGGCGTCGTGTTTCAGCGTGTACGCCGTGGGATACCGGAGCTTGACGCCGCCGTCCG
>CAYXVY010000196.1:0-5000 GCA_964468745.1 uncultured Planctomycetales bacterium | reverse complement strand
CTCGACGACGTTCGCGGACTTCTCCGAGAAGGAATACCTCCCGTGGTGCAAGTCGCACCATCGCGGGGGCGACACGAAGAAGGCCACGAGCACGTACTCGGGCGACTTGCAATATTCCGCCGCGTTCACGCGCACGCTCGGGACGATGGCCCTGCGCGCGATCACTCAGGGCGACGTCGAGCGGTTCATCAAGAAGCTGCTCGAAGACGGGTCCAGCAAGGCCACGGTGAACCGCTACCGCGTCTGGCTGTCGGGGTGCTTCTCGCACGCCGTCCGCATGAAGAAGATGCGCGAGAACCCCGCCAAGGGCATCAGGAAGCTCAAGGAAGCACCCGGGCGCATCCGCTTCCTGTCGGACGATGAGGAACGGCGGTTGCTCGCGCAGTGCGCGGACTGGCTGCGCCCCATCGTGCAGACGGCCCTGCTCACGGGGATGAGGCGAGGCGAGATCCTGCGGCTAAGGTGGGCCGACGTCGACCACCAGCGCCGTCAGATCCACGTCACGGAGAGCAAGAACGGCAGGGACAGGCACGTCCCGATCAACAACGCGTTGCTTGCGCTGCTGGGCGCGCAAACGGAGGAGAAGGGTCTGCAAGACCATACCGCCTACGTCTTCGCGTCTGCGGGCGACGCCGGGGCCATCCCGTGCGGGACCGTCACGCAAGCGTTCGACAGGGCCGTGCGGCTGGCGGAGGTCGCCGTCGTAGACGAGCACCGCTTCCGCTTCCACGACTCGCGGCACACGTTCGCCTCGCGGCTCGCGCAAGCGGGCGTCTCGCTGCAAGTCATCATGAAGCTGCTCGGGCACTCGTCGCTCGCGATGGTGCTCCGGTACGCTCACCTCGCGGAGTCGAACCTTCGGGACGCCGTTTCGGTTCTGGATCGTACAAGGGTCGTACAGAGCGAGTCGACGGAAGCCGTCGCCGCGAGGTAGGATGCAACTCTCTGAGGGTCAAGCATAAGCAACGTGGAGGGGTGGCTGAGCGGCTGAAAGCGCCAGTCTTGAAAACTGGTGTGGGACTAGTGCCCACCGAGGGTTCGAATCCCTCCCCCTCCACCAACTCGTTGCCGGCTAGCACATTAGCGCGCGATTAGCAGAAAGGTTGCTAACGGGCCTCCCGCCGTCCTGCCGTGGGTGTCGGCTGGGTGCCACGGGAGAGCTTGGCGAGTCGAGGGGCTGCTTCCCGTCCAAGTCTGGCCGCGCTCGCGCAGTGCAGGCATTCTTGGCCACACCCCCGTCCCTGTGGACGTGTCTCGCCGAATCAGGTTATTCTCTCGTCATGGCCCTGCCGCGCAAGCGCCCCCTCGAGGTCTACCCGATCGACCACGAGGGCGAATCCTACTTCGTGATGCGTGACCCGGAAGGTTGGATCGAGGGCACGGCCGTCGTCCCGCCCCTGATCGCCATCATCTGGGACCTCCTCGACGGCAAGCGCGGCGTCGAGCAAATCCAGGACTTCATCGCCGCTCAATCCGAGGGCTCGCGCGTGCCGGAGGAGACCGTCCTGAAAATCGTCGAGGAGCTCGACCGTGCGCTCCTTCTCGACAATGATCGATTCGCGGCTCAACGCGCGAAGATCACCGACGAGTTCACGCGCGCGACGACGCGTCCCGCGCAGTTCGCCGGCAACGGCGGCTATCCCGAGACGCGTGACGAGCTCGAGAAGCAACTCGACGGGTTCTACACCGGCGAATTCGGCGCCGGCCTCCCGGGCGACGCGGCCCCGGCGCCGCTGCGCGGAATCATCGCGCCTCACATCGACTTTCAACGCGGCGGGCCTTGCTACACGCACGCGTACCGCCGCATCACCGAAGCGGAGCCGGCGGATCTCTACCTGGTGCTCGGCGTCGCCCACGCCTCCCCCGAACCTCCCTTCGTCCCGACGACCAAGTCGTACGACACGCCGCTCGGCCCCGCCGAGATCGACCGCGACTTCGTGGAAGCGCTGCTGAAGCGGACCCATCGCGCCGGCATGGAATCCGAGGCCACGCACCGAAAGGAGCACAGCGCCGAATTCCAGGCGGTATTCCTGCGCTATGCGCGGCGCGCCCGGCCCGACTTCACCGTCGTCCCGATCCTCTGCTCGCGATTCGACCGCTACTGCGATTCCGCGAGCCCGTCGACCGCGCCCCAGGTGGAGGAGTACATCGCCGCGCTCGACGAGACGATCCGTGCGTGTGGCAAGCGCGTCTGCATCGTCGCCGGCGTCGATTTCGCGCACGTAGGGCCGCGATTTGGGCACGACGAGCCCGTCGGCCAGCCGCTCATCGACCGCATGATGGCGGGGGACAAGCAGAGCCTCGCGGCGATCACCGAGGGCAACGCCGAAGGCTTCTGGAACTCCGTGATGGCCGACGGGGACTGGCGGAAGGTCTGCGGACTCTCCGCACTATACGCGGCGCTGCGACTCCTCGGCGGCGCGCGCGCCACCGTCCATCGGTACACCTACGCGCCCGATCCCGCCGGCGGAATCGTCTCGTTCGCGGCCGCGTCGTTCTCCTAATCCACGGCCAGCACGATCACGTCCGCAGGTCCGCGAACCCGGCTTCCCCGTCGCCCCTGGATGCGGCCATGCACGCGCCCGTTCACGGGCGGGAACGTCTGCGTTGCGCCTGCTTCAATCGTCACGGCCGCCGGCGATCGCCCGCGAACGAAGCACACCTGATCGCGGGTCAGCACCTGATCGAGCAGATTGCGCTCGCGCAGGGCGCGTTCCGCCCACTCGACGAGCGGCCCCGGCTCCGCCAATATAGAGCCGCTTACTCGCCCTTCGTGCACGTCAACGACCTCGTCCGCCGTGATGTCGATGGGCCGGTCCTGAAGCCGCAGTTGTGCGTTGCCGCGAACCACGCCCAGCCGTACCGATTTCTCCCGGACTTCGACGCCAACGACCGCATCCACGCGTGCGATGCAGTCCCCCGCGCTCAGCTCCCACGGTCTCACGACGTCGAGCATCGCGGCCCCGGATTGCAGCTCGAGAACCGGCCCGTCGCTTTCGCGCCAGAGGCGGAACTTTGCAGGGCCGCGCACGATGAGTTCGTCCGTCTCCACGACGAGAAACGCGATCCGGTTCGCAGGCACCGTCAGCCAAGTGCCGATATCGACGTCCTCGTCGCGCAAATCGCCAGCGCCCTCGACGGTCCCGCAGATCAGCGTGATCTTGAGCGCGTGGGCCGGATCGACCGGAGTCGTCCGCCGGGCCGGCTCGTGTCGGCGTCCCGTCATCACCGTCACGGACGCAGCTGCGATCGCGAGCAGGATGGCGAATGAAACGGCGAACGTGCGGTTCATTTCGGTTCCAGATTGGCGCAGCGGCGCGTCGACATAACACGGGTGCGCCTGCGCTGATCGCGCCGAATGGCGGAGAGGGTGGGAGTCGAACCCACGGACCCCTTGCGAGGTCACGCGCTTTCGAGGCGCGCCCGATCGGCCACTCTGGCACCTCTCCGCTCGGCGTCGACGCCGGGATGATACACAGGGTGGCGGGACGAGTCCAGAGAGCGGGTCTGGACCGTGTGCGGCGAGCGTGCGACACTGTCGAGTCGGGCGCGTGGCGGAATTGGCAGACGCGCGGGACTTAGGATCCCGTGCCGCGAGGCTTGTGGGTTCGACTCCCACCGCGCCCACCACTTCGACTCGCGCGGACGAAGGCCTCGAGGGGGCGAAGTGCCCCGAGCGAGCAAAGCGAGTCGAGGGGCCACACCGGCGGCTCTGCACCCGGGAACGGGGCCCCGATCCCGCTCAGTCCCCCGCCATCCGCCGACGCGCCTCGGCGATGTGCGGCTCCAGGGAGGGATCCTTCGCCTGCGTCCAATCGCGGATCGCCTCCGCATACCGTTGCAGGAGAAAATACGCCTGCCCGCGGAATTTCAGTGTGAGCGGATTCGGACCCGCCGCGATCGCCTGCGAGAAGAGCTCGATCGAACGCCGGAAATCGTCTTCGCCGCTCCGCGCCTGCCCGAGATAGAATCGACACAGGCCCGGGTAGTACCAGCGGTCCGAATTCGCGTCCTTCATCTCGGCCGCCATCTGGGCCTCGCAGTCCCTCGCGCACCGCTCCAGCACCGCCGTGTCGGGCGACGCCTGCTTCATCTGGTATTCGGCGAGGATCACGTAACCGTACCCCCGCTCGACCGGCATGTAAAAGGACGGCAGCTCCTTCAGGAAGCGGTCCCCCTCGCGCCACATGCGCTCCAGCCACGGCGTGGGATCGCCCCCCAGATCGCGCGTGATCCACGCTGCTCGCAGCAGCAGATTCGCGCCCACGAAACCGCAGCCGGGGTGCGTGGTCCGGTCGTACGCCGCGAGCGCCGCCTCCGCGCCCTCCTTCAGCAGGGCCAGGAACTTCTCCGGCCCTCCCAGCGACGCCGCGCTTCCGCACTCCCAGAACATCCAGTACATTTCGAGCGCGATCTGGCCCCGCATCGCCAGCGCGTCGCGCGACTCGGGAGCGATGATCAGCGCCGCGTCGCACCATCGTCCCGCCTCCGCAAAGTCGCGCGAGGCCACCTCGGGTTTCTTCCGGTTGTCCGCCGCATGCCGCACGTGCGCGTACGCGGCCGCGATCTGGAGTTCGCCGTCCGACTCTCGAATTCTCGCCGCGCGATCCGCATGCGCGACCGCCTCCTCAAGGCGGCTCGATGCCATCGCGGCCTGCGCCGCGAGATCCCACGCGTCTGCGTCGATGGACCCCTTCGCGTGCGCCAGCGCCAGCTCGTAGACGTCCCGGCCCGAAAGCACGCCCAGGCTGATCGACGCCTCGGGCGATCGCCCAAAGTCGGCCAGCGCGCCGTCTCGGAGCGTCCCCCCGTCCGCCTCGAGTTGCGCCCTGCTCACGGGGTCCCGAGCATCGTTCGCCGCGCGCAGCATCCGGCGATAGAGGCGGAGGCGAACGCGGCCGCGATCCGGCCAGGCCTCGGCCCGTCCGTAGCAGTCCTCTGCCTTGGGGTAGTCTCCCAGCAATTCGCTTGCGCGCCCCAACGCCCGCCAGCGCGGCGCC
>CAYXVY010000195.1:0-3352 GCA_964468745.1 uncultured Planctomycetales bacterium | reverse complement strand
TGCGCCGCCGGCGATCACGAGTATGCCGACCGCCAGCACGATGATCGGCAGGGCGCCGGACTTCTGCTCCGCATACGAGCGCCGCGCGGGCAGCGCTCGCGGCACGGCGGGGGCGCGCTTCAGCGCGTCGGCGATCGGCTGCAGCGCCGCAAGCACCTCTGCGGGCGATTGGTACCGCCGATCACGATCCTTCTCCATGAGCTTGCGGATCACCGCGTCGAGCTTCTCGCCCACGTCGGCGCAGCGTTCGCGTGGTGCCACGAGGGGCTCAGCGACATGCTTCGCCATCATCTGCTCGCGCGTCTCGGCGCGAAACGGCGGCTCCCCTGTCGCGAGGTGGTAGAGCGTCGCTCCGAGCGAGTACAAGTCGCACCGGCCGTCGAGGTTCGCGTCCCCCCTTGCCTGCTCAGGCGAGATATAGCGCGGAGTTCCCGCGGCCTTCGAATCGATCACCTCGCCCGCGACGCGCGCGAGCCCCAGATCGCAGAGCTTCACGACGCCATCGCGCGCGATCATGATGTTCGCGGGCTTCACGTCGCGGTGCATGATGCCGGCGCGGGCGGCGACTTCGAGCGCGCGCGCAACCTGAAGGCCGATATCGACGACCGACTTCTCGTCGAGCCGCTTCTGCTCGTCGAGCAGTTCCTGCGCCGTCGGTCCTTCGATGTACTCGAGCACCAGGTAGTGCGTGCCTGCACTTTCGGCGACGTCGTACGCGGTCATGATGTTCGGGTGGCTCAACTTCGCGGCTGTTCGCGCCTCGCGCTGGAACGCCTCGACGTACGAGGGGTCGGCCGAGAGTTTCGGAGCGAGAATCTTGAGGGCGACGTCGCGGTCCATCGACAGCTGCCTCGCGAGGTAGACGACGCCTCGCCCGCCTGCACCGAGCCGTTTGACGATCTCGAAGCCGGGGATTTTCGCGACCTGCTTCGACAGGTCGGGCTCGATGGTGACACGCGGCTCAGCGGGCGGGACAGTCGCGGGTCTACTCTCGACGGTCGACGGCGGCACGGCGGGAAGGGGCACGGACATCCCCTTGATCAGCGACCAGACGTCCTTCGCCTGCTCGGGCGTGATGAGCTTCATCTCGAGCAACACCTTGTCGAGCGCCTTCTGGTCCTTCTGCGTGCGCTGCTGCCGCATTCCCTTGCGCACGGCGTCCGCGAGCGACGGATTCAGCTCGATGAGGACCTTCGCAAAGTCGCGATCGACCTGGGGATCGTTCGGCACGGCTTACGTCACGACTATCTGGAAGAACTTGTTCTTCTTGCCGACTTTGAGAATCTCCCCGCCCACCAGTTCAACCTCGACCTTGGGATCGGTGATTTTCGCCCCGGCGAACTCGACGCCGCCCTGCTCGACGAGACGCTTGGCTTCACCGTTCGACGCCGGCACCTTCGTGAGCGCGACGAGCTTTACGATCGACATCTTGCGGTCCGAAACCTCCACTTTCTGGACGTCGCCCGACGGCTTGTTCTGGCGATGCTCGAGATCGAATCGCTTCGACGCATCGTCGGCCGCCGACTCACCGTGGTAGCCGGCGACGATTTTGCGGGCCAGCAGATCCTTCGCAACCTTCGGGTGCGTCTTGCCGACGTCGCACAAGCGAGTCATCTCATCCTCGGGCACGCGCGTAAGGAGCGTGAACCACTCCTTCATGGCGTGATCGGGAACGGACATCGTCTTGCCGTACATCGAGTAGGCATCCTCGAGCACGCCGATGTGATTGCCCAGGCTCTTCGACATCTTGTCCTTCCCGTCCGTCCCCGGGAGGATCGGCACGGTCAGCGCGCACTGCGGTTCCATGCCCGTATCGCGCATGAGGTCGCGCCCCGCAAGCAGGTTGAACGTCTGGTCGGTGCCGCCCAGCTCGACATCCGCGCGGACTTCTACCGAGTCGTAGGCCTGCATGACGACGTAGAGAAATTCGTGAAGGAAGATCGGCGTCTGGCCCTTGTAGCGCTTCTGGAAATCGTCGCGCTCGAGGAGGCGGGCGATTGTCATTTTCGACGCGAGTTCGAGCAGGCGGTGAAACGTGAGCGGCTTGAGCCACTGACTGTTGTAAACCAGCTCCAGCCGTGTCATGTCCAGGATCTTGCCGACCTGGTCGAGATACGTCTTCGCGTTCGCCTCGACTTCCTGCATTGTCAATTGCGGTCGCGTCTTTTTCTTGCCCGTGGGGTCGCCGACGAGTGCCGTGAAGTTCCCAATGATGAGGACCGCCTGATGGCCGAGGTCCTGGAACTGGCGCAGCTTTTGCAGCACGACCGTATGCCCCAGGTGGATGTCCGGCGAGCTCGGGTCCACGCCCAGCTTGATGCGCAGCGGCGTCCGCTTCTCGATCGATCGCGCGAACTTCTTCTCGAGCTCGTCCACCGTGTGCAGATCGACGGCGCCGCGCTTCACGGCGACGACCTGTTCGCGCGCCGACAGGGGACCCATAAGAGGGCTATTCTAACAAGCGTGGCGCGGCTGTTAGGGCTTATTCGGCGGATTGCCCCTCTGCGCGTCGTACCACGCGCGCCAACGCTTCGCGTCGTCGCCGTGCCGCCCTCCCGTCATCGCGTGCAGGATATTGCCGATGACGGCGCGGGCCTCGGGTTTCACGCCCGGACCGTGCGCCTTTTCCAGCATGACGATGAGCTTCTCGGCGGCATCCAACTGATGGGCGTCGTCCACCAGCATCGCCGCCAGGAAGACTTCGTTGACCTGGCCGACGTCGATCGCCTGCGACAATCGCATGAGCGGATCGTCAAGCAGATGCTCGTACTTCTTCGGCACAACCTTGAACGTGGCCGGCTCGAAGAAAAGCTTCTTCACGGTCGTGCCGATGCCGTAGTCGACCTTCATCGGCTGCGTCCACGCACCGATGGTGTAGATGCGGATGTTTTCCTTGTCTTCGGGAAGCATTGCCCCCGTGTCGATCGTGAACACCTTCTCCCACTGCGCGCCGAGGGCGATGGGAATCTCCTGTTCGACGTTGACCTCGATGTTGCCCCTGAGGATGTCCTCGCTCGCGTTAAAGCTCACCACACGGCACGTGATTTCGACGACGACGACGGGCGTACTGGGGCGCATCGCGTTGCCCGGGTCGAATATGACCTTGATCCCCTGCTTGAAAGAATTCTCCATCCGGAGGATGAAGTCGTACTTCACGCCGACGATGCCCGTGGACGAAGGCGCTATGACGCGCGATCGCACGAGCGAGTTTTGCGTGATCCAGTTGTCGCAAAACCGGCGGACCTTGTGTATCTCGGCGGCGTAGCGCGACCTCCCGCCTTCGAGCGTCAGCAGCGCCTGCGCGATATCGTAGCCGCGCTGGTACTTGCGCGCCCGCGCCGCGGCGTGCGCC
>CAYXVY010000194.1:0-6484 GCA_964468745.1 uncultured Planctomycetales bacterium | reverse complement strand
GCATGCGGGCGCTCAACCGTTGCCGCGAGATCCGCGGGCAGATGGAGAAGCGCATCGAGCAGCTCGTGCAGCAAAAGGACGGCTCACTCGCCGTGAAGCCCCTCGATTCGGGTGACGAGCGCCCCGCCCGCCCCGTCGTTAAAAAATGACCGTCCCCCGGCGACGCGGTTCTGATACAATCGACCCCTTCATGACGACGGCCACCGTGGCAGCGCCAACCGAGATGGAGCGCCAGCTGAAGCGCGTGTCGGCGGTCGTAGACCGGGCCCTGGACCGATATCTCCCTCGCGCCGAAGCCGTGCCGCGCCGGCTCCACGAGGCGGCCCGCTATGCCGTCTTCGGCGGCGGCAAGCGCCTCCGCCCCGCTCTGGCCATCTGGAGCTGCGAAGCAAACGGGGGCAAGGCGCGCGACGTTCTCCCCGCAGCCTGCGCGCTGGAGATGATTCACACGTACTCGCTCGTCCACGACGATCTCCCGGCCATGGACGACGACGACGTCCGGCGTGGCCGCCCGAGCTGCCACAAGGCCTACGACGAGGCCACGGCGATGCTTGTGGGCGACGGGCTGCAGGCTGCGGCCTTCGAGACAATCGCCACCCGCACGCGCAACCACGCCGTCGTTCCCGCGCTTGTCGCCGAGCTGGCCCAGGCGGCCGGCACGCGCGGAATGGTCGGCGGCCAGCAGCTCGATCTCAATTCCAACGCCAAGGCCACACCCGAGCGCCTGGAAGAAATCCATCGCATGAAGACCGCCGCGATGCTGACGGCCGCCGCCCGCATGGGGGCGATCGCCGCGGAGGCGGATGACGACGCACTGCGGGCAATGTCCACGTACGGCCGGAATCTCGGTCTCGCATTCCAGATCGTCGACGATATTCTCGACGTGTCCGGCACGGCGGAGCAGCTGGGTAAGACGCCCGGCAAGGACGCGAAACAGGACAAGGCGACCTACCCCGCCTTGTTCGGCCTCGAGGCGTCGCGCCGCCGCGCCGAACGATTGATTGAGTCGGCATCGAGCGCTGTTAGCTACCTCGGCCGGCGCGCAGCGCGACTGACCGCTCTTGCGGATTTCATACTCTCGAGGACCCATTGATGAGCATTCTTGCTCGCATCAACTCGCCGAAGGATTTCAAACAGGTCAAAGTCGAGGAGCTTCCGGCGCTCGCCGAGGAAATTCGCAAGACCATCATCGACACCGTCACCAAGACGGGGGGCCACTTGGGCTCGAACCTCGGCGTGATCGAGCTCACGCTCGCGCTGCATCACGCCTACGATATCGAGCAGGACCTCATCGTGTGGGACGGAAGCTACCAGACCTACACGCACAAGCTGATCACCGGCCGCCGCGACCGCTTCAACACGCTGCGGCAGTTCGGCGGAATCTGCGGATTCGGCTGGAAGCCGGAAAGCCCGCACGACCCGTTCAATTTCGGCCACGTCGGGGCCGGTCTCGCCGTCGCGCTGGGCGCCGCGGTTGCGGACGAGCGGCTCCAGCGGAAGCGCAAGGTCGTTTCGATTATCGGCGACGGCGCCATGACCACGGGCGTCGCTCTCGAGGCGCTCAACAACATCGGCGCGTCGAAACGCGACATGCTCGTCATCCTGAACGACAACGGCTGGTCGATCTCGAAGACCGTCGGCGCGCTCACCAAGTACTTCAGCGAGCTGCGCTCAGCGCCGCTCTACGACGAGGTGAAGAAGGAGATCCACAACTTCCTGTCGAAGATGCCCGGCGGCATGACCGTCGAGCACGCCCTCGACAGCGTGCGTCGCGGCCTCAAAGAAACGCTGCTGCCGAACATCTTCACCATCCTCGGCTTTCAGTACTACGGGCCGATCGACGGGCACGACATCAAGTCGCTCCTGCGCCTGCTGCAAAACGTGAAAACCCAGCACAAGCCGATCCTGTTGCACGTGGTGACCGAGAAGGGCAAGGGGCATCCGCAGGCAGGCACCGACCCTTTCGCGCTGCACAAGCCGCCCGACGTCAAGGCGGGCTTCGTGAAGACGGTGTTCGAGTCGAAGGTCGAGCCCGCGGGCAAGCCGGCGCCCGCGTACACGAAGTCCTACACGCGCGCGTTCGTCGACGGACTCATCGATCTCGCGAAGAAGGACCCGCGCGTCGTGGGCATTACGGCCGCGATGCCGGACGGCACAGGTCTCCTCGAATTCGCGAAGGTCTTCCCGGACCGGATGTACGACACGGGAATAGCCGAGCAGGCGGCGGTCGGCCTTGCCGCGGGCATGGCCCACGGGGGGCTCCGCCCCTTCGTCGCGATCTACTCGTCGTTCTTCCAGCGCGCCTACGACATCGTCTTCCAGGAGGCGTGCCTCAATAATCTCTCGACGATCTTCGTCCTCGATCGCGCGGGCGTGGCCGGCGAGGACGGTCCGACGCACCACGGCAATTTCGACATCGCGTATTTGCGCACGTTCCCGAACACCACGCTGATGGCCCCGCGTGACGAGGCCGATCTGCGCGCGATGATGGAGTACGCGCTGTCGCACAACGGCCCAATCGCGATCCGCATCCCGCGCGAAGCGACGCCGGATCTCGCGCGATTCAACATCCAGCCGCGCCCCATCCAGCTGGGAAAGGGCCAGGTCCTCGTGACCGGCAAGGACGGAGCGATCCTGGCCTATGGATGCATGGTCGCGAAGGCGCTCGCCGCGCGTGAAATGCTGCTGAAGGAAGGGATCAACGTCGCCGTCGCCGACGCGCGATTCGCCAAGCCGATCGACCTCGAACTGACCAGCTGCCTCGTGCAGGAATACCCGTTCGTTCTCACGGTCGAGGACCACGCGGTGCACGGCGGATTCGGATCGGCCGTCCTCGAGGCGATGTCGCTGAGAGGCGAGGACACGAAGAAGATCAAGGTGCACGGCATTCCGGACGCGTTCCTCCAGCACGCGGACCGCTCGGAACTGCTGAAGTTCCTGCACCTCGACTCCGAGGGCATCGCGGACATCGTCCGCGTGACGGCGGGCGGTCATCCGACACCGTCGCTCGACGACAAGCTCGGACGCGATATTTTCTACAAAGGCTAGGTCATGTCGCGGGCTCTGCTGCTGCTGGCACTCGCCGGGGTCGTCGCGGCCCAGGACGACAAGGAGTTCAAGTACAGCAAGTGGGCCGCGTGGAACGGATTCGCGGTCGGATCCTCGGTCACGGTCGAGCTAAGCTCAACCGAGGTGAAGTTCAACACGATCTTCACGCTTTCCAAGAAGGAAGCGGAGCAGCTCGTGCTCGAGACCGCGACGGAGGCCGAGGGCACGAAGGAGAAGAACGATCCCGAGCAGGTGGACAAGGAGGATGCGGCTGCCGTACAGGAAAAGGACCAGGTGGACTGCCTGCTCTGCAAGAAGCACAAGACGCTCGCGTACAAGAACGGGGCCGAGAAGCGAAAGATTGGCGACAAGGAATACGACACCCTCTGGTTCCAGAATGACACGCTGACATGCGGGAGCAAGGTCGTGATGACCTCGAAGACGTGGTACTGCAAGGACGTGCCGGGGTGGATCGTGCGGCGGGAAACAACCGTCGTGGGCGCGGCGACCTTCACGGAGAACTGCGTCGCGTTTGTCAAGAAGTAGCGGGCGGCGAGAGGTTCTGGACGCGCGGGCGGCTGTCGCTATAATGGCGCTCCGCTTCAAGACGGGCGCGTGGCGGAACTGGCAGACGCGCACGGCTCAGGACCGTGTGCCCTTACCGGCTTGGAGGTTCGAATCCTCTCGCGCCCACCATTGAGAACTACGATCTGGCGAAGTGGCCGCTGCGGCCACTTTCGCCAGCGCAGCGAACGGTTCCCACAGGTTCGAAAGTGCCCGGTGGTCCGAAATGGTCACTTTCGAAACGACGATGTCGATCAGCTCCCGCCGCTTGAAGTTGTCGTCTTCCTCAGCGTAGACGGCGTGCGCCCGTTGCGCCAGGTCGAGGATGCGCTCGGCCTCCTCCAGATACTTCCCGTCGGCGACCGTATGCGCGCGAATCTCGTTCTGGATCTCCAGCTGGCGGTTGCGCCACTCGCCCGACTTCTCGCGGAACTCCTCCGGCGTGATCAGCCCGTCGAGCCGGTCGGTGTACGCCCTATCGAGCCACGTCTTGAGGCGCGTCGACTCCGCAAGAAGCGCCGTCATGCGCTTCTTGTTGTACTCGCGCTCGGCGGCGAAGCTGTCGCGCAGCCCGACCTTGATCTCCGCAACGATCGCGGTGTTCATCGTCAGGCTCTTGAGCGGCTCGGCGAGCTGCTCGATCAGGTGGCGCTCCGAGATGCGCGAGCCCGGACAGACCTTGCCGTCGTTCTTCCACCCCGTGCAGTGGTAGTGGACGTACTCGTGCTTCTTGCCGTTCTTCTGGACCTTGGCGTGGTGGTCCGCGGTGATCGCGCTCCCGCAGTGGCCGCAGCTGCCGAGCCCGCGGAAGGCGAACCTCCGATCCGTCCGCTTCTTCTGCTGCCGATGCAGCCCCTCCTGTACGCGGTCGAAGAGCGCCTTCGAGATGAGCGGCTCGTGCTTCCCGATGCGCAGCTGGCCCTTCCAGTACGTCATTCCGTAGTAGAACGTGTTGTTCAGGATGTGGTAAATGCCGCTCTTGCCCATCGGCACGCGCTTGAGCGGATGATCGAGACCTTCTTTCCTGGCGATCTCGACGATGTCGTCGACCGTGTACCGGCCCGTCCCGGCGAGTTCCCAGAGCTGCCGCACGATCGGCCCGCGCTTCTCGTCGTTGACGACGTTGCGGCTCACAGGGTCGTTCAGGTATCCCGCCGGGGCCTGTGACGCCCAACCACCGTCTTCCATCTTCGCATCCATCCCCTTCTTGACCTCCTCCGACAGATTGTTGATGTAGTTCCTCGCCAGCACCGCCTCGATGTCGAAGCGCAGCTTGTCGCTCGACTTCGAGTTTTTGTGCAGCACGAGCCCCGTCTTGTAGAAGTGCAGCTCCTTGTCGTACCTCTCGATCAACTGGTAGAGCTGGTCCACGTCGTGGAAGTTCCGCGTCGAGCGGTCGGTCTTCTCGAAGATGATCACCTTGATCGACGGATCGGCCTTGACGCACTTGACCATCTCGTTGAACGCCTTGCGTCCCGCCTTCTTGGCCGACTCCTGGACGATCCACCGCCGGACGATCTCGTACCCATGACGGGCCCCGTAGTCATCGCCGCCGTGCTCCTGCACCTGGGGCGAGTAGCCATCGAGCTGCCGGTCGTCCGAGACGCGGCCATAGAACACGGCCTTAATCGTTGGGGTCATGCGGCCTTCCTTTCGCGCCGCGCGGAGTGGGCGCGATCCATCTGGTCGAGGAGGATGAAAAAGTCGGCAAGGCGCCGGCGCTCCTCCTCGGTGAAGCGCGGTCCGGGCGGTGAGCCCGATGCTCCGCGCTGGTGTCTGACCTGCTCTTCAACCGCCGACGGCGGCGAAGGTTCGCGGCGATTCACGTCCCGAGACCCGAACTGTTCCCCAGACCCCATGTTCTCCTCCCGCTCCGTTGCGGCGTCGCACTCCGTGCGCTTGCCTCACCTCCAAATCCAAGCAATTCCTGGCCGAGGCGACCTGCTCTGTCGCCCCCGTTACCACGGTCCTGCGGGCAGGGTCGGCATCTCATCGACGCCCTCTTCCCTCCCTAAAAGAAAGCACATGAGGAATCGAAAATGTTAACGCAAATCGCATCACGCCACTTTATTCGCGTCTCGCCACTTCTTGAGCTTCTTCTTGGCCTTCGCCTCGTGGACTCGCGCGGCGCCTGGCGTCGTGTTGGCCGCGCTCGCCGCATCTCGATAGTCGACACCGTCCAGTCTCGCCATGAAGACGACGTGCTGCTTCGGCGTGAGCATCTCCTGCAGCTGACGCGCCATCTTGCTGGCCTCGTCGCGCAGTTCGGCCTGCTTGCCGGGATCGGTCCGCTCATCGGCTTCCTTCGTTCGGATGGCCTCACGCCCGGCTTGGCCATCGACCAGCATCGCGTAGCGCCGCCGGGCGAGCCACAGCTTCTTACGCATCTGCCAGCGAAGGAGCATGAACCAGCCGCTCGGGGGCCGCTCGAGCTTCCGCGCGAGCGCCTGCTCGTAGATCTCGACCACCGCGTCGGAGAAGGCGTCTTCGGCGTCGTACCACCGTCGACGCGACTTCCCTTGGAACTTCTTCAGCAGCACCGCGCGAAGCGCGAAGAGCGCGCTGATGAACTCATCGCAAGCCGTCTTGTCGCCCGAGGCACAGCGGGCGAACGCTGCGTCCACGCGCGCGTTGAGGACCGCCTCCTCCAGCAGTCGGGCCGCCGGAGGCGGCCCGGTCCCTTCTGGTGTACCGGCCCCGGCCTTCCCCTTCCTCGCCTTCGAGCTGCTTCTCATGCTTCTACCCAAGAGTCGAACGAGCCCCCCCCGAGTCGGAAGGGTTTTGGAAAGGAAAGTTCAGAAGGTTCGGGCGCGCAGGATGCCGGTCGCCGTCTCGCCATCGCGCACACGCAGCCCTCTACCTAAAGGGTCCC
>CAYXVY010000193.1:0-7823 GCA_964468745.1 uncultured Planctomycetales bacterium | reverse complement strand
CCCGCCGGTTGCAGCTCGAACGTGCGATAGCTGTCGACATGCCAGTCGATCAGCATCGAGCGCGACATTACGACGGGATCGACGCGCCGCCACGAGCGCCAAACTACCAGCGACGTGACGAAAAGCACGCCGAGCACAATCGTGGAGCGCCAGTTGGTCACTCTACTTCCTCCGGAACCACCACGCGATGATCCCGAGCACGATGCCGAGGAGCGGCAGGCCGGCCATGCTGATCCACCCGATCTGCGCGCTCGCTCCCGGCGGAAGAAACAGCGTCGTTTGCTTGATCTGCTTTTTCTTCGTCGCCGGCACGACGCGCTCCAGTTCCAGCAGCCAGCGGAAATTGTTGAGCACGTACGTCGTCATGTAGTCGTTCTGATCGACCCGCTGGTAGAGGTACTGGTTCACGAAGGGCGCCGCCGATCCCCAGACGACAATGCGCGCCATCGGGCGCTCCGAGAATCTCGGGCGCGGCATCGGGCCCGCCTGCGCGGCGACCGCGAGGTCGATGCTCCCCTTGGGTTCGTCGAGATCGTCCTTGCCGTTCATGTTGACGTCGAGGAACGAATTGGGCACAGGGCTGCTGCGGAAGAGGGCCCCCGTCAGGATGGGGCGTTCCTTCGTATCCGCGGGGGCCACGCCGGTGGTGTCGAGAATGGCGATCTTGAAGTCCGGGGTCAGACCGACGTTGAGCGGGTGCTGCAGGTTCCAGTTGTTCACGAACGGAAAGCGCGGCGCGCCTGCGTTCTGCTTGTCATACACGATGCCCTTCTGCACGCGCGCTCCCCACGCCCCGAGGAAATGACGCAGCATCGGCGTGTCGGCGCGCGCTTCCACGGCGACGAGCACGCGCCCCCCTTCTTGAAGGTACTGGTCGAGCATGTCGAGCTGGTCCTTCGCCCAGTCACGCTTCGATCCGCAGACGAGAACCGCATCCGCGTCGCGCGGGATCTCGCGAACGGACGCGATGTCGAGCGCCTTCAGCTCGACATTGTCGCGATCCTTGAGCGCGGAGGCCAGCCACGACAGCCCCATCTCGCGCGTGTTCTCGACCTGGAATTCGTCATGCCCGTGCAGGCTGTAGACGATGCGGCTCTTGGTGCTGACGAGGGTCCAGATCGACGAGATCATGTGCGTTTCCGCGCGGAAGTCCTCGATATCGCCGGTCTGGGGGTTGCCGAGGTAGAGCTCCCGCATGTCGATGATTTTTCGATTCGTCCGGCCATCGGGCAGCTGCGCGCGAATGAAGACGGCGTTGGGGCGGAACTCGCCGAACTCGCCGAGCCAGGGCGGGGCCGCGGTCCCCTCCTGCGCCACGGTCACCTTGATGCGCGGGCACTGGCGCGCGAATTCGTTCAGCATCTCGATCGTGCGACGCTCCGCTTCCTGCATCGCGCGATCCTGGTAGTCGAGGACGTTGAGCAGGATCTGCACATCCCCCGTCAGCGCCTTCAGGCGCTGCTCCGTCTCGGGCGACAGCTGCTCGATCTTGTCCACAGTCCAGTTCGCGCGCGAGGCGTGGTCGCGGGCGATCATATTGACCACGACGAGAAAGCCGATGAGCAGGACGGCCATGACGACCACCTGAACCCACGACAGCACGCGCTGGCGACGGGTGAACTCGAGCACCTGCGCGCTCTGCGCGCCCCCGAGGGGGATCGACGAGTCGTCTTTCAGGCTCACCGCCATCTCCTCGAATCGATGACCTTCACGGTCAGGAAGAGGAAAAGAAAGACGACCGACATCAGGTAGATCGTCGAACGGGAGTCGACAATGCCGCGTGTGAACGACTCCATGTGCCCGATGATGTTGATGTGCTCGCTCCCGTCGCGTGCGATGCGCGACCACCATTCCCCTTCGGGCAGGCGCGGGGCCACAAGCGAGACCATCATCAGCATCAGCGTCGAGACGAGCGTGATCACGCCCGCGGTGATCTGGCTCGCGGCCATCGCCGAGATCAGCGTGCCGATCGCCAGCATCGCGGCGATCGCCAGGAGGATGCCGAGATAGCCGGCGAAGATCGCGCCGGCGTCCACGTCGCCGTACTTCGCGGCGAGCACGACGTAGCACACGGTCGGGAAGAGCAGGTAGCAGACGAAGAGCAGGGACGCCGTGTACTTGGCGAGCACGAACGACCATTCCGAGACGGGCGCCGTCATCATCGTCTCAATCGTGCCGCGGCTCTTCTCCTCGGCGATGAGCCGCATCGTGATCAGGGGCGTGATGAGCGTCAGCAGGTAGACCATCCACTGCTGGATCTGCGCGAAGCTGAGCGCCGAGCGGGCGAGCGCCGTCGCCGTCATCGTGTACCAGAAGACGAAACCGTTCGCTTCCAGGAACGCCGTGAGGATGATGTACGCCATCGGACTGACGTAGTAGACCGCGAGCTCGCGGCGGACGAGTGCGCCGAACTTGCTCACGGTTTATCCCCCGTAGCCTTCCCAGCGGGCGAAGGCTGCTGAGGGTCGGCGGAGGGGGACGACGGCTGCGGCACCGCGGGTATCGGCGTGGGCGCGACCGGCGGATGCCGTCCCGTGCTCTTCCTCGAATCCATCACGATCGCCGACCCGACGGTCAGCTCGACAAACGCGTCCTCGAGCGAGAGCCGCTCGTACCCGAGTTCCAGAACTTCCCAGTTCCCCGCCGCGGCGCATCGGAAGACGCCCGGTCGGAGGTCGCTGCCGTTCGACGACTCGATCAGGAAGCTGTTGTAATCGGGTTTCTGCATCCAGACGACCGCCTTGACGTTGGGCACGCCGTCGAGCGCCTTCTTGATCTCGGCTCCGGGGCCCTTCACGTCGATCCGCACGCGTCCCGTTGCCGTCAGCTTGTTGACGATAGACGCCGGCGTGCCGTCGGCGACCAGGCGGCCGCGATTGATGATCAGGACGCGACCGCACGTCTTCTCGACTTCCGACAGGATGTGCGTGGAGAGCAGCACGGTGCGCTTCTCGCCGAGCTCCCTGATCACGTCGCGCACGTGGCGGATCTGGTTGGGGTCAAGGCCGATCGTAGGCTCGTCTAGAACGACGAGTTCCGGATTGTGAACGATTGCGTCCGCCATGCCGACGCGCTGCCGGTAGCCCTTCGACAGCTGGCCGATGATGCGATTGCGCACGTCGCTGAGGCCGCATTTTTCCATCGCAGATCCGGCGGCATTGACGCGATCGCGCGAGGAGACGCCCTTGAGCTGCGCGCGGAATTCCAGGTACTCGGCGACGCGCATCTCCGTGTAGAGCGGGTTGCTTTCGGGCAGATACCCGATCAGCTTCCGGATCGCCATCGATTTCGTGCGGACATCCATGTCGGCGATGCGCACGCTGCCGATGGTGGGCGGGATGAAGCAGGTCAGGACGCGCATCGTCGTGGACTTTCCGGCGCCGTTCGGGCCGAGAAAGCCGACGATTTCGCCCTTGTGGACCGTGAATGAAATGTTGTCCACGGCAAGAATGCCGGGGTACAGCTTCGTGAGGTTTCTGACCTCGATCATGGCAGTAGGCGTCTGCGAGGGGGCGAAAACGGTACTATCGCTCGCCCCCTTGGTTGAGTCAAGGGACGCTAGCGGTGCGGCTGCGCGTAGCGCCATACTCCGTCTGACGGCTGCGCGAACAGGAAGTGTGCCGCTTCTCCGAGGGCCCGGCCACAGAGGCACGGAGCGTGCGGGGGTCACAGAGCAATTTTCTTGTTGGGAGATCAGGGCACCACCAGCAGAAAGCACTGTGCCACAAGCGAGCTCCGTGCGCTCCGTATCTCTGTGGCGCGTCTTCTCTGCGTGCTCTGTCCGCTCTGCGGGCCCTACTTCGCCTCGAAATCCGCGTCGATGATCTTCTCGCCCGGCTTCTTGCCATCCTCCGACGGCTTGTCGCCGTTCGTCGGCCCCGCCTGCGGCCCGGCCTCCGCCGCCGCCTTCTCGTACATCTTCTTGCTGAACTCATGCGGAGCGGACGCGACCTCGTCCATGGCGCGCTTGATCGCGGCCACGTCGTCCTTGTCGCGCGCTTCCTTGAGGCGCGTGAGGGCACCCTCGACCTTCGACTTCTCGTCGCCCAGCTTCTCGGCGTTCTCCTTCAGGAACTTCTCGACGCCGTAGATCGCGTGGTCCGCCTGGTTGCGCGCCTCGGCGAGTTCCTTCCGCTCCTTGTCCTGGGACGCGAACTCCTCCGCCTCCTTGACCTTGCGCTTGATTTCTTCTTCCGAGAGGCCGGTCGTCCCCTTGATCGTCAGCTCCTTCTCCTTGCCCGTGCCGATGTCCTTCGCCTTCACCGCGAGGATGCCGTTGTGGTCGACCTTGAAGGTCACCTCGATCTTCGGCACGCCACGCTGGGCGGGCGGGATGTCCTCGAGGTCGAACTGGCCGAGCTTTCGGTTGTCCTCCGCCATCGGGCGCTCGCCCTGGAAGACTTCGATCGTCACGGCGGGCTGATTGTCGCTTGCCGTCGAGAACTTCTCCGTCTTCTCGGTCGGGATCGCGCTGTTCTTGTCGATCATCTTGACGAAGATGCCGCGCTCGACCTTGATACCGAGCGAGAGCGGGAGCACGTCGATCAGGAGCATGTCCTTCACCGCGCCCGACTTGATGCCCGCCTGGATCGCGGCGCCGACCGCCACGACCTCGTCCGGGTTGACGCTGCGGTTCGGCTCGCGGCCGAAGAACTCCTTCACGAGGCGCTGCACCATCGGGATGCGCGTCGAGCCGCCGACCAGCACCACCTCGGCAATGTCCTTCTTCTGCACCTTCGCGTCGGTGATCGCCTGCTCGACCGGCTTGAGCGAGCTTTCGAGGAGGTCGCCGATCAGCCGCTCCAGCTGCGCGCGCGTGATCTTCATCGTGAGATGCAGGTCCTGTCCCGCGATATACGGCAGGTTGATCTCCGTCTCCTGCATCGACGACAGGTCGCACTTCGCCCGCTCGCACGCCTCCTTGAGGCGCTGGAGAGCGCGCGCGTCCTTCCTGAGATCGATGGCGTTCTGCTTCTTGAATTCGGCCACCACGTATTCGATCAGGCGGTGATCGAAGTCGTCGCCCCCCAGATGAGTGTTGCCGTTGACCGACAGCACCTGGATGACGTCGTTGTCGACCTCGAGGATCGAAATGTCAAACGTGCCGCCGCCAAGGTCGTAGACCGCGATCTTCTGGACGCCGGCCTTGCGGTTCATGCCGAAGGCGAGGGCGCCGGCGGTGGGCTCAGGGAAGACGACCTTCACGTCGAGGCCCGCGATGCGGCCGGCCTCCTTCGTGGCGTTGCGCTGCGCGTCGTTGAAGTACGCGGGGCAGGTGACGACCGCGTCGGTCACCTTTTCGCCCAGGTACGCTTCGGCCGTCTCCTTGAGATCGGCGAGGACCATCGCGGAGAGCTCCTGCGGGGAGTACGACTTGTCGCGAATGCGCACGCGGACCGGGTCGTCCGGCCCACCTTCGATTTTGTACGGGAACATCTTCTCTTCTTCGCGCACTTCGCTGCGCCGGCGCCCGACGAAGCGCTTGATCGAGTAGATCGTATTCTCCGGGTTGACGATGGCTTGCCGCTTTGCAAGCTGGCCGACAAGGCGCTCGCCCTTGTCGGTGAAAGCCACGACGGACGGAGTCAGGTTCGATCCATGCTTGTTGGGGATGACCTTGACTTCCTTGCCTTCCATGATGGCGACGACTGAATTCGTCGTGCCGAGGTCGATTCCGATGATCTTGCCCATGGGTCCTCCTGGGATTACTGCTCCGGGTCTATTTGCAAGCCACGTGCCAGCGCAAACCCGAAGAAGCACCCATAACCTTCTGGCTTCCAACTTCTTACCCGCAACCCACAACTCGCCATTGCTTTGACCGCCAAGCTGACAGCGTGCTATCGTTTTTGGCGGATGTTGAGCAATCGCGGCTGGCTGCTGAAGCTTCTAATCCCTCTTGGCATCTTTGCGCTCTTGTGCGTCGACGCGGCCTTGCGGATCGGGGCCGATCTGCGACCGCAAATCGAACGCTGCCTCGCCGAGCCGGACCGATTCGACGGGCGCGAAATCTGGGTCAGCCTGCACAAGGTCGCGGAGCACACGCCCGAAGGATTCTGGATCCAATCGAAGGCGGGGCGCGTCTTCATCCGCACGGAACAGCATCCCTCGACAGACACGTGGATCACGACACGCGGCGTATTTCGAAAGCCGGCGATGGTCGTGGCCGAGGCGGTCAGCGTGCACAAAAGTTATGTCGCAAAGCGGTCGGGGGTGTACGGGATTTCCACCGTGGTTCTGGTTGCGTGGCTCTTCTTTTTCCTGAAGCGATTCAAGCTGGGATTCCGGGGCGGGCTGTTTCACCCGCATCGCCCGGAGGAGCCGACCGTTGGTTGATCTGCTGACCCATTACGTCTCCGCACGCCTGCCCGGCGGTTTCATCGGCGACGAGTGCGCTCGATCGACGCTCGTCCTCGGCGTGTTCCTCCCCGACTTGATCGGCAAGGGATTGGAGTCCGTCCCCGGGATGCCCTACCAGGCGTGGGTGC
Source organism: uncultured Planctomycetales bacterium (assembly GCA_964468745.1). GTDB lineage: Bacteria > Planctomycetota > MHYJ01 > MHYJ01 > JACPRB01 > JACPRB01. The sequence goes on along the minus strand of CAYXVY010000193.1, from coordinate 1,338 downwards.
CGTCGCACTCGGCCTTGGGTATCGTGTGCTCGTCGATGGTCGTCGCGATGCTGTTTTCGGAGGATTTCCGCTTCAAGGCGTTCACTACGATCTTTTTCGGGCAGATCCTGCACGTCGCACTCGACATGGGCAAGGAGAGCCTCGGCGCCGGATCGGTGCACATCCTCCATCCGTTCACGCTCGGGGGATACGACCTGGGGCTCTATTCCACCCAGGACGTCTTCTGGTTTCTGCCGGGAAACATCTTCGTGCTGCTCCTGATTCGATGGGTGAGCAAGCGGGCCCAGAAGGCGGGATGGGTTTGGCGGTGACGGGTGATGGGTATTGAGTTGTGAGTTTGAAAACCGACAAACGCCGGATTCGCGTTCCCTGAAGTGTATATGGGAGGCGGCCGGACCGGCCTCCCGCATCCGGTTCCTGACATGGGAGGCGGAGCGGGGCGCATGAAGGCGGGATCCGACTGCACGATCTCCACTTCTGCGCTCCGAGGTCACTCCGGCACGCGATAGAGATAGATGCTGTCGCCGGCCCGGTCGAACGGCACAAGCTTCGTGCGGATCTGCTCCGCGCCCGGGCCCCTCAGCGTCTGGCGCAGCGTCACGCTGATCGCGATGACGTCCCCGCGTCCCGGCACGACGGACGGCATGTCGGGGCGCAGGTCACGCGTCAGCACGCACTTGCGGTAGGGGATCCCGTAAGCCTCCGGATCGGCGGTCCCAAAGTAGAAGAGGTGCACAACGTCGATTCGATGCTCCGTCATCTTCTCGCGCAGCCGGCGTAGGTCCTGACCCCAGTCGATGTTCGAATCGACGAAGTACTTCCAGGCGTTCGAGGAACCGCCCGCCGCCACGTTGAAGTACGCGAGGTATCGAGGACAGGCGACCATCGACGAAGCGAAGTGACAGACGAGCAGCGCCGCAAGCGCCCATTCCATCCGCCGTCGGCCCGCGGCGACGCGTGCCAGCGCTCCCGCGGCGATGAAGACCAGCGGATAGACCGGCAGGATGTGGCGGTGGCCGATGTTGAGTCCGGCCGCCATCGCGACCGCGAAATAGACGCCCGCGGACACCGCGATGAACCAGAGGGCGAACGAGCGCCCGCGAGTCCGGCGGACGCCTGCGATGATGGCCCACGCCGCAAGGACGAGAAGCGCGGGCGTGCTTTTGAGGAGCACCGCCTGGGGGAAGTACATCCACCGGCCGCCGATCGCGTACTCTCCGTTGAAGTACGTGTACCGCTCCGTCGTGGCCACGGCCCACGCGAAGCCGTGAGCGTAGCCTTCGGGCAGGAGGTAACGCTCATTCGCGAATTTCGCGGCGGAGTAGATCGCGCCCGGAG
>CAYXVY010000192.1:0-4736 GCA_964468745.1 uncultured Planctomycetales bacterium | reverse complement strand
CCTCGAGCGCCGCGTTGCGCAGCAGCGACGTGGCCAGCCGCTTCAGGGGCGTCGCCGGATCGACGACCAGCCACTCATTCTCCTTCGCGTCGGTGGGGTGCGTGAGCTGGAGCCGCGAGCGGATGTGCTTGCCGCGCAGCGCAACGATGATGAGCGGGTCGGTCCATCGGTCGATCGTGTAGTCGCCCGTGTCGAAGATTTTCACCGTCCCGCGCTCCTTCGAAACCGGGCCCTCGAAGGTCAGGTAGTCGAGGCGGTGGTCCTCCGTGCGCAAGGCAACTTGCGGCGCCTCAAAGAGCGTCCGGGTGACGCGCCACGACTTGAGCGTCGACTCGACCTGCAGGAACAGATCGAAGTGATCGCCGTCGGCGGATCCGTTGTGTTGCGAAATCGTGAAGCTGTGCATCACGCCAGTCCGTAACGCTTGATCTTACGATAGAGGGTCCGCTCTCCGATCCCGAGCATCTCCGCCGCCTTTTCGCGGTTCCCCTGCGTGATCGCGAGCGCCTTGCGGATCAGCTCCTTCTCGGCATTGTCGAGATTGATGCCGCCCACCGAAAGCTCCTTCTCGTCCGCGTCGTCCGTGGGACCCGCGCGCACGTAGTCGGGCACGTCGTCCACGTCGAGCACAGGGTCACGCGTAATGACGACCATGTGCTCGATGCAGTTGCGCAGTTGACGGACGTTTCCGGGCCAGCGGTATTCGTAAAAGGACTGGAGCGCGGCGGGGGTGATCGACGCGATCTTCTTGCCGTGCGTTTCGGAGAACTCCTTGATGAATGCCTGCGTCAGGAGCGGGAGATCTTCGAGCCGCTCGCGCAGAGGCGGGAGGTCGATGGTGACGACCTTGAGGCGGAAGTAGAGGTCCTCCCGAAACCTCTCTTCACGAACGAGCGTCGCGAGGTCGCGATTCGTCGCGGAGACGAGGCGCACGTCGACCTTGACGGGTTCGTTCGAGCCGACGCGAACGATCTCGCGGTTCTCGATGACGCGCAGCAGCTTCACCTGCGTCGCCGGCGGGAGGTCACCGATCTCGTCGAGGAAAAGGGTGCCGCCGGAGGCGTACTCGAAGCGACCCTTGCGGTCGTACGTGGCGCCCGTGAACGAGCCTTTCTGGTGTCCGAAGAGTTCGCTCTCGAGGATGCTCTCCGACAGCGCGGCGCAGTTGAGCGCGACGAAGTGTCGGCCCCGCCTCGGGCTGTTGTTGTGGATGGCGCGCGCGACGAGTTCTTTTCCGGTGCCGCTCTCGCCGAGGACCAGCACGGTCGCGTTCGAGCCGGAGACCTGGCGAAGCGTGTCGAAGACGCGCTGCATCGTCTGGCTGTTGCCGATGATCCCTTCCAGGCCGTAGCGCTTGTCGAGCTGGCGGCGCAGCTCGGTGAGATCGCGCGTCAGCCGCTGTTTCTCGACGGCCTTGCGCAGCTTCGCGCGGAGGACCTGCAGGTTGACGGGCTTGTCGATATAGTCGTACGCGCCCGCTTCGAGCGCTTCGATGGCGGTCTCGTACGACGGATAGCCCGTCATCACGATCACCTCGGTCGCGGGATCGTGTGCCTTCGCGCGCCTCACGACTTCGATCCCGCCGACGTCGCCCATGACGAGATCGGTGAGCACGATGTCGAACTCGCCGTTGTCGATGGCGCGCGCCCCCTCGGTGCCGCTGAAGGCGAGCGTGCAGCTGAACGCCGCGCGCTCGAGGCTCTCGCGCGTCGCCTCCGCGTGGCCCCTGTCGTCGTCGATCACGAGGACCTTGGTCGCCTCTGCCATGGGGGCACTATCCTTGCCGGGCTAGTGATGCGCGTCAAGGGCGGGCAGACTGATCATGAACGACGTGCCGAGATTCTGCGGGCTCGTGACGATGAGCCGGCCGCGATGCTGCTCGACGATCTTCTTCGCCATCGGCAGGCCGAGGCCGGTGCCCCCGGGCTTCGTGCTGTAGTAGAGATTGAAGATTTTCTCGAGCCGGTCGGGCGGTATGCCGGGTCCGGTGTCGGTGACTCCGATGCTGACGGAGTCCGGCGCGGTGGCCGTCGTGACGGCGATCTGCCCCCCGTCGGGCATCGCCTGCAGCGCGTTCAGGAGCAGGTTCAGGATGACCTGGCGCAGCAGGTTGGGGTCAGCCTCAACCGTCGGCGCTTCCTTCGCAAGCATGCGCAGAAGCCGGACTTTCGCTTTCTCCGCCTGCGGCGTGAAGAAGTCCAGCAGCTCGTCCACGAGGGCGTTGACGTTGACTCGCTCGAGCCTGAGCTTGTGGCCTGCTGAGAAGCGCAGGAGATCCTCGAGGATGCGGTCAAGGCGCTGAATCTCGCGGAGGATCACGTCGAGCTTCTTCGCGCCGCGCTGTTCGCGTTCGCTCACCGGATCAGACCAGTCCTCGCGGAGCAGCTGCAGGTTCATCGAGAGGGTCGAAAGGGGATTGCGGATCTCGTGGGCGAGTCCGCTCGCGAGCTGGCCGAGCAGGCCCGCCTGCGCGTCCTCGTTCTCGCGACGCGCGGCATCGCGGGCGCGTTCCTTCTCCCGCGCGAAGAACAAGCTGGCGGCGATGGCGACGATCGCGGCACCGAGCGCAAATCCGATCAAGGCGGGAACCATGACGCCCGGATTATCCACGATCCGGTATCCGCGATCCACGATCAGGCAGAGTTCAATCGCTGATGATGGATGCTAGAGGAACTTGATCAACTCGAGCTCGTTCTGGAAGCCCTTCTTGTACGTGTAGGTGATCTCGTCCATGATCTGCCGGATCAGGAAGATCCCCATCGTGAAGGAGCGTTCCTTCTCGATCTTCTGGGCGATCTCGGCGTCGGTCTGCCCGTGATTGAAGCTGAAGTCGTAGACGTTCTGCGAATCGACCAGCGACGCCTTGAATCGCACGTCGTTGATGTCGATCGTCAGGGATATCTCGTTCTCGAAACCTTTGAACTTGGCGTACCGGACGATCGAACTGACGGCCTCGTCGATGGCCAGCACGATGAGATCGCGCTGGTGCTTGGCCACTTTCGCCTCGGTGAGCGCGTCCGTCACCAGGGTCCGCACTTCGTTGAGGAAGCGGGGGTGGCAGGGCATGCTGATCGTCTTCAGGATCGTCTTCGTACTCATGCGCGGTCCGCTGCTGCCCTTCACCATATGATGAGACGTACGCCGGTGCCGGAAGTTCGGATCTAAAAATGTATAGATTATGCGAATCCGCGTCAACCTATTTTGACGCGCGGCCGGCCGCCCTGTACTCTAAATCTTTGAACTCGCGGCGCTTGCGGCGTGACGACGCATGAAGCGCTCCATGCGGACGAGCGCCTCCTCGATCTTCTCGAAGGCCGTCGCGTACGAGCAGCGCACGAATCCCGCGCCGCTGGGGCCGAACGCGCTCCCCGGCACCACGGCCACACGCTCCTCCTCGAGGAGCCGGGTCGCGAATACGTCGTCGCTCATCCCTGATCGAGCGACCGAGGGGAAGGCGTAGAAGGCGCCGTGCGGCTCGATGCAGTCCAGACCGAGCCGGTTGAGCCCCGCCACGATGAGACGGCGCCGCCGGTCGTACTCCACGACCATCTCGCGCACGAACGGCTCTCCGCTTTTCAGGGCCTCGATCGCCGCCGCCTGGCCGACCGTGGGCGCGCTCATGATGGTGTACTGGTGAATCTTGTTCATCTGCGCGAGCACCGGCGCGGGCGCCGCCGCGTATCCGATGCGCCAGCCCGTCATCGCGTAGTCCTTCGAAAAGCCGCCGAGCGTGATCGTCCGCTCGCGCATTCCGGGCAACGAGGCGACGCAGACATGCTCGACGCCGTACACGAGCCGGTCGTAGATCTCGTCCGAAATCACGACCAGGTCGTGTTTCTCCGCGAGGCGGGCGATCTCAAGCAGGTTCTCGCGACCGGCGACGGCTCCCGTCGGATTCGACGGATAGCTGACGAGGATTGCCTTCGTCCGCGGCGTGATCGCGCGCGCGATCTCCCCAGGCACGGCGCGGAATGCGTTCTCCACCCGGCACGGGATGGTCACGGGCACGCCTCCGGCGAACACGACCTCCGGCACGTACGACACGAAGCACGGCTCGGGGACGATGACCTCGTCGCCCCCATCGACGACGGCCATCAGCGCCAGATGCAGCGCCTCGGAGACGCCCACCGTGATCAGCAGTTCAGCCGCCGGGTCGTACGTCACTCCGTAGAGCGCGCGGATCTGTGCCGACACCGCTTGGCGCAGCTCCAGCATCCCGGTGTTCGACGTGTAGTGCGTGTCGCCCCGCTGGAGCGCCTCGATGCCCGCGCGGATGACGGGCGGCGGGCTGACGAAGTCCGGCTCGCCGATGCCGAGCGAGATCACGTCCTTCATCGTCGCGGCGATGTCGAAAAACCGGCGGATCCCTGACGTGGGCAGGGCTGCGACGCGGCGGGCGACGAACTCTCTCATTCGCCCATTCTAAGCGGCCGGCCCTGAATAGTCAGTCAATGCCGGCCACTTACCCTGATCGAGCGAAGCGAGTCGAAGGGTTGCGCTTATCGCACGGCGTTCTCCACGGGCGCGTGCTCCATGCCGAATGCCTCCGCCACGCCGCGGAATGTGACTGCGCCGCAGGCCACGTTCACTCCCTTTAAGAGGGCGCCATTCTCGATCGCCGCGCGCCGCCACCCCTTCGACGCGATCTCCGCCGCGTAGGGCAGCGTTACGTTGGTGAGCGCGTAGGTCGACGTCGTCCCGACGGCGCCCGGCATGTTCGCCACGCAGTAGTGCAC
>CAYXVY010000191.1:0-6657 GCA_964468745.1 uncultured Planctomycetales bacterium | reverse complement strand
GCCGGTGGCGACCGAGCCCGAGCCCGAACCGCCGTCGAACGGGGACGAGGAGATGGAATCGGCCGACTTCGGCAGCGACACGTCGGTCCGCAAAGCCACGAAGCCGGATCCGCAGCAGCCGCCGGAGCCCGAGGATTTCCCGCTGATTTCGTAGCCGTGGCTCGATCCGTCGTCGCGCTCGTGCTGGCTCTTGGAGCGTGCGCACCGACGCCCCTCGCCACAGGCACGCCGCAGTCGGGACTCGTGGCCGCGCTGCGTGTCCCGCGCACGAGCTATCGCCCGATGGAGCGCATCGTTTTCGAACTGGAGATCAAGAACGTCTCGAACGCGCGGATCCCGGTCCCCGTCATCCGCTGGTGGGACCGCCGCTACTCGTGGCACAACAGCCGCTTCAAGGAGTCGGAGGCGGAGATCCTCGTGCGCGACCTCTCGAGCGCGATGCCCGAGCGCCCCACGGCGGCGTCGGGCTGACCGAACTGAAACGAGCGCAAGCGGCCGCCGTCGGCGGTTCTCGACCCGGGCCAGTCGCGCACGTTCACGGTCGGGCTGGACTATCCCTTCGACGGCGCGATCCTGTCCCCTGGCACCTACGAGGCAAAGATCGTCTATTACGCCGCGACGCGGAAGCTGATCCCGGGCGCCGAGGCGGACGTGGAGAGCAACGCGGTGCGGTTCACCGTGCAGGACTGATCGTGACGCTGCGTACCGATTAACACCGAGAGAACCGAGGGAACCGAGAAGCCTTTTGGGGGACGTGCAGCGTGCCTCGGTCGTTGCTGAGTCCCGAAGGTCTGCCGGCTCCGGCGAGGCGGATTGAACGCCCCCATCCAAAGCCTTCTCGGTGCCCTCGGATAACTCGGTGTTGAATCCGGAGGTCGCCGCGATGGCTTCTGCGAACTCGGCGTTGGAAGCAGGGACGGACTACTTGGTGCCGACTGCCTGACGCTCCGCCGCGGCGTCCGCCGTGATGCGCTCGCGCTCCGCGCGCGACTCCTTGATCGCATGCTCGAGGGCATCGTCGGCCAGGTGCGTCAGGTCTGCCGCGGCGCTCTTCTCGTCCGCGTGCTCGATCGCGCGCGACACGACCTCCGCTTTCGTGTAGCCCGTCTTCTTCCCCAAGAACGGCTTCAAGAGCAGGTAGATCACGTCCCGCAGCGGCATGTGGCGGACGAACCGCCTCAACAGCCGCAGCGTCTGCATCGGGTGCTTCGTGAGCTTGTAGAGGATGAGCTTCCGCAACTCCTCGGTACGGATGCGGTGGATCTCCTCGCCCGACAGCACCGTCGGATCGATCGACGAACACTTGAAGTACTTGTACCAGTCGCTCGCGTCGTTCACGAGGCCGCGCTTCACGTACTCCTGCCAGAGCGGCGTCCCGCGATACACGCACAACCGGTTGAACCCGAAGCTGTCGATCCGGAGCTTGGACGCGAACCGGAACGTCTCGCGCATGTCCGCTTCCGTCTCGTCGGGATTGCCGATCACGAAGAACCCGTGGACGATCTCGATCCCCGCCTTCTTCGCGTTGTTGACGGCGAGTTCGACGTCGGCCAGCGTCTGCTCCTTCTTCAGGCGGTCGAGGATCTTCTGGCTGCCGCTCTCGATCCCGAACATCAGCGTGCGGCAGTGCGCCTTCGCCATCGCAGGGAAGAGCTCCATGCAGGTCGAGTCGACGCGCCCCTCGCACCCCCACTCGATGTTGATGCCGTTGTCGATGATCCCCTTGCAGATCGCCTGGATGCGCTTCGGCTGCAGGAGGAAGTGATCGTCGACGAAGTACGTCGCGCCGTACCCGGCCTTCTGCATCTCCTTCATCTCGGCGATGACGTGGCCGGGACTCCGCGAGCGCCACTTCCCCTCGTTGAAGATCGGAATGTCGCAGAAGACGCACGGCCACGGGCAGCCGCGCGACGTCTGCATCGTGGTGTATCGCTTGAGCGACAGCACCGCGGGCACGTCGAGCGGCATCGATTCGATGAAGTCGATCGGCAGGCTCTCGCGGTCCGGGAAGGGCCACTGGTCGAGATCGCGCGGGAGCGGGCGGTTCAGGTTGTTCCGCAGCTTCCCGTTCTTCTCCGCCCACGTCACGCCGGTCACCGTGTCCGGATCGTCCAGCCGCTCGACAAGGTCGAGGATCAGCTGCTCGCCGTCGCCCCGGCAGACGAAGTCCACCTCCGGGCACTGCATCTTCGCGAGCTGCGCGTTGAGCGACACGAAGACGCCGCCGAACGCGATCTTGATCTGCGAATTCGCCCCGCGGATCTGCCGCGCGAGCATCTTGGCGTACGGATAGCTCGTCGTCGAAAGGAAGCTCAGGCCGACAAGGGCCGGCTTCTGGCTCTTGATCTCCGCGAGGATGACTTCGTTCGGCGTCTCCGGGTTCGCCTGGTCGAACATGACGCACTCGTGTCCTGCCCGCTTGAGCACGGATGAGAGCGACATGATCCCGATCGGCGGGAAGCCCATGACCTGCAGCCGCCCCTGCTTCGAGCGCTTCTTGCTCGGAATGGCGTAAAACTGCGGATCGCGGATGTGAACGAGAAAGACTTTCATGCTCTCGTGGCGGACAGCATAGCACACAACGCGGGGTGGCGAAAGCCCCTTGCACTTCAACGAGGTTGCGCGCCCGGACCGGAACGCTCGCCGAGCCGGCGCAATTCGGGAAAGATGCTCGAGAGCGGCTCCTGAAGCGACTCGAACGCCCTGGCCGGGATCTGGCCGCTGCACGTCCACTCGCGCTCGTCGACGCGGAAACGCAGTGTCGCCGATTGCAGCGATACGATGATCTCCGTCCACCCCGGCGTTTCTTCTTCACGCACGACCACCACGCCCGCCGTCTGCGACCGCAGCAGCCCGACTCGCGCGTGGATTTCGGCGAGCGTGCGGCTCTCGTCGACATGGGCGACCGCCGCGAGGAGACGCACCGGCTCGAGGTGGATGGGCGCACCGCAGCTCGGGCACGTCAATTCGTCGTCGGGCTTGTAGGACTCCGCGGGGAGTTCCGAGGTCGTCGCGCATCGCGGGCATCGCGCCTGCATCTGTACCATCCTAATGAAATCGTCAACGGTCCGCAGCGACCCTGTGACGCGCGCCATTTTCGGGCGTCCAATCTCTGGAAGAAGTAATGGAGGTTGGTATGTCGTTGATGCTGGTCAAGGGTCCTTCGATCCGTCGCGCGGTCGCACGTCCTGCGTCGCGCAAGGGGGCGGTGTTGATGGCGGCGTTCTTTGTCGGCGCGTGTGCCATCGCGCTTTATTTGTGCACCGCGCAGCGAGCGCCTTCGCCGGACGCGGTACTTCCGGCGCTGTCGCCGGCGTCGGCAGTAGGGTCGACGATCTCGGAGCCGCGCGAAATAACGGTCGCGCCGTCGCCGGACGCGGCGATGCGGGCGACGCTCGCCGAGCAGCGCGAGCTGATGATCGCGCGGCTGCACGACTACTGGACGAAGGGGGAGTTCGTCGAGAATCCCGCTCCCACGGGGGGCCGCGGGCACTTCATCCTCGACGGGCGCGGCAAGCCCTGCCCGCTCGCCTCGATCATCATCGAGTCGGGTCGCCGCGATCTGATCGATCAGGCGGCGCGCGAGAACAACGGCGTGAAGGTGGCCGACCTCAGCGACGGCCCCGTCTACGACTGGATTCTCAACTCGGGGCTGACGAAGGAGGAGTGCGTGCTCATCCAGCAGCCCAGTAAGCGCGGCCCCGCCGCCCCGCCGGTGGAGCAACGCAAAGACAGCGAGTCGATCGCCTCCGTGCTGAAGCGCGTCGAGGAGCAGCTGCGGACGTCGACCGACGAGAGCCTGGCGATGGCGGTCAAGCGGCTGCGCACACACCGCGGCATGTAACTGAGGCTATTCGCGTGAGTGGCCGGTGCTGAGTCGTTGATCGACACCGGCCACTCACCTGCGACCGAAGTCCGACGGAGCTTCACATTTCTGCGCGGCATTCTGCGATTCCCCCGCCCCTGCCCGCAATTTCAGCTTTCTGACATCCCACAGCCGATTCCACACCCCGTTTTTTCGATTCTTTCGAAGGCAGAGGGCATGAACACGACCTCAACATCCGAATTGGGTTCGGAGGAATCTCCGGTGCCATATCGGAATTCCGATATGAGTCCGGAGGATTCTCCGGCGTCGTATCGACTTTCCGATATGGGTCCGGAGATTCCTCCGGAGTCGTGTCGGAATTCCGACATGGGTCCGGAGGTTTCTCCGGAGTCATGTCGACATTCCAATATGGGTGCGGAGGATTCTCCGGAGCCGTGTCGACGTTCCGGCATGAGTGCGGAGGAATCTCCGGAGTCGTATCGACTTTCCGGCATGGGTCCGGAGGATTCTCCGGAGTCATATCGGAAGTCCGACAGACTCCCGGGGGTTCCTGCCCTCCCGTATCGGAAACCCGATACGGGCAGGGGACTTCCCCGGCCCGCGAAAGGCGTTCGCGACGGGAAGTGTCGAACGCGCCCGCTGGCGCGATGCGTACGACACGCTCCAGGGCGATCTGATCAGGCTGTACCCGGGCGACCTCAAGAAGGTCGACAGCTTCTTCCGCCGCGGGCCGAAGCGGCTGTCTAGCGATGCAGCCTGCCACACCGTAGCTTCAGCGAAGGCGGGATCCTGGGGGAGCGGATGGTCGTATTGTCCGCTCCTCGCAGGACCCTGCGCACCAGCCGGGGTGGATTCCCGCAAGCCTCGCCGCCAGTATGCAACCAACTAGCGGAGGTGAGGAATGGCGTACGTGATCACGCAGCCATGTGTCGGCGTGAAAGACCGGGCCTGCCTGCCCGTGTGCCCAACGGACTGCATCCACCCGCTGCCAGACGAGGATCGCGGCGAGCCGATGTTGTTCATCAATCCCGCCGAGTGCATCGACTGCAACGCGTGCCTCGAGGTATGTCCCGTGCAGGCGATTTTCCCCGACACAGAGCTCACGAAGGACCAAGGCATCTTCCAAGAGGTGAACGGCGACTACTTCGCGCTTGCGTTTGACCAATTCGTGCAGAAGTGGACGAAAGTCACCCGGCCCGCTTCGTGAGCTACAGGACGTCCTTCGGCACCGGCTGACAACTCGGGCACCCGTCCGGCGCATTCGGACCCATCCACAACGCCAGCACCAGCTGCCCTTCCCCAACCGGACGGCGCAGCTCCTCGACCTTCTTGAGGCCCTCAGGTGCGACGCCCCGGCAACCTCTGCAGTGGTGCGCCACCAGCAGCCATGACGATGGCGCCAGTTCGCCCGCATCGACCTTGTCGCCGCACGATGCGCCGATGATGTCTACGCGATGGCAGTCGCGCGGCGTGTAGATCCGCAGCGCCAGCCTCCGCAGCGTGTCGGAGTCTTCCTTCTCGATCGCGCACGACGGGAACATCGTCCGCGTCCACCGGATCAGCTCCTCGCGCGCGAGGATCGCCAGCCGATCCGGGATGGGCGTCGATACCCAGTTCCCCGTCATCCCCGTGCCGACGGATTCGACAAGCGAATGCAGGATGGTCGACAGCGACGTCTCGAGCGCCACGGCTAACCCCGACCCTTCCGGCTTCGCGCCGAGTTCGCAGATGAAGAGCCGGAGAGGGCGCAGAATCCATTCCCATAGGGAGCATTGCGCGATCTCTCGGAGCCTCTTCTGCGATCTCCGCGTTTATCGCACATGGACTACCGACGCCTCTTGGGCACGCGCTCCCGATGGCCCGCGCTCCATTCGATCAGGGAGTCCATCTGCCGGTGGAAGTCGTGCTCCTCGACCCCGAACGGCGCCTTGAAGAAGCACGCCGCGTGGCGCATCGTCCCCTTCTCCCCCGCGCGGTGGCCGAACGCGGCAAGCCGCACGAGATCGATGACGAGCGGCGCCGCGAGCGCCGAGTCGCACCCCTGCCAGATGAACTGAAGCGACATCTTCGCGCCGAGAAACCCCTCGAAGTGCACGAAGTCCCAGGCCGTCTTCCAGTCGCCGAGGCTCGGCACGTAGTCGATTCGCACGCGCGAATGCACCTTGTCGTCGCGCAGGATCTCGCGCAGCGCCGCGTCCTTGTCTTTCACCTTCGCGTCGCGGTTCGCCGGCGTGTTGAGCACCTGCCCGTCGCGATTCCCGAGGATGTTGTGCCCCTCCCACGCGAGCACGCGCAGGTTCCGCGCCACGAACATCGGCGCGATCGTGGTCTTGAGGAGCGTCTCCCCCGTCTTGCCGTCGCGCCCGCAGTGCGGCACGCCCTTGCGCCGCGCCAGCTCGTCGAGAGCCGGCAGACTCGACCCGATGCACGACGTGAAGTTCACGAACGGGAATCCCGCGTCGATCGCCGCGTACGCGTACAGCACGCTCGCAGGGAAGAGCTCGCGACGGTCCGCGTGGAGCAGGCCCAGGAACGATTCGAGATACGCGAACTCGCGCGGCAACTCCACGTCCGGCTCGGCCGACGCGAGATTCACGACGATCACGTCGTCGAGATGATGCTTCTGCTGGAAGTTGCGCAGGTCCGTCTGGATCGACGTGACGATGTCGGTCAGCGACAGCTTGTCGCGATCGGGCGCCAGCGGCGCGAGCTTCCGCACCGCCTCGCCGCAATTGAGCGTGAGGCCCGGCCGGATGTCGGCGCTCGCCGCGTGGAGCCGCTCCTTCACCGCCTCGAGCACGTCGTGCGTCAGGACGCCGTTCTCGCGCGCG
>CAYXVY010000190.1:0-6221 GCA_964468745.1 uncultured Planctomycetales bacterium | reverse complement strand
GCGGCGTGACCGCGAGCGACGTGACGGCGTCCGTGTGTCCCTCGAGCGCGCGCAGGAAGGCGCCGCTGGCGAGGGTGTGTATGCGCACGGTACGGTCGCGCGATCCGGAGAGGACGAGCTTCGGTGTGAGCGCGAGCGCGGTGACAGTCGCCGCGTGTCCCTCGAGGGTGCGGACGCAGCGCGCATCGCCGCGCTCGGCGTCGATATTCCGCAGATGCTCGTCCGTCTCCGTCGAGCGCGGGTGCGAGGAGCGGGCTTCGCGCATCAGCCGGATGAGAGCGTCGTCGGCAAGACGCCCGCGTCGCCAGTAATGCAGGCCTCGGTTAAAGGTCGTGTGGAGATGGTGCGGGTCGGCCGCGAGTGCCTGCGCCCACATCGCTTCGGCGTCGTTCGGGCGATTGAGGTCGAGCAGCGAGATCGCGCGATTGTTGAGTCCCTCCGCAAGCGCGCGGCCGGCGCGCGGCGGCGATGCGCCGGGGCGAAGCTCGGCGGCGATCTCGAGCATGGAGTGCGGCCGCGTGGCGGGATCGATCGCGAAGCAGCGCGTCAGCAGCGCGACCACGGAATCGGGCATGCGCGGGACGCGCTCGTCGGGCGCGGGGGCGCTCCGGTAGGCCTGCAGCGCGGCTCCCGCTTCCGGGCCGGTGTCCCAGGCGACGTGGCGCGTGAACATCTCGAGCACGGTCACCGCCCATGACCAGACGTCTGTGCTCAGCGACACGGGTTGCGCGGCACGCTGCTCCGGCGAGCAGTACGCGGGCGTCATGCCGCCGACGCTGACCAGCGAGCTTTGTCCCGCGGACGGTGCTCCCGCCCGGCCGCGCGCCTTCGCCATGCCGAAGTCGGTGACCTTCGCGATGCCGTCGGGCGTGAGCAGCACGTTGGAGGGCTTGACGTCCTGATGGACGAGGCGGTTCTCGTGCGCGTGATGCAGGCCCCACGCGATGTGCACAGCGATGTCGACGATGCGGTCGAGCGCGCGATCCCCTTCGTAGAGTCGGCCGCCGCGGATCCACTCGGAGAGCGAGCCTCCCTCGACGTACTCGGCGAAGACGCAGGGTACGCCCCCGACGGGGCGCACGTAGTAGCACGTTGCGACGTGCGGGTGCAGTCCGAGATTGACCCACGTCTCGGCCTCGCGCACGACATTGGCGCGGCCGATCTCGTCCTCGGCGATCTCGGGAAGCGGATACTTGAGGGCGAGGTCGACGGCCCACGCGCGATGGCGGACGCGGTACACCTCGCCCATGCCGCCGCGGCCGAGGAGAGATGCCACGTCGTAGAGGCCGAGAATGATGTCGCCCGGCTTGAGCGCGGGGGGCTTGTCGAACGGGGAGGAGACAGGCGCCGTGAGCGCGTCCCCTTGGACGAGCGTGACGAGCGAGAGGTCGGGGCGCCAGTCGCATCCGCAGCGGCTGCAGTGCGCGGCGGCCGTGTCGGTGTCGATCGCGCAGCGAAGCGCGCACTTGGGGCACGTGATGAGCGCGCGCGACATGAAGCAATCATACAATCGGCTTCCGCGCCGGGGATGCCTTGAGCTCTCCGCGCGTCCCGTCTACACTGGGTCGCGGGAATTCCCGATCCTGAAGCCGGTTTCCGCGTCATAACACTAGGACTTTCGGAGCCCCCCCTATGATCGCACTGGCGCTGACCGCGCTGCTCGTCCTTCAAGAGCCGCCGTCGGACGAGCGCATCAAGACGCTGATCGACCAGCTCGCCGCGGACTACGAGGACGAGCGCGTCGCGGCGCGCAAGGAACTCGACGGGTGTGCGCAGAAGGCGGAGCCGCACCTCGTGGAGGGGCTCAAGAAGGCGGACCACCGGATCAAGAAGGGATGCCTCGAACTGCTCGCGGTCATCAAGTCGCAGCTCGCCGTCGACGCGTCGTCCGGTCTTTTCCGCAATGAAGAGGAGGAGAAGACGGTGCGGCAGGCCGCGTTCGATTACCTGCGCGCCACGGGAAAACTCGCGGAAGACGTGATGATCGAGGCGCTCGACAGTGCGGAGCAGAAGTGGCGTCGTGAGGCGCTGCTGCACCTCACGCAATGCAAGAGCGAGAAGTGCGCGGAGAAGGTGGCGCTTCTCTACGACAAGGATCCCGACAAGGCGATGAAGCAGGCCGCGTTCGCCTGCCTTCAGCAGATCGGCAAGCCCGCGCAGCCGTTCCTGCTCAAGCTCCTGGCCAGCCAGGACGCCGAGGTGCGGCAGGGTGCGCTCACCGGCCTCTGCAACATCGGTGTCAGCGACGAGACGTTCGAGCCGGTCGCGAAGCTCTTCCTCGCCGACCAGGCCGAGGGCGCGCTCAACGAGGCCGCCCGATTCCTCGACCTCGCGGGAGAGCGTTCCGAGGCGATCTACATGTCGGGCCTCAAGGCGGGACTCGAGAAGACGAGGCTGCTCGCGATCGACGGCCTGCAGAAGCGCAAGGTGGAGTCGGCGCTCGATCCGATCGCGAATCTCTTCGAGAACGATCCGTCGGACACCGTGCGCAAGCGGGCGGGCGGCGCGCTGAAGCAGTACGGCACGAAGGCCGAGGACGCCTACATCCGCGCGCTCGGAAACGCGAGCAAGGAAACGCGCCTGCTCGCGCTCGAGGGGCTCAAGGACGTCAAGGGAGAAAAGCCGTACGAGCGCATCGCGGAGCTCTTCCGGACCGACAAGGATGCGGACGTGCACGGGCGCGCGTGGGATTACATCCTCGCGATCGGCATCCGGGCCGAGAAGGAGCTGATCGGCGCGCTCAAGGACGAGAATCCGCTCATCCGCCGCCAGGCCATCGAAGCGCTCGGCAAGGCCGGCAGCGAGGCGTCGATCGAGCCGATCATCGAGTCGCTGGTGGACCTCGACGAGAGCGTGCGCGGCGCGGCGGAGAATGCGCTCGTCGGCATCGGCCCGAAGGCGATGGCGGCCGTGCAATCCGCGGCCGAGGCGAAGAAGATCAAGATGAAAGCCGCGGACAAGATCCTGGGCATGTATACGCAGGAGCAGATCGAGCAGCATCTCCTGCGCCTGATGACGAAGGACGGCGGCGCGGGCTGGTATGACGGACAGTTCGCGGACCTCGAAAAATTCGGCAAGGAAAAGGCGTTGCCCATCCTGCTACGCATGGCGACCGAGCAGTTCGTCTGGCGCAATCCCGACGACAAGCAGACGATGGCGCGGCAGCTTGCGATCCGCGCGCTTGGGTTGTGGGGGGACGCGAAGGTCGCAGACGCGTTGCTGAAGACGCTCCCGCCCGTGGAGCAGTATCGCGAGGAGGGGGACGAGGAATTCGAGGAGCGCGTGATCGCGCTGTACCGGCTCGGGCGCAAGACGCCCTACGAGACGCTCGTGGATCGCCTCAAGAAGGATGCCGAGGCTGCGGTCAAGGCGGGGACGTTCAAGGACGCATATCCCCGGAAATTCTCACTGGCCCACATGCAGAGCCGGATGGGATTGAAGGCCGAGGCGCTCGTCGCCTACACGGACCTCATCCGTCTTGTCGAGGAGCACAAGCAGGAGCGCGGCGACGACGGCAGGCTTTACTACCCTTACGCGCTCTACAACGCCGCGTGCATCCATTCGCTGCTCGGCGACAAGGAGAAGGCGGTCGGATACCTCGAGAAGTCGGTCGAGTTCGGATTCCGCGATCGCGACTGGGTGATCATGGACCGCGACCTGGACTCGATTCGCGGCGAAGAGGGGTACAAGAAGTTGCTCGCCGATCCGAAGAAGTTCGAGCCGGGGCAGCAGTAGCTCGATGGGATTCCTGGTCGCGGCGCTGTGGTTCACCACGCAGGACAGCGGCATCGAGTGGCAGCGCGACGTCGCGGCGGCGCTGCAGATCGCGCGCGAGTACCGCAAGCCGGCCGTGCTCTATTTTCGTGCGGGCACGTGCAAGCGGTCGGCCGCCCTCGAGGCGGGCGCGTGGAAGTCCGATCGCATCGTTGCGGCGTCGAAGGACTTCGTGACGATCTGGATCGATGTCGACCAGGACGAGGCGCGGGCGCGGGCCAAGTACTCAGTGCGATTCACGCCGAGCGTCGTATTCGTCGATCGCGACGGCGCATCGCTCGGCGCGTATGAGGGGGAGTGGGAAGCGGCGCCACTCGCGGCAAAGGTCGAGGAGATGGCGGTGCGCTATCGCGGGCCGTGGGCGCCGTCGATCGACGCGGCGCTTGCGCGCGGTCGCGAGCGGAAGCAGCCCGTCGTGCTCGTCGTCTGGAGCGACGCGACCGAGAAAGCGACGGCGCGGATCACGACCGTGCTGGGCGACTCCATCAGCCGCGCCGTGCTGTTCCTGCGGCCGTTCGATGACGACGCGAAGAAGCTGGTGGACGGTGACCGCGTCTGGTTGGTGCTCGATCCTTTGGCTGAAAAGCCGCTCGATGCGCCGCTGGCGAAGATTCCCGTGCCGAAGGACGCGAAGACGGAGGACCTGGTCACCGGCCTGCGGAAGGCGCGCGACGCGTTCGAGAAGGCGCATCCCAAGTAGAGCGCGGTCAAAGCTCCCAGGTTCGTCGTTGACGCGACACTAGGGCGTGCGCTTCGGCTGCGTCTTCCACGCGGAGGGCGCCAGTTCAGGGACGAGCTTCTCGAACTCCGCGCGCGCCTCGTCCAGCGACCATCCCGCGTCCGCCAAGCCATCCGCCACGGCGGGATAGAGCGATGCGAATTCGAGAAGCCGCTCGAGTCCGTGCCGGCCGCGGACGCCGGCCCGAAGATACCTGCGCGCCGCCGAGCCAATCTCCTCACGCGCCATCTCCATCGACATCATCTGCGCCGGGATGAACCGTGCGCGGCTTCCACAGCGAAGGCAGCCGGCGCCGCGCCATTGGGGATAGAGGAGATCGCAGAAGAAGCAGTCGGATCGAAGGGTCCCCTGCTCAGGCTTATCCATTTCCACGGGACCTATTCTACTCGACGGCCGGCTGTGGCGGGCCCTGCTTTGAGAAGGCATGAGCGAGGTGCGACCGGGCATGGTCCAGGCGCCGAGCGCCCCGCCTCGGGCGCCGCGGGATGAGCGGCTGACCAAGCATTTTCTTGCGCGCACAACGTCCGTTGGCTAGAACTGTGCCTTCACTCGCAAAAGGAGAACACCATGGGTCTACTCGATTCGAATGACGACCAGATCAAGAAGGACTACCAGTACGGGAAAACCGTCGGCGCCATGAAGAGCCTCAAGGAAGAGGTGGCCAAATTCAAGGACAAGGGCGGGTCGGCGGGCCTCGTCCGCGGCCTCGCGCAAGCCGTGCTCTACTGCATCCAGTGCACGGACCAGGGCATGAAGAAATCTCCAGACTTCAAGGAGTGGATGACAATGCGCGCCGACGCGCTCGAAGTGGGCAAGGCGCTCGTCGAGAAATTCCCCACCGCATCCGACTGCGAGATCATCAAGCCATACCTCAAGGACCCGAACAAGCGGTTCTAGCGATGGCCGCCACTCCGGGGATCATCTGCGAGAACTGCGCGTTCAGCACGAAAGCCGACGAGTGCGTCCTCTGCGGGCGGCGGCGGGGCGGCCAGGGCAAGCCCTCGGCACTCTGCTCCAACTGCGGCCTCGGCAACAAGAAGCTCAACTGCGTCCGCTGCGGGAGGCGACCCTCGTCCAAGCCGCGTCCCGGGCATCTCTGCCTTTCGTGCGCGAGCACGAAGGATCGGTGCTGTGTGAAGTGCGACCGGCGTCTGAATTAGCGAGCTCGGGGCCGGAGCGGACAGTCTGTCGCTTTCCAGGTATTGTGAAAACAAGCAGACCCACGCAGGCGGAAATGCTGTCGTGGCGGCGTACACGTGCTTCGTATCGCGGGGTGGGAAGTGTTTGAGGCGTTCCCGGCGCCGACTTCGTGTCGCTTGAAGTTCCAAAACTCTCAAGCAGCAGGGGAGCAAGCCCCTTGAACGGGTGTGGTGTGTCATGAGCGGGAGAGGAGACCGCGGGATGCGGACCGGGGCGGAGCTACGGCCGCCGCTGCGCGAAAAACGGTATCCCGCACCCTCAGCGTCGCATGATATTCTCGCCGCATGCCCGCACGACGGATCCTGCTGACGAACTTCCAGTCGTCAGAATTCTAAACTTCACCGGGTGGGCGTGATAGCAACATAACGGCCGCTATCGGCTCCGGGTGCATCCGGAGTCCCTTTCTTTCCCCGTTCACATCCCACCGGGTCGGATTTGCAGCGATCCTGGTGCGCATCTCCCGCCGATCCGTCCGCTGGCCTGCCTTCCTACGCCCGTTCAAATAGCT
>CAYXVY010000189.1:0-6160 GCA_964468745.1 uncultured Planctomycetales bacterium | reverse complement strand
AAGTCGATGGAGGTGCGCGGCGGAAAGGGACACGTCGCCATCGACATCCCCGCCGAAGCGGCTGGTACCTATCAGCTGTCGGCCTATCGCGTGATGAACGACGCGACGATCGAGCGCGACACGCGGACGATCATGGTCGAGCACGCGGCCGGGCTGGCGATCGACGTAAAGCCCGCGCAGACGACGTTTCTGCCGGGCCAGGAAATCCCGCTCGAGATCTCGGTGCGCGATGCGAACGGCAAGCCGGTCGTCTCCGAGGTCGCGCTTGCGCTGGTCGACGAGGCGGTCTTCGCGCTGAGCGAGACGCAGCCCGGCTTCGAGCGCGTGTACTTCTGGATCCAGGAACAGCTCCTGATGCCGAGAATCCAGATCAAGAACTGCCCGCCGCTGATCGCAAACGCGCCGGTCTCGGACATCCGCTGCGCGATGACCGGAGCTCAGCAGGTCATGCCAGCAATGCTTCGGGGATACACGGAACGTTTAGATGCCGTTCTCAATTTCAGGCGGACGTACAACGGCTATCTCCTCGGCGTAATGGTTGGCGGGTTCATACTCCTCGCGTTATACGCTCTCGTTCGCATGACACGCCACGTCTCATCGGAACATGGTGTGGTCGTTGCAGGCTTGGTAGTCGTTTGCATTATCGGCGGACTCAGCGCCATACTGCTTCCATCACTTGCTCGCAGTGTCCGGAATTCCAAGATGGCCGCAGACGGTGAAGTAACAGCCATGGTGCCCGGCGGCAAGTCCGACCCCGGCGTTCGCATCCGCGAAGACTTCCCCGAAACGCTCTATTGGAACCCTGCCGTGATCACCGATGAGAACGGCCATGCGACGGTCACCGTCCCGGGCGCGGACTCGATCACGACGTGGCGCGTCACCGCGAGCGGCGTGTCGAAGAGCGGCGCGCTCGGTGCCTCCACCTCCGGCGTGCGCGTCTTCCAGGATTTCTTCATCGACGTCGACCTCCCCGTGTCTCTCACGCAGGGGGATGTCCTGTCGGTGCCCGTGGTATGCAGCAACTACCTGAAGGCGCCGCAGAACGTCACCCTGCGGCTCGAGACGGGGCCGGGCTTCGACACGCGCAACCAGCCCGAGACGACCGTCACGCTCGCCCCCAACGAGGTGCGCTCGGTCTACTTCAAGATCCGTGCCGTCGCGCCGGGCACGCACTACGTCGCCGCCTTCGCCTCGAGCGGCGCGGTGAAGGACGCCGTGCGCCGCAAGATCGAGATCATGCCCGACGGCAAAGAGACGAACTTCGTCGAAAACGCCGGCGTCAACGGGCTCAAGAAGTTGAAGCTCGACCTGCCCGCCGACGCGATCGACGAAGCGAGCCGGATGTGGGTGCGGCTATATCCGTCGCGTCTCACGGAGGCGGTCGCGGGTCTCGAGAGCATGATCCGCGTCCCGCACGGCTGATTCGAGCAGACCTCCTCGGTGACTTATCCGAACGCGCTCGTGATGAGTTACCTGCAGGCGGCGGGTCAGTTGACCCCCGAATGGCGGATGAAGTGCGAGGCGGCGCTCGCGCAGGGCGTGCAACGCCTCTACAGCTTCGAAGTCAGCGGCGGCGGCTTCGACTGGTACGGCAAGGCGCCCGCGAACACCGTCCTCAGCGCCTACGGGCTGATGGAGTTCCACGACATCAACGCGGTCTATCCGATCGACACGGCCATCCTCGCCCGGACGCGCGCGTATCTCGCGTCGAAACAGCAGTCGGACGGCCGCTGGACGATGGATCGAAATGCGTATTCGTGGAGCGCGGTGCGCGACGACCTGACGATCACCGCATTCGTGACGTGGGCGATCCTCGAGACGGGCGTCGCGGAACCGCGCGGCGTCGCGTACCTCGAATCGCATCTCGGCGACGCGAAGAACCCGTACACGCTCGCGCTCATCGCGAACGCGCTCGTGAAGGCGAACTCGCCCCGCGCCGCGGAGGTCATCGCACGACTCGACGGTCCGGGCACCGCCGACGCCACGGCGCTCGCCGTCCTGGCGATGGCGAGAAAGGGATCGGCAAAACTCGACGAGGAATCCACGCGCCTTCTCCGCCTGCGCGATCCGCAGGGCGGGTGGGGCACGACTTCGGCCACGATCGTCGCCATTAAGGCGCTTCTTGCAGGCAAGGCGGCGATCCCCGAACGCCCGATGCCGGTCGCGATCCGCGTGAACGGCCGCGCGTTCAAGGCCGACGCGATCAGCGCGCAGAACCACGACGTTGTCCAGCAGATCGATGTCACCGACGCGCTCCACGAAGGGGCGAACGAGATCGAGATCGAGTGCGACGCGCGCATCTCGGCGCAGGTTGCGGCGCGCTGCTGGATCCCGTGGTCGCTCGTGCCGGAGACGGAGCAGGAATCACCCATCTCGATCGAGACGAAGTTCGACAAGACGAAGCTCGCACGCAACGACCGGATGCGGTGCGATGTGACGCTGCGGTACACCGGCCCGGGCGCCTTCATGGTGATCGCCGACCTCGGGATCCCGCCGGGGTTCGCCGTCGAGACGGAGGCGTTCGACAAGCTCGTCGCCGCGAAGCGCATCGACAAGTACGCCGTCAGCGGCCGCCAGGTCACGCTCTACTTCGGCGCGATCAAGAAGGACGAGGAGATCACGTTCTCCTACGACCTGCGCGCGAAGTATCCGGTCGTGGCGAAGTCGCCGCGCGCCCATGCGTACGAGTACTATTCGCCCGGCAAGTACGCGATGGCAAAGCCGCAGTCGGTCGAGGTGAGCGAGTAGCGGTCCGCCGCCCTGCTAAGTCTTCCGCTTGCGACGTTTAGTCGAGCGCTTTCCGTTGCCCTTCGGCTGCGCTCCCGCCTCCAGCGCCGCAATTTTGTGCTCCAGCTCGCGCAGCGTCGTGCGCATCTCCGCAAGCCGCTCGTGCGCCGCGAAGTTCTTCACGAACTCCTTGTGCGGACGCGCCGGAATCCCCGTATAGGTCGCCCCCGCGGGCACATCCGTCACAACCCCCGCGCGCAGCAGGAAAACCGCGTCGTCCCCGATCGTCAGATGATTGAGCATCCCCGTCTGGCCGCTCGTCATCACCCGGTTGCCGATCCGCGTCGACCCCGCCACCTGCAAACCGCACGTGAAGATGCAGTCCTCGCCGATCACCACGTTGTGCGCCACGTGGCACTGGTTGTCCATGATCGTCCCAGCGCCGATGCGCGTCTCGCCAAGCGTCGCGCGATCGACACAGCAGTTCGCGCCGATCACCACGCGGTCCGCGATGACCACGATCCCCGTCTGCGGAATGCGATGGCTCTTACGATGGCGGTCCTGCGCGAACCCGAACCCCTCCGAGCCGATCACCGCTCCCGAACGCACGATCACGCCGGACCCGACGCGACATCCGTACCCCAGAACGACGGACGGATGCAGCACCGTATCGTCGCCCACGATCGCGTCGTGCTCTACCACGACATTCGCCATCACGACGGCGCGTTCACCGATCCGCGCGCGAGCCCCGATGACCGCGTTCGCCCCCACGCAGGCCGTCTTCGCCACGACGGCCGATGCGTCGATCGACGCCGTCGGATGCAGACGCGGCGTGTGCTCGGCACGAACGTCGCGATCGAAGTTCCGCTGCCCGATGAGCGCCATCGCCATCCGCACGTCTTTCGTGATGAGGACAGTCGCGCTCGCGGGAAAGCGCGTTTCCAGCTCCGGACGCGTGACCACGGCGGAGGCGGATGCCGCACGCGCGACATGCGCCTCGCTCTCGACGAACACAAGCGCGCCCGGTCGAACCGACTCAGACGGAGCGATGCCGTCGAGCTTCACGTCGGGCCCGCGCACGGACACCAACAGGCCCGCCTCTTTCAACTGGGCGGACAGCGTCGACGTGGATACGGTCTGCGGTGACGTCAGGGCAGCAGATTATCAGGCCCGGCACGCCGATTCACGCCTTTTGGCGAGCGGTCGCGATCGGACAGAACCGCCCGAAACAGACGCGCGTGACGCTCGTTATACTCTTACTCCTGTGAGCGACGCCCCCCTCCCCCCGGACGTGAAGGCCGCACGCGAGAAGCCCGATCGCGTCATAGGCCGCTACACGATGGTCGCCCGCATCGGCAAAGGCGGCATGGGCGAGGTCTGGAAGGCGTGGGATGCGGCGCTCGCAAGATGGGTGGCCCTGAAGCTGCTCCTGCCAGGCCGCTCCGACGCGGACCTTCTCCGCTTCCAGCGCGAGGCGCAGTCGATCGCCGGCGTCACGCATCCGAACATCGCGGCCGTCTACGAGGCGGGCGAAGCCGACGGCCGCAGATTCATCGCGATGCAGTTCATCGATGGGAGTACGTCTGATGAGCTCAAGCTACCTGTCCGCAAGGCCTGCGCCGCGATCCGCGACGCCGCCACGGCCGCGCACGCCGCCCACGAACAGGGCGTCATCCATCGCGATTTCAAGCCCACGAACATCATGATCGACAAGTCGGGCCGCGCCTTCGTCCTCGACTTCGGCATCGCGCGCAGCCGGAACGACGGAGGCACGATCTCGCGACCGGGCACGGTCATGGGCACGCCGTCGTTCATGTCGCCGGAGCAGGCGTCCGGCAAGCGCTTCGACGCGCGCACGGACGTGTACAGTCTCGCGGCCACCCTCTACGCCCTCGTCTGCGGCAGGCCGCCGTTCGACGGCAAGAGCAGCACGGGGATCCTCCGCAACGTCATTCATGGCGAGCCCCCTCCGCCCCGATCGCTCCGCCCGGACGTGCCGCGCGACGTCGAGACGATCATCCTCAAGGCGATGGAGAAGGAGCCTCACCGGCGGTACAAGTCCGCGGCCGCTTTTGCGGAAGACCTGCGCCGGTACCTCGACGGCGAGGAGATCCAGGCGCACCCGCCGAGCTTCTGGTACAAGGTGTCGAAGCGGCTGTCGCAGCGTCGCGCGATCGTGATCGCCGTGCTCTCGACCGCGGGCGTGGCGATCGCGGTCGGCGTCCTGGCTTTGGGAATGATGAGCAGCGGCGCGTTCGAAAAGGCCGCCGATGAAGCGCGCAAGGCTCACGCCGCGAAAGACTGGGGCCGCGCCGTCGCCGAATGCGACCAGGCGCTCGCCCTGCAGGACGATCGCGCGCTGCGCACGATGCGCGACGAGTGCAGGAAGCAGCTCGCCGCGCAGCAGGCCGAACGCGACGAACTCGCGAAGAAGCTGGCCGTCGAAAGCGCCGACCGCGACGCCAAGCAGGTGCGCGACAAATTGTTCGAGCAGATCCGGCCGCTCGAAGGGCTCATCAAGGAGATGCGCCCGATCTTCTACATCCGCGGCATCGCGATCCGGTCGAAGCTGGAAAAGCTCGAGACGGCGCTCGACGCCCTCGAGCAGAGCGCTCGCGAGCCGGCGTACGCCCGATTCGGCGAGGCGTGGGCGGTCATCGGCGCCGGCCGGTTCCTCGTCGGCGATTCCGTCCGCGCGGAAATCGCGTTGCTCAAGGCCGAGGCGACGATCCCGAACGATCCGCTCGTCGCCTACTACCTCGGCCGCCTGTGCTTCGAGCGCGCCATGCACAAGACGCTGACGTCGGGACAGGGCCGCGGGGCCCGCAGCAAGGCGCGTTCCGGCGACTGGCACCGGAAGGCGGCCGCCTACATGAAGCGCGCCGCCGGACGGGGCGGCACGATCGAGGAGCACCTCGCCCAGTGCTTCTGCGCGTACGAGGAGGACAAGCCGGCCGACGCTCGACGCAAGGCAGAGGACGGGCTGCAACTGTTCGGCGCCGATATGGGGACCGAGGAGTACTGGGTCCTCATCGGCCTGACTGCGAAGGACAATCGCAAGTCGGCCGTCGACGCGTACTCAAAGGCGCTCGACCGGAATCCCAACCACGCGTGGGCGTACTTCATGCGTGGGCTCGCCCGCATGGACTCGGACGACTACGACGGCGCCTTCGACGACATGTCGAACGCCATCCGCGTCAACCCGCGATTCGACTACGCCTACGGAAACCGCGGCTGGCTCCAGCACATCGTCCGGCAGAACGTCGCGGCGGCGATCCTCGACCACACGGAGGCGATGCGGCTCAACCCGATGGAGCCCGACTACCCCTACAATCGCGGCAACGCGAAAAAGGCGGCGCGCGACTACGCCGGCGCGATCGCCGACTACGACCTCGCGATCCAGCTCGACCCCGCGATGGCCGAGGCCTGGACG